>NZ_BCNW01000001.1:1503104-1803725 GCF_001571385.1 Methanofollis ethanolicus | reverse complement strand
CGTCGGTGGCCCTGGTGATCTCGGTGACCGTCCGCGCGGCGGCATCGATCTCGGCACCGATCTTTGCCAGGGCCGCGATCGCCGCGTTGACGCTCTCGATGCCGTCCTGGATCTCCTTATGTGAAGAGCGCATGGACGCCGCGGTCTTCTCGCTGTCTTTCTGGATCGAGGCGATCAGGTCTTCGATATGCTCGCTTGCATGCTTCGAGTCCCCGGCAAGGTTCCGGATCTCGCCCGCGACAACGGAGAATCCTCTCCCGTGTTCGCCGGCTCTGGCGGCCTCGATGGCGGCGTTGAGGGCGAGGAGGTTGGTCTGGTTGGAGATCTCGTTGATCAACTTGATGATCTTTGTGATCTCATGCATCTTGGTGTTGAGGTCGTTGATCTCGCTGACGCTCTGCTCAGAGATGGCACTGGCAACCTCCATCTTCTTGCACGCGACTTTTCCGATCTCCGCACCTTCGCGGCCTGCCTCTGAGGAAGCAACGGCCTGGTTCATCACTTCCTGCGTTGTCCCGGCGATCTCCTCGATGGAGGCCGACAGGTCGGTGACCTGCTGCCTGATCTCTTCGATCTCCTGGAGGAGCGACCGTGTCGATTCCGAGGACTGCTGGGTGGCGAGGGCGACCTGTTCGGTGGCCTTCCCGATGTCGGCGGCCCCGCGGCTCGTGTCCCTGGAGGTCGACGCCACGATGGCAACGGCGCTGTTGACGTCGCCGAGGATCTCCCTGAACTTTGCAAGAGATCTGTTGTAGTCCTCTTTCACTCTGGCGAGGAGGTCGCCGTCGCCGATCGCGGCTTCCTGCGAGATGTCGCCCCGCGCGACCTTCTCCATAACCTCGCCCAACTCTCTGGCATTCTTCTCGAACTGTTCTGCCCGTTCTTCGGCTTCGGCCATCAGCGCCTTGATCGTTTCCTCCTCTTTGTGGCGCTCGGTGATGTCGTTGTAGACGACGATCAGGTCGGTCAGGTTGCCGTTGCCGCCATAGATCGGGATGCCGTACTGTTCGAGGATGTGCACGCCCGAGGGGAGTTCGACGGTGACTTCACCGTAACACCGCTTTTTCTTTTGAATTGCCCCCTTCAGGCCCTCTCCTTTCTGGTCGAGGATCCGGAACGAGCGAGCGCTCATGCCGATCAGGGTGTCCTTCCTGATCCCTGCCATCGAGGCATATGCCTCGTTTGCAGCGACGACGTCGAATTTCGGGTTGAGGAGAAGGATGGGCATGGGGTTCTCGTCCACGATGGTCTGGGAACGGATCTGGAGGTCCTTGATCTTCGCCATCTCTTCCTTCAGGTTTGCCTCGGCGTTTTTCGTCTCGGTCATGTCGTAGAAGACGAAGAGGGCCTTCTCGGTCCGTCCTGTTTTCCCGGCGATGGGAATGCCGTACTCCTCCACGGTCTTTTTCGCCTCGCCGACCGTGACTTCGAGCATGGAGCGGGTCTTTTTTCCGCGGTAGAAGACGGCGTCGTTATCCTCGCCGGAGAGGCGCTTGATCGCGATCTTTCTCCCTGTCCCCCTGAGGAGGTGGTCGCGGGTGTCGCCCATCAGGGTGCAGTAGGCGTCATTGAGGTCGAGGGCCCTGAGGTCGCGGTCGACGAGGACCATCGGCATCGGGTTCTCGCCGAAGATGACCTTCATCCCGGCCTCAAGGGCATTTTTGCCGTCGAGGATCTCGGCATGTTCTTTTCTGATCGTCTCGATCCTTTCCTCGCGCTCCTTTCCAGCCTTCTCGATCTCTTCCTCGACCTCGTGGAGACGTGCGATCGCCGCTTCGCGCTCCTCTCTCACCTTTTTGATCTCTGCCTCATGCTCCTTCCGGGCCTTTTCTGTCTCTTCCTCGACCGTGTGGAGACGTGCGATCGCCGCTTCGTGCTCCTTCCGGGCCCTCTCGATCTCGGCCTCGCTCTCCTTCCGGGCCCTCTCGATCTCGGCCTCGCTATCGTGTATGTGTGCGATCGCCTCTTCGACGGCCGTCCCGAGTTCAGAGAGGGACTCGGGGACCTCTTTCCCCTGGAGGGAGGCCGACGGGTCTCCGGCCAGTGCACTGTTCAGCGCATCGAGGATGGGGCGGATACTCTCACCAATCTGTTGCCCTGTCTCCTCGATCTGGTCGTTGTCTGTGCCGAGTATCGCCGCCGGAGCGGCAAACAATGCCATTCTTCCTGGTTTACCTGAGATCATCTTCATCACCTTTGAGACAGCCCCTCAGTTCCAGCCTTCGACAAAGGCCGCGATATTCCGGTACACGCGCCCCGCGGGGCAGGCAGGAGCGTAGTGGGAGATGGGGACACCTTCTTTCTGGGCCATCGGGATTTCGGGAGAGTACGGCACTTTCTCGACCCGCAGGAAAGTCTTTGCGACCTCGGCCTCGATCCCGCCATCTTCATCGGCCGGGAACAGGCGGTGAAAGAACGAAGAAAAAAATCCTTTCCGTGGAGCAGACTCTCTGCTTCCCGGGCCGATGATCGCGATCTCCGGGCGGACAGTCCCGCCTGCACAGGTCTGGATGTCCTGGAATATCGTCTTCATGGTACTGACACCCCCGAGAGAGAAGACCCCCGGGTCCAGCGTGACGATCGCGTGGTCCGCCGCGACAAGGCTGTTGATGACGAGCTGGCCCATGCTCGGCGGGGTGTCGATGAGGACCATATCGTACAGGTCTGCGATCTCGTCGAGTGCGTCTTTCAGGACAGACGCCCGGTCATCGATGGTATAGAGGTAGGGTTCCGCGCCGACGAGGTCGAGGGACGAGGGGAGGAGGTCGATGCCCGACGCTGTCTGGACGATGACCTCCGCGGGCGAGACGTCGGGATAGTCGTCGAACCGCCTCATGAAAAGATCGTAGACGGTCTTTTCAGTCGATCCCGGGACGATGCCGAGGCCCGAGGTTGCATTCGCCTGCGGGTCGCAGTCGACGACAAGCACACTCCGGCCCGATGTCTGGAGATACCCGGCTATATTGAGGCATGACGTCGTCTTGCCGGTGCCTCCCTTATGATGGGCAAATGCGATGCGCGAGATCCTTTCACCTCTTATGAGAATTCTCAATCCTCATATATATGTCTGTATATTGTATGAGCCTTGATCCTAGATATTTTTTCAATTAATTGTGGACACCTGTGTGGAAATATCTATTTCTCTCCTCAGATCGGGATTGTTCATACCCTGAACGCCGACACCTTCCCGCAGCCGGGAAGAGAAAATACCCTTGTCTCTCCCTCTCTCCGGCAGAACGCAACCAACTTCAGCATGTAGTCCAGTCCTTCGGCCGTCTCAGGGTCCTGGAAGAGGTCGAACGATGGTTCCAGGAGAGGGCGCGGGAGGAAGACGATGCACTTCGCCTGTGCCCTGGTGACCGATACGTTGAGGCGGTTCCTGCTGTAGATGAACGCGGCCTCGGCGAGGGCGGTCTCGGGGTCGCTCACCCCATATGATACGACCACCGCCTCGCACTGCTGCCCCTGCATCTTGTCCACGGTGTCCACAAAGGGTTCTGACTTCCAGCCCCGTCTCTCTGCAAGGGCTTTTTTGATCGCCGCGATCTGGGCGTGGTGCGGGCTGACGACGAACAAACCCCTGCTCCAGAAGGCGGCGTCGCCGGCCTTCGTGTCGGGGTAGACCTCCTCAGACCCCGGCTGGAGGAGAGACGACCGCAGGGCGGCGGTCAGGTCTGCCACCAGAGCGGCCTCGGCGGTGTTCTCCACGGTGGCCCGCACCTCTTCGAGCACGACGACGGCGAGGGGGTGGGCCGGGTCGAGCGCCCAGGCGACGAAGGGGCCATCGTCCGCCGGCGCACGCATGATCTGCCTGGCCGCTATCTCTGCCGTCGCTGGCGTGTATCCCGGACCATAGATGGTTTCGGCGGGGAAGCGGGAGAGCGTGCTGTTCATGCGCCAGTTCTCCAGGAGTTGCGCGGTGTATCTCCTCCCGGTGTCCCGCCGCCTCAGCCATGCGAAGACCGAGTCCTGATACTCCGATTTTTCGTGGTCGGCGCCCGCCGCCTTCACGATGGGCGGCAACTGGCAGTCGTCGCCCGCGAGCACGAGTCTCCCGCCTTCCCTGATCAGGGGGAGGAGGAGGGCGAGTTCGCCGAATGTCATCTGCGATGCCTCGTCGATGATCAGGAGGTCGAACGCGGGGAGGAGGTCGCGGTGTTTCTGGAAACTCTTCGCCGTCCCGCCGAGGACGAAGCCGTCGGGGACACGGGTCATGGCGGTGAGGACGTCGCGGGTGAGCGCGAGGAGGCCGCGCCCCTTCGGGCTTGTCGTCTTCTCGAGTTTGTTCACCGAGAGCCGCAGGGTGATGTCCCCGGTGACGGCGTTCTGGATCTCGAAGAGGAGGTTCTCGATCGCTGCGTGGGTGAGAGCGCTCACTGCGATGCGGAGGGGCCGGGTGCGTGCCCGCGCGGTTGTCTGGATTGTCTCTGCCAGGAAATGGGTCTTCCCGGTGCCCGGCGGCCCCCAGACCAGGGTCAGGCGGTTTTCCATGATCTGCGCGAAGGCCGCCCTCTGGCTCGGGGTGAGACCTTCGAGGGCCGCGGGGTCGGGTGTGCAGAGGGGCGCCATGGGGACGGCGAAGCGGCGTGGGTCCCTGATGAGGGCGAGGAGGTCGTTGGTGTCCGAGGCGTCGTAGTCCTCGAGTTCGGAGAGGATGGCCGACGAGGTGAAGTCTGTCGCCCGCGGGAAGAGGAGGGCGCGGTCGCCTGCCGAGAAGGTCCCCTGACCGCGTGCCGACCTGATGGCGAGGGTGAGGCCGGTCACCCGGCCCCGTCTCTCCTCTGTCTCGACGATCCCGGCGAAGCGAACATCGCCGCCCGGCGGCACGGTGGTGGCGAGGTAAGGCGTGTCGTCGAAGGCCCGCGCCGCCTCCACCCCCTCCGCGGTGTCGGGGACGAGGAGGTAGCTGGGCATGCCGCCTGTGTCGGGAAGAGTGGCGGCGTCGAGGGAGGAGAGGACGTTCCACCCGCTCCCGTCGCGGCACTCTATCCTGATGCAGAGGCCGAGGTTTTCCGCCTCCTTCAGGGGGAGAGAGCGGACCCGCCGTGCCTCGGCGGCGTCGAGGGCCGTCTCCTCCCTGATGACGGCGGCGAGGTCGGCGAGTTCCGGGTGCCTGAAGGTTGTTGGCGCCGGGAAGGAGAAGTGCTCGGCCCAGCGGTGGGGGGTGGTGCGGTCCCGCACCGCGTCGAGGAGGTCGCCTTCGGCCCGCAGGCGCCGTCTGACCTCGCCCTCGATCCACGATGTCGCCTCGGCCTTCCCCTCGTACCACGCCATATAGACGGCGTCGCTCTTCATGAGGTTCCCCGTCTCCGGCCAGAAGAGGGAGGAGGGCCTGAAGGAGGCCGGGTGGTCGGGGCCGAGGAGTGCGGCGAGGGCGTCGGGGAGGCGGCCGGCGACCGGGACCGGGAGGGCGAAGCACTCGGCGAGGACGCGGGAGAGGACGACGACCGGGTACCTGACGAAGGCCGCCTCCCCCTCGCCAGCATAGCAGGCGAGGAGGCGGGCGGCGTCGGGGCCGTCGCACCCCTTCAGGGCCTCCAGGAGGAGGCGCCGCTCGCTGTCGTCGAGGACATAGGTCTGGAGGGACTTCTGTTCGCGGAAGGGTTTCCCCACGTTGAACCGTGCGACCTCCTCCAGTTCGGTGGCGAGGGCGCGGACGAACTCCTGCACGACCGTTGCACACTCGTCTCCGGTGCGGGCGACGGCGGTCCACTCCCGATACGGCGTCCCGTACACCGCCGTCCCCTTGAAGCGCCTGAAGCCCGCCGCATAGACCCTCTTCCCGGCAGGTTCGCGGGCGAGGGTGAGGACGAGGCCCACCCCTTCGGGCCGCGGCAGGGAGGACGAGGTGCCGCCGAGTTGGATGACTTTCCCGTCCCTGAGGGCGCCGACCTGTGCCCTGAGGCGTTCACCCTTCCCCCGCAGGGACCCGCAGGTCCGGACCACGTCGTCGGCGTCGGGCGAGGTGAGGAAGCGGTCGAGGTCGTCGAGGGTCTCGACCCCCGCCCTCTCGTGGAGGAAGCGGCGTCCCGCGGGTGTCAGGCCGGGGAGGAGGGAGACGGAGTTTTTTTCCTCCACCTCCTTCCGGCAGGAGGCGAAGAAGGGGCACATCTCGCATGCCGGCCTCAGGTGCCAGGGGAGGTCGGCGTGGGGGACAGTGAGGATGGGCCCGAGGTCGCGGGCGAGGAAGGTGGCGAGGACGTCCGTGTCCATCCCGATATCAAGCATCTCGGGCGCATCCGCGTCCTGGAGCCAGATGCCTGCCGCCGCCCCGTCGGCCGCCCTCTCGATGGCGTGCTCCGCGAGGACGCTCTCCAGGATGAGGCTGTACAGGGCGACCTGGATGCGGTGGGAGGTCTTCACCCGGTCTGTCGCCTTCAGGTCGATGACCCTGAGGAGGGGGCGGTCCTCCCCGTCCACGCACCAGAGAAGGTCGGGGCGGCACTCGTTGAAGGTGCAGACCGCGGGGTCGAGGCCGTACCTCGCGTAGAACCTCTTCGGGACGATCAGGGTGGACTGGTAGACCCCTGTCCCTGGCCTCACCGCGGCGAGGATTTTTTTGCTCTCGTCCGCGGAGAACCGGCGTTCATGGATGACCGCTCCCCCTTCGGCGACGAGCACCTTGCCCGGTATCCGCCTGCCGACGACCTCGTCCTCCCAGGCAAAGCCCTTCGTGGTGAGAATGCGGGAGGTGATGCTCTTATCCTCGACGGCGTCGGGGACGCCGTCCGCCCGCCTCCGCGCCGGCGGCGTCGCGCTGTACCGCAGGAACCTCGGACAGTCATGGAAAAAATACCGGGCGATGAGGGAGGGGCTCAGGTTGACGGGGGCCATTGCCTGTACTCTGTGCCTGCCAGATACATAGGTTGAGCGGGCGGGTGACGAAGGTGAGGCGGCATCTCTATCTGGAGGGACGGCATCGTCGGGGATGCTATGGTCGACTATCTTATGGCAGCCCAGTGGTCCCCGTACCTCGCGGGGATCGGCGTGGGCGTGATGGCCGTGCTCTCTTTTCTCCTGGCGAACAGGCCTCTCGGGTGTTCGACGGCCTTCGCCAAGACGAGCGGCATGGTCGAGATGGCGGTGCGGGGCGAGGCGGTGAAGGAGCACCCGTACTACAGGAAGTTCGTCCCGGCCGTCGACGGCACCTGGATGGTCATCCCGGGCATCGTCATCGGGGCGTTCATCGCGGCGACGCTCTCCGGGAGCTTCACCCTCTCCTGGGTGCCGCCGCTCTGGGCGGAGACCTTCGGCGACGATCCCCTCGTCCGCCTCGGTGTCGCCCTCATCGGGGGTTTTCTCCTGGGCTTCGGCTCACGCTGGGCCGGGGGGTGCACGAGCGGCCACGGGATCAGCGGCTCGATCCAGCTCTCGGTGAACAGCATGCTCGCGGCGGCCTTCTTCTTCATCGGCGGCATCGCGGTGGCGATGGTCATCTACGGGGTCGGGTGAGGGGGATGCTCAAAGACCTGCACGCAAACACGAAGGCCCAGGTCGTGATCGGCCTTCTCATCGGTATCGGTTTCGGCTTTTTCCTCCAGAAGGGGGGCGTCACCAGTTATGACGTCATCATGGGCCAGCTCCTCCTCCGGGACTTCACGGTGGTGAAGCTGATGCTCTCGGCGGTGATCGTCGGGATGATCGGCTTCTACCTCCTCAAGGGGAGGGAGATGGTGCGTATCCACTGCAAGAACGTGACCCTCGGGACGGTGGGGATCGGCGGCCTCATCTTCGGCGCCGGTTTCGCGGTCCTCGGCTGGTGTCCGGGGACGGTCGCGGGTGCGGTCGGGGCGGGCGCTCTCGACGCCCTCTTCGGCGGCATGGTCGGGATGGTCGTCGGCGCCGGCGTCTTCGCCCGCCTGTACCCCCGCCTGGTCGGCGGCATCCTGGGGAGGGGCGAGTACGAGATCCTGACGGTCCCGGAGTATCTCCATGTGAACGCCTGGGTGGTGGTCGTCCCCTTCGTGCTGGTGATGATCGGCATCCTCTGGGGGCTCGAGGTGCTCGGGCTGTGATGGCCCTCCCGGAGATCGGCCCGGTAAAAACCGATCATATTTTTCAAATAACTTTATAATTACAAAATCAATATCGAACTCTTTTTATATCGTATTTTCCATTACTGGTACCTGTCCGGGCCGCTCTCCCCCCACCGGCCCTGACCGGAGCATACACATGAAAAGAGGCACGACCACCCGATCCGAAGACCAGACGCCGCGGCCGGCGGCGGCCATGGGACTGTTCCTTCTCTGTATGATCCTCATCTGGTTTGTCCCGGGTTTTTTCGAGCCCGGCCTGTTTATCTGCGGCTCCGACTCCCCCGACTCTTTTATGAAGCATGTCTGGTTCATTCCCGACGGGTCGGGCACGCCGGGATCCCCCTTCACCGTCCACACCCGTGCGGGCGACTTTCACCTGGACCCGGGGGATGTCGACGACGGCCCCTTCCTCTCTTTCTCCTCCCGGTCCGCGACCGCCCTCCATGCCGTGTGCACGCGGGGGCAGACAGGCGAGGAGTACGTCGTCGGCCAGTGGTGGTACACCGACGAAGAGGCCTTCAGGGACGAGAAGAAGGTGTTCTTCGAGTCGCTGGCCGCCCGCGGCGAGGTATCTCCTGTGACTCTCGACCTCGGCGACCATCTCCCGGCCGCCGCGGCGGAGCAGGTATGTCCGGCCTTGTTCTTCACGAACGAGACGGCGATGGGGTACGTTCTCACCTACGTGAGGCCGTTCGATAATGGAGATGATTTCTTCATCGTCTATTACGGGACCCAGGGGGACGTCGTCGGCCCCGACCCGGAGGGTGCGCTGGAGGCGCTGATCGCGGAACGCTTCTCCCCGTCCGCTGTCAGGCCGCCGGGAGAAGATCCCGAACCGGCGGTCAGGATGCCGGACATAGGCGTCCCCCCTATCGTCAGGTGCGCCGCCGCCCTCCTCTTCCTGGGCGTGAAGACTGAGGTGCAGGCCAGGCCGCGGCGTCTGTTGATCCTTTTCGCCCTCCTCGCCGCCCTCTATCTCGTCCCCGCCTCCCTGATGGGGGCGTCGACGCGTATGGACCTGCCGAATTTTATCTCCGGGTGGTCGTACTTCGACGCCCCTCCCCTCCTCGACGCCCTGCTGAGCCTTCTGACATTCCTTCCGGGACTCAGCCTCCTCTTCCTTGCGACGGTCGCACCGTTCCTCCTCCTCACGCGTCACCTCCCGCTGAGACGGCCCATCCCCGCCGTCCTTCTCTCAGGCACCCTCCTCTTCCCGTACCTCGTGGTGCTCGTCCTCTGGACGGACCCGCTCGACCTCTCCCTTCCCCCCTCACTCGCCCTCCCCGTCTCGACCCTCCGGGGCGTCTGCATCGCCGCTGCAGGAGCGGTGGCACTCTTCGCGGCATGGGCGGCGGTGGAGAGGGCCAGAACCTGAACCTTCACCTGGTGATATCATGAAAAAAGAACAGACACTCACGGCCCTCAAACGTCTCCTCCCCGCCTCGCTCCTTGCCGGGCTTCTTTGCGGCGGACTGCTCAAATTCCTGAGTTCGTATGCCGATACGTGGTGCTGGCATGGAATCATCTGTCTCAACCACGGCATTTTCGACACCGTCAGCACTCTCCATGCACTCGTGCTCAGCATCCTGGCCCTCTTCCTTAGTGGGATGCTCGCGGTCGCGCTGCAACGGGGCGAGGTCGAGAGCCAGGTGCAGGCCGCCTTTGCTGGCGGGGTTTCGGGGTGTATGGTCTGCCTTGTCATTATGGTCTATGCTCGGGTCTCAGATCTCCTCAGTCGCGGGAGCACCGATCTGGTTGAGGGCCTTATTTACGAGGTTTCCTTCATTCTTCGTCTGGCTCCCTCCGTCCTCCTCTGGGCCCTGATAATGGCGGTCCTTGCCGTCCTCGGCGCCCTCCTCCTCTTCTCCTCGCAGGAGAAGACGGCCACCCCCGGAGAGAATGCCCGGGCATCGCGGCTGGTCATCGGCTCGACAGCCTTCATCATCCTCGCCCTTATGGTCATCCCGCCGCTCGTCGCCCACCTGATGCTCGGTGCCGGGATGATCGGGGTGCACCCCTCGGCGGCGATAGGTATGACCGTCATCTCGGTCGAACGCACCGCCCCCGACGCCATCGTCCTCACCGCCCGGGACATACCCTCCGCTTCCGCTCTTGCGGACCCCCCCTTCTCGGTCTATCTGAACGGTGTCGTGGTCTCGAACGCCTCCGCCGCTGCCGCGAGCGGCCTTGACGTCTCGGTCGACCCTGCCGGCGGACTGCAGGCCGCCGAGGGGTCGCGGGCCGCCTGGAAGGGGACGGCGGTCATGAACAACGGCACGCCGGTGAGCGTCGCCGTCGCGGTCCACGGGATCGACGGTTCGAAACAGTTCGTCCTGGACATTCTGGTCTGACCACAAACAGTTTGAATGAGGGGGTTTCACCTCCTCTATGGACATTTCCCTTATCTGTCGCCTCTTCGAGACCCTCCCCAGGCAGGGGCCGGGCAACGACGAGAGCACGGCCCGCGCCTTCCGCATGATCACAGACCTCCCCGAAAGGCCCGAGGTCCTGGATATCGGGTGCGGGGCCGGGACGCAGACCCTCGCCCTGGCGCGACTCTGCCCGGGGGCGAGGATCACGGCGGTCGACATCCACCCGCCTGTCCTCGCCACCCTGGAGGAGAGGGCGAAAGAGGCAGGGGTCGCCGACCGCATCAGGACGGTCCGGGCCTCGATGGACGACCTGCCCTTCGAAAAAAATTCCTTCGACCTCATCTGGGCCGAGGGCTCGATCTTCATCATGGGCTTTGAGAAGGGGCTCCCGTACTGGAAAGAGTTCCTGAAGGACGGCGGATATATGGCCGTCTCCGATGCGGTCTGGTTCACCGCCGCGCCGTCGGCCGAGACGAAGGCCTTCTGGGAAGATGTCGACCCCTCGATAAAGACCGAGGAGGGGGTGGCGAGGATCATCGCCTCCTCTGGTCTCGACCTCCTCGGCTCCTTCCGCCTCCCTGAAGAGGCCTGGCTGGAGGAGTACTACCGCCCCCTGGAGGCGAGGCTCGAAGAGTTCTCTGCCGAGTACGCCGGCAACCCGGATGCGGACGAACTGGTCGGAAATCTCAAAAGGGAGATCGCGGTGTACCGGGCGCACGGCACGGAGTACGGGTATACCTTCTTCGTGATGCAGGGGTGAGGGAAGACCCCGAGACGATTTTTTTACCGTCAACTCCTGTTAAAGGGAAAAACGGAACAGCAAATTCTTTCTCACGCCGCCTCGCCGGCCGCGGCCCTCTCCACCAGGCGGCCGTCCTCGATCGCGTACACCCGGTCGGCGAGGGCGAGCAGGGATGTCCGGTGCGTGATCAGCACCACCGTCCTGCCCTCCGCCAGGTCGGCAAGGGACGCCTGCAGTCTCTCCTCGGTCAGGGCGTCGAGGGCAGAGGTCGGTTCGTCCAGGACCAGGATCGTGCTGTCCCGGAGGAACGCCCGCGCCACCGCGATCCTCTGCCTCTGCCCGGTCGAGAGCTGCATCCCCCTCTCCCCGACGACAGTCTCGTAGCCCTGCGGGAGTCCCAGGACCTCGTCGTGGACCTGCGCCTTCCGTGCGGCCGCAACGATGTCCTCTCTCCCGGCCTCGGGCCTCCCGTACCTGATATTCTCCTCGACAGAGGTGTGGAAGAGGAAGAGGTCCTGCGAGACGACGGAGACCTGGCCCCGCACCCAGCGGGGGTCGAGGTCTGCGAGGTCGCGGCTGTCCAGGGTGACCGTGCCGGCCGTCGGGGCATAATACGCCAGGACCAGGTTGATCAGGGTCGTCTTCCCGGCGCCGGTCCGCCCCACGAGAGCGACGACCTCGCCCGGCCCGACGGTGAAGCTGACGTCACGCAACACCTCCGTGCCGTCGGGGTACGAGAAGGAGACGCCCTCGAAGGCGATCCTCCCCTCGACGGCGTCGGGCACGAGTCCGCCCGCCTCCTCCTCGGTCCCGAAGATCTCGCGGAGCCTTTCTGCCGAGGTGACGACGGGCTGGAGGACGACCGGGAGGGAGAAGAACGTCCGTGCGGCCGCCGAGAAGGTCACGATATACGCGATATACGCCACAAAGCCGCCGATCGTCATCGCCCCTTCGATGACCTCCTGCCCGCCGACCCAGACGACGGCGAGGAGGAGGAGGAACTCGGTGCCGAGGAGGGACTGGCCGGAGAGGGAGGCGAGCATCGCGTTCCTGACCCGCATCCTGACCACGCCCCGCAGGGTCGCCACCACCCGCCCGACCTCCCTCTCCTCGGCGGCATGGGCCTTCACCGTCTCGATGCCCGCGAGCACCTCCTGCAGGTCCCGCGAGACATGGGCCTCCCTCTCCCTCTCCTGGTAGGTGACGGTGCGGATCCGACCCAGGAAGAGGAGGTTTGCGATGAGGAAGAGGGGCGTGAAGACGATGAGGAGGACGGTCAGCCTGGCGCTGAGGGCGTAGAGGATGACCACGGAGAAGGCGACGTAGAAGACGTTCGAGATGATCTGGGGGAGGAACTGGGAGAAGAGGTACTGCATGACCCCGACGTCGCCGGAGATGCGGGACATCAGGTATCCGGTCTGGCCGGATTTGAAGTAGGAGAGGGGGAAGCGGAGGACGTGGTCGAAGAGGTCGGCCTGGAGGCCGAAGGTGTACTCCTCCCTGAACCGCACCAGGAGATAGGTCTGGACGAGGCCGAGCACCCCGACGGCGGCGCCGAGGACGAGCATCGCCAGGAGGAGGGTCGGGAGGGAGAGGGGGACCGGGAACGCGGGTGGAGGGGCGCCGGCGCCCGGCACCAGGTAGTCCAGGAAGACCTTGCCGGAGAGGGGGATGACCGCCCGCAGGCCGACGAGGACGAGGGTGCCGAGGAGGCTTGCGGCCCCGAGTCTCCGGATGGGCTTTGCGTACCTGAGGAAGAAGCGGAGGTCGCGGTACCGAAACTCCGTCTTCTGCGGGGCGGCGAGGACCTCCCGCATAAAGGCGATGCCGCGGCCCAGGGTGTCTCTCATCTCTCCTCCTCTCCGGGGGGCGTGGATGTGCCCGTATGGGCCGTCCGCATATATAATTGTCAGGGGCGGGGGCAGACTGCCCGCACGGCGGCGGCGAGGTCGTCCCTGAATGCCTCCCACCCCTCCGCCGTCGCGAGGGGGTGGGCGAGGCTGACCGACCTGATGAGGAGGGTGACTTTCCGGCGTTAGAATTGAAGATATGACTAAATGGTTCTCATTTTCGTCGCGCAATCCCCCCAAAATCCCGCCCCTCCCCCTGACCCCAGGCCGGAGGGCGGTGAGGGGGCAGGGTGTTCCCTCCTCCGCGGGACCGACAGGCGCAGGAGGGCGATATAAGCAATGAATATTGTTCATTTTTGAGATCGGAGAGACGGGTTCGGCCTGTTCGGATGCCCGCCCTGCGTCCCTGGGAGATAAGGGATACAGCCGAAAAGGAGGCGGGATTGAACGTTTTTCGGGACGGAGGGGGTTGCCCTATCGGGGATGATCGCCCGGGGACGTTTCCCGGTTCGATCACCTGATGCCCTCCTCACTTTCCTGTGGCCACCACCGCCCTGCCCTTCGGCGTCATCCGGTATTTCCGTGTCTGGCCGGGTCCTGCCGGCATCGCAGGCTGCAGATAATCGTACAGGAATGTGGGGCGGTGACTCAGGCCAGGGCAGTACATGGCTTCTCGCCGTCCCCGCGGTCCTGCCTCCAGGCAGAGGAGAAACCGTCGTACCTGTTCGGTTACCTGTTCGGTTGCTCCCCTGGCGACGTCAACGGTCAGGGGCTCTGCCAGGTACATGGTGAAGCGGTCAAGGAGGAGTGTCGTCCAGTCCCCGGGTCTCAATGGCATCCCCGTCTCCAATCGTTCTCCCGTACAGGTGTTAAAATATCACACCATAGCCTGCCGATGTTGGATTCCAGGCAGAACTATTGTAGTCGATCCGCCAATCTTCGCTAATACTTCCGCCAATATTGAGATGATTTGATCAGACACACCAGGGAGTGCAGGGTTGCGACCTCCCTTTTCTTCTGCCGATCCCCCGCCTCTCATAAGGAAGTGATTACACCCTGGCATTTCATCACCCCTGAATCGCCAGGGGTTTTCTGTACCCACCGTCTATCGCGGGGTCGATCTCTCCGTCTCCACCACCGCCCTCTGCCCCTCGATCTCCACCCGTCCCTTCACGCAGTATGCGCCCATCTCGCACGCTTCCCTGAGCGGGCAGAGGCCGGTCCTCCTATCCCTTCTGCCGCAGCCTGACCGGGAGAGGTTCCAGAGGGGCTCGTCCACGTCGAGGGCGATCATCGGCCGCCCGCCGGCCGCGTGCCCCTTCACGCTCTCCGCCCACGCCTGCCTGATCGCCTCGAAGATATCCTCCAGCCTCCCCTCGTACGTGCCGCGGACGATGCCGAGGCAGAGGGAGGCGCGGGCGACGTGGATGTCGACCGGGATGGGGACGCTCTCCAGGTTCGTGAGGGCGGCGAGCCCCGCGTTGTCCCTGAGCATCCGCAGCCAGAGGGGCCCGATCTTCTTCCCCCGCAGGAAGGGGAAGTCCGGGGTCATGCGGCCGTCGGCGAGGTGCCGGTCATCTCTCAGCCGCCTGAGGACCGTCGGGCCGTCATAGCCGCAGTCGGCCAGGAAGTTCTGCGGGTCCCCGCCCCATTTCTTGGAGAGCGAGATGCCCACCGTGCGCCAGATGAAGGTGTCGTCATTGTGCTTCTTCGAGAGCCCGTGCTTCTTCAGGTCCGCGAAGACCTGTGCGTAGGATGCCTCGTGCACTGCCTCCGGGTCGAAGAGGTACCGCGTCGCCGGGTCCTCGTAGGTGCGCCGGGCGCTCTCCCAGAGTGCGTACGCGTCCCTCTGGTAGTCGAGGGAGACGGCGAGGGTGAGGAAGAGGAGGTGGTCACGCGATCCCGTCTCGACGCCGGCCGGCGGCCTGTCCTCCGGCATATCCACCCGGCCGAGAATGCCTGTCGTCCTGAACGCGTTGTAGAGGAGGGGGGCCACCTGCTTTCCTTTTTCGGTATCGACGAAGAGTGTCATATCTCTCGATCGCAACGGCGAGAGTTAACTCTTCCGAAAAAGAAGCACTTTTACTGAATTATTTGTGGCTCACATAAATAGTCGGCAGACTCTTTTTGCAATATCTAATCCTCTGCGGAACAATTCAGCAAAATATTAGGTCTTCGGACCCTTTTTCATACCTTTGATGACGACCGTCTCCTATGTCTACCCCAATGTGGCGAGCCTGAAGCAGAGGGGCGGCTTCGACGAGAGGTGGAGGCTGGCGCGGGAGCATGGCTGTGCGTACATCGAGGTCCCGGCCGACTTCATCAAGAACAGGACCGAGGTGCGGGCCACCGGCCTCGACCTCTGCGCCGTCCCTGACAGGGCCGCGATCGAGAAATTGTATGACGGCGATTCGGTGTTCCGGGACGAGGCGCACTCCATCCTCCACACCGAGCCCTCCCTCAGGCGCACCGACGGCTACGGGATCTCGGCCCAGGCCCCTCTCAAGTGGTATGATGCCGGGTGGCGGGAGAGGTTCGTCCAGATGGTCCTCGATGTCTCTGACGTCCTCGGCAGACCGGCAGACCTGATCGAGGTCCACCCCGGCGACCGCAGGAACACCACCCAGGACATCATCGGCTCTGTCGTCTCCCTCCTCGACGCCTATGAGGGGGCGTTCGGCATGCGGCCCGCGGTCATGCTGGAGAACAGGACAGGGCAGTGCATCCAGGAGGGGAGGGAGATCCGAAAACTTGCCGACGACGTGGCCGCGAGGGGCGACGACCTCCTTGCGTCCTTCGGCTGCGTGCTCGACGTCCAGCAGCTGCACACGGTGACGAAGGAGAGGTGCTTCGCCTCCTTCGACCTGGTCCCGCCGGCCTTCCTCCGGGGCTTCCATATCCACCGGAAGCACGGCACCCCGTCGGTCGGCGACCCGATCCCGTGGGAGAGGATCTGTGCAAAGATCGGGACGTTCGACCACCCGGTCATCATCAACCCCGAGGTCCACCATAAAAATAAGGTCGGGGAGACGATCGGGTTTTGTCGGGGGATGGTGGGGGGAGGGAAACCGTCGCCGCAGTGGTGAGCCATCCCCCTCACCGGTTGGCGAACTGGTACACCGGCGCCCGCTTCATCTCCCAATAGTACCCGGCGATGAGGTCGTTCTCCCACTCCTTCAACTGGTGAGGGAGGATAGCCGCAGGGCAGACAACATACGAATACGCCGCCTCGATCCCGCCCCAGTCCTTCTGTGCATGGGTGGACAGCCGTGCTTTCAGGTTCGCCGACTGCCCGATATAGACCACATCGTCAGCCCCCATGCTCATGATCCGGTACAGGCCCCCGGCCCGTGCGGAGCGTCGGGCGACCCCCCGTGTAAGGTACGGGGCTCGGTCCAGTGCAGTCCCATCCAGTCGGCCGAGCACGGCAAACCGGCAGAATGGAGGGGTGGCAGGCTCTGCCCCCCGGCAGGGTTGGTGCGGCCCTCGGGCAGACGCCCGCCCCTCTTCCGACTCGACAGGTCCTTCGACTTCAGGTAGTTCGGGTGGAACCGCCCGAAGTTGCAGAGCGTTGAAGACCCGTGTTCACAGCGGTACTGCCAGAGGAGATAACTCTCCACCGTCTCGCGGGTGCGGGCGTCCTCCGTCGCGGGGAGCGGGGCGCCCGCACACTCAAAGTCCATCCCGGTCGCATCCCGCCAGGCCCACAGGGAGGGGGCCGCGGTGTGCGGGTCGTTGTACGGCATCAATTCGGGTGTCTTCCGGTATTTCGAGAGTTCGGAGAGGCGCTGCCCGAGTGTCCGGCCGGTTTGGCCGATGTACATGAGGTAATCGCCGTCGACCGGCCTGACGCGGTACACGCCGGGTCCGGGCGGGAGGGCGGCCTTTCGATCGGAGAACTCGTCGAAGGGGACCCACGCCGACCACCGGAGGCCGCACCACGAGGAACTGAGATATGTGCTCTCGGTCATGGTGGGGGATGAGGTGTGCTTCTGGTGCGTGAATATGTTCCCCGTACCCCACTGTTCGCCGCATTTCACGGGCCAGCAGGGGAAAAAATGATTGTCCTCCCTCCCAACATAGAGAACATGGACGACGCACTCATCCTCATCCCCTGCTGCAAGGTCAAGAGAGTAACTCCGTCGAGAGGGCCGGGCCACAGACCCCCTTTTGACCTGGGATCTTCACGGTCCGGCCTGGTGTCCCGGATCAGGGAGACGGCAGAGATCGCGGGGAGAAAGGAAAATCTCGACGGCATTCTCAACGAGGCGGGGACCCCGGTCCAGGCCGTCGGACTCTATGACGGACACTTTTATCGGAAGACGCATGATGTACTCCGCGCCATCGCCCGCGGGGATCATCCATCTCTTCATCTGTTCATCGTGTCGGCATTATACGGCCTGGTCGATCTGAACGAGCCCCTGAAGACCTACGACCTCATGATGGGCGAGAAACTCCACGGTGGTCTGCCGGTGTGGAGGTACTGGCAGGAGAATGGCCTTGCAGAAAAACTTGAGGAATACGTCGAGGGCCATGCGATAACACATATCTGGAGCCTGCTGCCTGACTCAAAACCTGCCTATCCCTATCAACAGGTGTTTGAGGCGTTCTGGGACCACGCACGCGACACGGACGTTCGCTGCGTCCATGTAACATCGCCCGGTGCAGGGAGCGGGAGCGGAGCCAGACGTGCGGCATGGCTCCATGACGTCGTCACGCGCTGCCCCGGCCATCTCTGTCAGGACGAACTCCCTCTTGACCGGACGCTGACGATCGCAGGTTACGACTATCTCTACCGTCGGTGCTGAGGGGATTTCATACCCGTTTTTCTTCCCCCGCTCAGAGCCAACCCCTGATATCTCCCCACTTCTGCCGCTCAAGCCGGTCCAGTTCCTTCCCCGCCACCGTGAACCTGGTACTGATCCTGGTCCTCCCCGACGCCGACCTCTCCTCCGTGAGGATATGGCTGACCGGGAAGAACACCCGGACATCGACACCGATATTATGCCCGGAGCAGATGATCTGGACATTGTTGCGCTCAAGGACCGACCCGATCTTCTCCCAGAGATAGTGTGCTCCTGTCGACCCGAAGGGATTGTCGACGATGAGCACCTTTGCAGTCTTCATATCATACCGGTCGACGACGATACTCCGGATCGCGGAGATGATGACCACGAGGAAGATGATATACATCGTATTCTCCTGACCCTCGGAGGCCTTGATCTTCTCCCACTCCTGTAAGGGGTGAGTGTCTATGTTGATCTTGCGTATCTTGACGGTGATCTGCTCCATGTCCAGCACCTGGCCCACCAGCTGGTCTGGCATGAGCGCCTTTTCCAGGTCTTCCCGCCCGATCTCCCCGGCCTGGATCTGGCGGGTGAGGTTCTGGATGTACTGGTGCATCCTCCCCTCCGCAACCTCGCTGGAGTACTCGCACGTCTCGAAATTGATATGCACCATCTCATACATCCGCCCCTCGATCTCGATCTTCGAGGCCGCCGGGAACCTCTTCAGGTGGTCCCTGTACTGGATCGCTATACCGAGGGCCTGAGCGACAATCTTTGTCTCGACGTTGCGCAGACCGTCGACCATTTCCCTGGTTATGGCGATCTTCGACCTGATCATCTCGGCAGACCCGTCCAGACTCTGGCGGGTGGCGCAGGCCCCGTCCAGGTTCTCTGCCGCCCTGAGTTTTGTCCTGATCTCGTTTACGAACTCGACTGCGACGGTGACCCCGCCGAGGTCTCCGATGACCTCCTCTTTTCTGGCCTCAAGTTTTTTTCTGCTTTTTGTAACCCGGGCATTGTTTGAAGCAAGTTCCTTCTGGAGAGAAGCAGAGGGGACCAGGTCTCCGGCCGGACGAGGCGTCATCCCCGAAAAATGGTAGACGCCGTCGAGCACCTCATAGCCCTGAAACTGGCTCTCCAGGTCCCTCCGTTCGTCCTCAGCCTCCGTGCGTGCACTGTGCAGGGCCGCGATCTCGTCACGGGTACGCACACGTGCGTCCTCCAGCCTCTCCAGGTCCGCTTCAAAGGGGGAGGCGTCGAGGAGGGCCGGGTCCCGGAGATAGGGCTCAGGGGCGTGGCTGTTGAAGACATCCTCCGCTTTCTCCAGGACGTGGGACGCAAAGCGGTAGTCTCCCTCTACGGTCTCATACCTTTCCGTTGCCTTCTTCAGGGGACCGAGAAGGGCCTGCACCCCGCCTTTCAGCACCTTGATGGCCTCGTCGGGGACGGGTTCCTGGGGGTCACGGGCTTCGATCTCGGCGATGGAGACCTGTGCATTCCTGATGTCGGCCAGTGCACTCTCGGCCTCACGTCTGTCTCTGGCGATCATTTCCCGGACATGGCCGATATTTGTGTTGACCCCGTCGACCGCATCCTTTGCGGCCTGGTAGTCGGCCGTGAGTCGTGAGACGTCGGTGTCAGGGAGAAGGTCGACCTCATCCTTCTCATAGGCCCGGTACTCCGCACATGCCCCCGTCACCGTCCGGAGATAGGCCTGCACCTGTCTGTTCGCCTGCTCTTTGTTCTTCAGGTCGAGCGTGCCCCGGGCGACACCGGCCTCGGTCTGCTCCAGAGCCGCCTCGCACTCCTGCCCGTACTGGATTTTCTGCTGCAGACTGCTGGAGGCCTCTTTCTTCTTCCCTGATATCTCCTGGATTTTTACAAGCAGGAGACGTTTTCTCTCGAACAGGTCAACCTCGTCTCTTTTTTTCTCCAGGCGTGCCTGCAGATCAGGAAGGGCGTTTTTGTCGTCCTCGATCTCTTTCTGCACGGCGGCATGCCGGGCGACCTTTTCATCCCGTGCATTCGCATATCCCTGGACCTCGGCCTCTTTCTCCTCCCGGTATCCTGCAGAGAACTTGTGGATAAATTTCGAGAGAATCTCTTCGTCTTTCCCGGCGCCCTTCAGATCCTCCCCGGTCCGACCAATCTCATCGTTGATGCCGTCGATCTCCTTCCTGAGGCGTTCTGCCTCGCGGTCACTGTCGAGAAGGCGGAGAGTGTGTTCCTGCGGTCTGGACGGGATATAGACGTCGCCGAGGGTGAGGGGCCTCTTATCCCTGAGATGACCATAACTGGTGATGATGACCGATGCGTCCTGGACACGGGCCGGGAGGACGGAGGGACTGCGGACAACTGCCTCGTAGTCCCCGGGGAGGAGGAGGATGGCCTTTGAAAGCCAGGGAGCGTTGGCCAAAGTCTCCTTTCTTTCTTCGCCGGAGAGACCTTTCAGGTACCCGGCACCGCTCATGACCTCCGCATATTTCTCGCGCAGGGTGTCGAGGGCGTCCAGAGTGTCCCTGTTCAGGGCGACGCCGTAGTGCAGTACACCCTCCAGCTCCTTCTCCAGAAAAGCGCGACGATCTTTCAGGTCTCTCAGAGATTCCTGCAGTTCATTGATACGGTCGGTGAGATGTGCACGGCAGGTCTCGACCCCGTCCATCCCGTAGAGGCTGGCGACCTGGTGTGCCGCCTGCTCTTCGGCAGTACAGGCCTCCACCTCCCTCTTCACCCGCTCGATGTCCCGGTTCCTTAGAGCAATCTGCTCTCTCAGTCCCTCTCCTGACGCCTCGTTTCTTGTGAGCCGCATCGCTCTTTTTTCGATCTCTGCAGAGAGAAGAGCACAGGCCTCATTTTCGCGTGTGATACGCCTCTCCGTCGCCTCGATGAGAGTGGGGACATGGTCGGAGAGCCCTGCATCGACGCGGGGGCATAGGTTATGTTTCTGGCGGAGGTCTGCCTCCTCCTCGTCCAGTCCCGCGATCTGCCGCTCTACATTAGAAATTTCGCGTCTGTTCCCCTCGATCTTCTCCTTGATGGTGCCGAGGGCCTCGGTCAGTTTTGTGTTCGCCTCTCTGAGGGCTTCCTCCTCCTCCTCTCCTCTCCGGAGGTCGTCGGCGACCCTCTGCTTCTCCCGCAGAGAATGGGCGAGGAGCGTCTTTCCCAGTCTCTGGAGCCGGGTGAAGACCTCCTGGTGACCGCGTGTTGTATTCTCGATGTCCTCCTCGTATTTCCTGATCTCTGCAAGCGCCTCCCTGTACCGGAGATACTTGTTCACCGCCCGTGCACATTTCACCTTGTGTTCCTGTGCCGCCACCGCCTCTTTGAGGTGTGTCTTCTCCTCTCCGGCCTTTTCAAGGTCCTGCCTGAGGAGATTGACCCGGACGTTCTGCACGATGAGCCCGGTCCTCTCGATCTCGGTTTCTATGGAGCGGAGTTCCGCCTCTTTCCCGGCGGCCCTCTCCGTGAGGTCACGGATCTCCTCCTCCTTGCGGGCGAGTGCGTCCCGGTGTGCGGCGTACTGCGATGCGGCCCTCTCTTTCGACTCCTCGAATGCCTGGAACGACCCGATCACCTCCTGGTTTGTCTCCTGCAGGGCGGTGATCCCGTCCAGGAGGCGTTCATAGTCGTGCAGGCATTTCTGCTCCTCCTGCAACCTTGTGAGTTCTTCCTGGCACTGATAGAGGGCGTCAGCAAGATATTTCTCGTTTGATCCGTCTGTCTCTTCTCCGGTCCGGAGCGATTGTTTATGCTGGAGGCACCTCTCGATCGTTTTTATCAGGAGTTTTTCCACAAGCGTCCGTGAGGACCTGAAATCCCGGAAATACGACTTCAGGAAATTTTCCTGCCTGTTGATCTGTTTGATGAACTCCCATTCGGGTTCGAGAAGACAGTAGGTCCTGATCTTTTCCAGGTACTCCTTTCTGGTTTCAGTGGCCCAGATGTCGTAGCCTGCCCTTGCCTTTTCCCTGAGCATTTTCAGGGTGTCGGCATAGTCCCTGACCACGAACTCATCTTTCTCCCTCCGGCAAAGGGGGATGTGTTCGAGGTCGAGGTCGTTTGGCCCGTCGTAGAGGTGGATATAGGAGAAGTACTTGATCCCGTCGTTTTTTTCTCCCTCGTCCTGGTCCGACCTCCTCTTCGCACAAAAACCTGTCAGGAGATATTTTTTCTCTGCAATGCCCTCTTCCAGTTCCCACTCGGCAAGGACGTGCGTGGTGCGGTTCTGATCGCCGCCGCGGAACATATCCTTGAACGGGTGGTTTGGATCCAGCGAGGTGTTGGGGAGGACGCACTGGAGCATGAGCATCAGCAGGACCGACTTCCCTCCGCCGTTCCTCAGTTCATAGGTGGCGTTCCGGCCATAGAAGGGCATCGTAAAGTCCTCGTATATGCCCCTCCCGTCGTCGAACTGGGCGTTCACGACTCTGATCTCTCTGAGTTTAGGCATCGTCTTCCTCCCCGGCCTCGCCAAGCCCCTCGATGAAGGCCCGCACGTTGGCCTGGACCTCCTCGGTGCTGTATGTCCCGGCGATGATCGCCTTGCACCGCGGGGTGAGGTAGACCGCCCCGTCGTTCTCCCTGACAAGCTGGTTTTTCTCCATAAAGGCGATGGTGCTGTTGACCAGGGCGTTCTTTGAACCGATACCGCGCTGTTTGATCTCGTCGGGATCGTCTGGCCTGAATTCGACCGGGGGGAGTTTGTTCCAGGTCTCGGCGATCACTTTGAAGTTGAACTGGTGGCCTTCGCTGGTCTTCTCCAGGTCTTTGAGCCCTTCCATTGCCTTCATCTTCGTCTCGACCACCTCAAGGAGACGGTTGGTGTACACTTTCTCCAGGTAGGGTTCGCGGGTGGAGTCCCGGTAAAACTCGGCGATGAGGACGTGCATGATAAAAAATGCCGTGTACATCTCGGGGTTGTTGAACCCGATCCCCAGGGCCTGCTTGATCTCGGTGTTCGAGAGGCCGAAGACCGGGTTGTTTATGCCGGGGCTGAGATAGAAGGCATCGTGGTACCTGCACAGGACCAGTCCCTGCTTTCTTGCACAGATTTCCAGCGCCTCCCTCACCTCGACCTCCTGGTCGTACCGTAAAAATTCGCGGGGGTGGTCAGTGCGTGTGACCGACCCGTTCTTCAGGATGGAAGAGAAGATCTCAAGGGCGACCCCGAGATTTTCTTCGTCAAACTTCATTCTGTCGTTCTCCCATAAAGTCAAGGTACGAGACGTACACGTCTCTCTCATCGGTGAGCGGCACCCGGATCTCGGGCCTGGACCTGACCCGGATCGTGTCGATCCCGGCCTTCTTTTCGGTCGCAGCAGAGACCAGGGCCTTCTCGATCACGCCCTGCCGTTCTTCTGGTGCGTGGAGGTCGAAGACAGTCTCGTACGCTTCTTTTTCGTCCTGCCGCACGCCCTTGTTCAACTCGATCAGGAAGGGGATCAGGTCGATGTGGTCCATTCCCTCGTCCCCGTACCGTGCCAGGACCAGGTCCAGGAACCCGGGCAGGTCAAGGCGTCCGCCGTCCCGGAGGGCGTCGAGGAGCACGGACGCATAGGCGGTGAAGGCCGTCACCTGCCTATCGTGCATGATCTCGTCGGGCGATTTTTTTGCATTGCCCCACTCTTCTTTCACCCGTGTCTCCGCAACCTCTGCCTTTTTCCCGATGATAGTCTGCGGCTCGAAGAGTTTGCAGAGACTGAATGTTTTCCCCGGGTCAGGGAGGAGGAGGGGGAGCATCTCCACCACATGTACCTCATTGGGGAGGTTGGCCTGGATGTGGTTTTCAAGGTTTTTCTGGAACTGGTAACGGCGGTCAAAGAGGGAGTGTAGCCTGATCTTCGAGATCCGTTCATACTCCGCGGGGATCGTGGTGTAGTCTTCGAGGAGTTTGTTATGGAGACTGTAGCCGCGGTACAGTTCATCTTCGAGTTCCTTGATGGTGATGAAGTCCTCTTCGTCACCCAGGGAACGGGAGTGATCGGTGATCCTCTTTGTGTCCCCTGCGATCTCCTGGAGGGTTTTCTGGACCTGGCGGAAGAGTTCCTCTTCCTGCTCAAGCTGGGAGATGACGTCCCTCGTGTAAGCGGTGTATATCTCCACGACGCCGGGGTCGCCGTAGATCATGCTGTCGATCAGGGCCTGTCTTTTTCCCTTTTTCCGGTAGACTTCGAGGTTGAGGTTCCTCACCGTCTCCAGGGCGTTCCTGAAGGACCCGCTCTCGATCTGCTTTTTGAAGAGGATGAGGGCGACCGTGACCCTGGACTCTTCGGGGAGTTCCTTGATGGTGATCATGAACTCGAGACCGGCGTCGGTGATCTGGTAGGCGCCCTCGCTCACGGTGTACTCGACGAGGTGGACATAGCGGTTGACCTGCTGTTTTCTGACCGGGTCGCGGTACTGGAAGCGGTAGAGTTCGCCACCGGGGGTGGTCTCAAGGTCGCCAAGCACTGTCCGTGTCACCTCCTGGTAGTCGAATGTCTGCCCGGGGTACATCTCTTTCATCATTCCTTCGATGTATTCCCTAACCTCGTCGGGCCTGACGGTGCGGCCCTGGAGACGGCCTTTTTCGATGAGAAATGTCAGCACGCCAAGGGCGAGGGAGGGTGCGTCATAGTCCCTCTTCTGGGCATAGGCCTTAAAAAAAGGATAGAAGCACACCAGGTGCTCCATGCGTTCGTTGATATCTTTACAATGTCTCTGATAGTCCAAGGGCCTTCATCCTCCTGAGGTCGACGGCGGTGAGGACCTCCTGCGGGAGATATCTCCCTTTGTTGATGATCCACTCGATCGCCGCCCTGCTCTCGTCGTCAAATGCGTCGATGAAGGGGGAGAACGAGAACTGGCCTCTCTTCTGGTCTTTCCTGAGAGGGTGAGCATTCCGGTATCCCGCCTTCTTCAGGACAGCGGTGTAGAGGGAGGTGGCAGGCCTGATGCCGTAGTCGGGGTAGCGTTCCTGCAAGCGGTTGAAGATGGCGATGCCCTCCCTGTCGATGTCCCCGAAGTAGAAATAGAGGTCGTCCCGCGTCCCGCCGACGGTTTCGATGTACTCGAATTTTTTCTGGATCGCGTTCCCCTCCCCGTAGATGATGAGGGTGATGCCGTCGAACTCTCCTGCGGTCACCGCCTGCTGCAGGGTCCAGAAGGTGTCCTTGTTCTCGACGATCAGGACTGTCCTCTTTGTTTTCCCCTGCTGTGTGCCGAAGCCCTTCTCAATGTAGAAGAAGGGTTCAAACACCTTTTTCGCCCTGATGTCTGCGAGTGTCAGGCCGAGGTTCCTGAGCACGGCCTCGCCGTCGACTGCTGCGTGCCGGGGTTCATCGATCGCCTTCTCGTCGCCGAAGATCTCGTAGGAGCGTTCGTTGACGGTCAGCACCTCGTCGCCGCCTCCTTCGATCAGGTCCCTGATCCTGAGGACGGCTTCCCTGTCCCTGCGATAGTCGTCTGCATGTTTTGCATAGTAATCGATGGACATCGGGCGGGGGAGGGAGATGAGTTCGTTTTTGTGCTCCGCGGAGAGAGGTGTTTCCTTCTCTGCGAGCAGGTTCTGCCTGATGGTGTACCTGTCGGGGAGCCCCCCGTACCCGGTGAGCGGCCGTGCGCTCTTGAGGGGGACGAGCACGCCCGCCTGGATGAGGTCCCTGACTGTGTCGATGAACTGCTTCTGCCTCTCGGTGTCGGCGAAGAGATTGATCCCATCGCCTTTGAGGAGGGTGTCCAGATCGCCGAGGGTGATCCCCTTGTTTTTATGCCGGAGGAGGATAGCCCTGATGAGGTCGTGCATGAGATCATCTGGTTCTATCAGCCTCTCTTCTGATAATTCATTCGGTCATGGTGGGTGAAATGTCTCTGTCGTTCTTTTTGTGGTAGGTCTATCTGGTCACGGCGACGGGTTGGCCCGGTCCGGGGAGGGATTGTGTTTGACCGTACGGGGACGGCCCTCCCCTCACATGTACCGAAACGCCCCTCTCACGTACAGCCGGAGAGACGCCTCAGTCCTCTCGAAGGCCGTTACGTCCATGGTCCCGTGCTGCAGCAGAAAATAGTAGTAGTGCACGAACCAGACTGCCGCGTCCAGGAACAGGACCTTCCTCTGCGGGGCGACGACGACCCGCGCCCCGGTCCGCCTCTTGAACGGGTCGATGAAACGCCGCCGGCCCAGTTCGCATGCCGAGAATGCGACTGCCTTCCCCGCAAAGCACCCCTCCGGGAAGTCCTCCGCGAACATCCGCCCGCGGGGCAGTTTAAAGTAAGGGACGCCGACCCCTCTCGCCCTCCCGTGCCCGCTCAGGTGGACGTGGCTGTAGCCCTGCAGGCCCGCACCGTCCTCCAGGAACGCGGTCAGGTCCCTCCGGGTGGAGAAGGTGAAGAGGGACGCCACCTCCGGCCCTCCCATGCGGAGGAACCCGGAGAGCATCTGCCCCTCCTGCCTGCCGTCGCCCTTCGGGACGCACTCGAGGATTGCAAGGGGCATGGCCCTCAGTCCGCCTTCTCTCCGGGTGTCGTGTCCATCAACCCGGCGTTCCTGTCCCTGAGGGCCTTCACCTGCGCCCAGGTGAGGAAGCACAGCGGGAAGAGCGGCATCGCCGCGGTGATGCCAAAACCCGTTGCGACCTCCTCGAATGCCGGCAGGTCCCCCTCCTCCTGGTAGTGCCTCCTCATCATGCGGTACACCCCCCGGACGATGACCATGCCCCGCAGGTTCTTTTCCCCGCTCCCGGAGGGCACACCCAGGAGGGTGCTGCACACTTCCTCCGCTCCGGGGAACGGGAGTCCGGCATCGTCCTCGCCGCGCCACAGGGCCATCTCAAGCCCTCGGGTGAACAGGTTTTTCTTTTTCCGGGGCACCTCATCATCTTCAAAGAGGGTGCTGTCCAGCCGGGCAAGGACGCCGACGACCGCCGCAGCCCTGGCGAGATATACGGCGTGCTCTTCGGCGGGCGCCAGCCCCGCATTTTTGATAAAGCGGCGGACAAAGGCGGTGGCCGTGCACCGCGGCTCCTTCGGGAGGAGGGACCGGACACCGCAGTAGATCTCCCACTCCTCCGCGGGGTTGCGGCCCACTGCCTCCGGCAGAAAACCGTCCCTGAAGTCGGCCGACAACCCGCTGACCACCTGCCCGAAGCAGGGGATGGCGGTGGGGCCGCAATTGCAGTCACCCTCAGGCATGGGCCTGCCCTCCGGCGACGTCCTGTTCTCCTCCCCTTCCTGCGCCGATAGAGACGGCGCGTCCGCTACTGTTTGATCCTTCCATAATCCACCTCACGTTATGTTCTGCCCGTGCTCCCGGCGGGATCAGGGCCTCCGACCTTCCGTACCGACGAAAATATCAGGTGTTCCTGCGGGAGTGGTACAACCCCGGGGGGACTCGGATCTCAAACCGGGCACCATACCCCTCCCTCCCGTTCTCCCGGATCGAGAACCTGAGGATGCTCAGGGCCCTCCGGGTGAAGAAGAGGCCCATGCCCGTGTGGCTCCCGAAGCCCTGGCCGAAGATCCGGGACTTGTTCTGTGCGGGGATCCCGCAGCCGTCGTCCACAACGGTGATCCTGCCCCCGGCCTCGTCTTCGGAGAATGCGATCTCAATCTTCGAGACCTTTCCGCCATGGGACAGCGCGTTCTCGACCAGGCAGAAAAACACCTTCTTCAACAGCTCATCGGCGTAGACCTCGGCGTTTCCGACGTCGACCACGAGGTCGACATGGTCGTGGGGGACTGCGGCCGCTGCTTCCCCGACCACGTCCTGGAGGGGGAGCCAGGTCGAAGGGGGTACACCCTGGCTCAGGTAGGACCCGGCGGTCTCGGCGTTCCACTGTATGCCGCCCACCACTCTCATCATGCACATATGGTGCCTGTACAGTTCGGGGTATTTCCGCAGCTCGCCGGCGATAAACTCATCGTATTCCCGGGCCGCAGAGGCCAGATTGAGTATGTCATGGAAGGCCGTGCGGCTCATCAGGGTCATCTTCTCATGTGCCGACCTGAGGCTTTCGTCGTCGTCCGGTGTCATGCAGGCCACGTCCTTTTGTGCGGGTGTGCGCTCTGTTTTCTCTTCTTTTCCGCTGAAGGCACCCTCCAGGCGGCGCCTCCGGTATAGGTAATCCTTTTTTCGGTCATAATTATCGTTATATGCTGTCTTCTGTCGATTCGTCTCTCGGTGCCTCGCTAAGCGGCACCTCCGGTACTTCTAGCATGTGCCTCTCACATAGTCAGCCTCCGGTCCTGTCTATCTCCGCGTCTCCTTCAGGCGTGCGACGCTCGCCAGGAAACGGTCGAGGGCCTCCGCCTTCTTTCTCCTGACCTCGTCGAGGTCTGCGAGGGTGGCGTCGAGGTCGATTTTTTCGACCTTCTCCTCCACGGGGAGGACGTAGCGCGAGACCTCCAGGGTGAAGTCGTTCTCCGCGATCTCGTCGGTGGTCGCCACGGCGCTGAAGCCCTCGATCTCTTTGAAGGAGGTGTAGGCGTCAAGGACTGTCGTGATGTCCTCGTCTCTGAGGATGTTCCGCCCCCTCCCCGCCAGGAACAACCCGGTTGCGTCGATGAAGACCGTCCTGCCCTGCCTCTCCGCCGCCTTGCCCGTGGCGATGACGAGGACCGCGAACGGCACCGCCGTCGCGGGGAAGATCCGGGGCGGCAGGGCGATGACCGCCTCGACGCGGTCTTTGTGGATGATGTTCGCCCGGATCTTTTTCTCCGTCCTCGCGCTCCTGAAGAGGATGCCCGCCGGGACGACGGCCACCAGCCTCCCGCCGTCGGCAAGGGAGGCGATGGCGTGGCTGAGGTACGCAAAGTCCCTGCTCGTCCGCGGCGGGACGCCGTAGATGAACCTGACATAGGGGTCGTGCTGCAGGACCTCAGACCCCCAGTCCATGGCACCCGCGGGGACGGTGCCGACGACCCGGTCGAAGAGCGTGAGGCGCCGGTCGTCCTGCACGAACGATGGCGTCAGGATGGGGTCGCCGGTGGCGATGTGCACGTCAGGGCAGTTGTGCACGAGGAGGTTGAGGGCCGTGACCAGCCTGCTGTGGTCGTTCGGGGTCTGGGCGTAGAGGGTGATGCCTCTCGTCCCGTGCTCTCTGGCCGCCTCGGTCAGGACCGTCCCGTCCTGACAGAAGGGGTCGAGGACGGACGCCCCTCTCTCCGGCGCCAGCAGGCCGGCGAGGAGGCGGGCAAGGTCGTGCGGGGTCTCGAAGGAGCCGGGGCCCTCGCGGTAGAACTGGAGGAGCATCTCGGAGAAGGCCCCGGGGTCGGTGTCCTGGAATGAGAACTCCGAGATGATGGCGGCGACCTCCCTCCAGAGACTGTCCCTCTTCGGGCTGAATATCAGGGCGTCGAACCAGGTCTCTCCACCGGGGTGTGCCTCTTCCAGACGGGAATATGCCGCGGTCAACGCTTCCCCCGGACTCTGTGCGGTGCGTATCTCGTCCCAGACCGGGGCGCAGGCAAGAAAGCCGGTGAGGTCGCCTGCGGCCCTCAGGTCTGCCGCGCGTTTGAGGGCGAGGAGACTGGTGAGGGCCTTCGGGTGGTCTCGTGCGTCGAGGTCGCTCTGGAGCAGGGAGACGATATGAAATACGCTCTCTCTGAACGCCCGGGACTCAAGGTCGGTCACTGCCGCACCCCCAGGTACTCCGCGACCAGTGCGTCTCTGATCTGCGCTGTCAGCTCCGCCTCCTCGTGTGCGAGGGCCTCGTACTCCCGGTATGCGGCCAGGCACGCGGCCAGGTCTTCCCGGTCTGCTCCGCCGAGGGCCGGGACCTCCAGCGTCTCCAGGGCCATGATGGAGAGGAGGGGCAGCGCCGTCCCGCGGGAGAGGGCGGCGAGGGCGTCCCTCCCCTGCTGGCTGTTGAAGTACTCGACCATCAGGGCTGCGTCGGCCTCCTCCCTGAACCTGAGGATGACGAGGTTCTGGGAGAGGATATGGCCCTCGCACTTTTCGTCGGCAAGGGCTGCGCGGAACTGCCCCCGCATCGAGAGGAGGACGTCGCCTGCTTGGATGCGGGAACGCTCGATGTCAGTCTCGTTCCTGACCGCGAGGTGCTCGACGTTGTCGTGGTCGACGGTGCCGTCCTCAGCCAGCGCCCTGATGCCCACCACCGGGTACAGGGGGTCGCTCTCTGAGGTGGGTTTCCCTGTGTGGGCGCCGCGGAGGATTTTTCCCCCGATGAGAAGGTTTTTGAGGGGTGTTGTGGGGGTCATGGTCTCTCCCCTCTGCAGTTTGCAGTTTGTCGTATAGTAGTGGAGTTATCCATTTTTTCTCTACGTGTTGTCACAGTATACTCATACTAGCATGCGGCGAATATATACCTTGCGGATGCGCCGGGCGAGAGGGACCAGATGGCTGATTGCATGCCTCGTCAGGATCGGATCAAAAGAAGGAGGCCAGGGGGGGTATTTTTGGGTGGCCCCGGATCTTTTCGCGTCGCAATGCCGGCGGCCGTCCTGTCACGTGAGGCGCTGCACCAGGGTCCTCGTCTCCCTGGAGCACGACTCGATCGCCAACCACGTGGACAACCTCGATGGCATGGTGGTCTTTTGTCGGTGCAGGGAGACGATGAGGCAGTGCGGCCTCTCTCCTCGCCGTGCGTGAACGGGTCGAGGTTGGGTATTCCCGGCATACTGAGTATTTCACCTGGGTCGTGCTCTCCCTCGCTCGGCGAAACCAGTGGGAGGAGGTGGGGACGATCGCCTACGGGAACGGGGACCACCGCGGGATCTTGGAGGTGGCGGAGGGATGGGAGGACGCGTACCCGCGGCGGCTGCGGATCTTCTACCTTGAGGTGGGGGATTTTGCGGATGTTATGGGGGGGGTTGGGGAGGGAGTATTTGAATGAGAGAATCTTGGGTCCCCTGAGAGGTATTTCCCAGAAGGGTGGGTAAGGCGGTATGGAACACTGAGGAATGTGGTGATGATGGAGAGAGAAAATGGGAGAGATTCAACTTCGTCATGACGACCCAGTCCCGTTCTGACACGAATCGGTGAACAACTTGAGAATGCGAGCTGAGGGGTAGGTTGACAGAGACACGACTCCATGTGCAAGTTCTATGGGAATCAACCCCCCTTCATGTCGGTAACTGATGATCTGAGGTATTGTTGCAACAATATTTTTCAATCCGATGAGGTCTTCAGGGTGAGGATTTGCCGTAAAATCGCCAAAGGGCACATTCAATACCATGGTAGTGTAGTCATCAATTTTTAGGAACACCTTGGCACCATAATTTGTGTCCTTCCCATATTCCGCTCCATCGAGAGGGCGATGCTGAATCTGTCCTTTTATGTAGTGGTCTTGGGGAAGGAACATTGAATTTGCAGGAGCATCTCTTTCAATGAACTTGAGATGGTCAAAAAAAGTTCCTGACTTTTCCTGCCCAATTATGTGCACAGGATACCCCTGATCCCGGGCATATGCCAGGAACCTCCGAATGGGCTCCACAAGTTTGGAGTACTGGGCACGAACAGAAAGAGGCCCATCCTTCACAAAAAGACACTGTGAAATGAGGTTTCGCTGGTGTTCCCAAAAGTAGTGTATTGCTGTGAACAACAGCAGAGTTTCATGAATGGTCATATATGTGGAAGGTATACCTTCCGGGGCGGTGTCGTCCCCCATGTCCAGATGAAAACCGAGCATGTCGGTAATATAGATTTCATTCTTGCAATTCTCACAAAAACCCTTTTCACTATCATAGGGAAGAGTGGCAACATTTTGATGACAATGGGGACATTGAAAAACGGGTAGTTCCTTCTTTTTTCCGCTCCACTTTTCGTATACTATCCATTTGAAGGTCTCCATGACCTCGCCCTCCATATGGGACGACTTGTCTTTGATGGATTCGTACACGATCTTCCGAATTGCGTGATAATTGTTCATGCCGGGAACCCAGACATTCTGGAGGGGAAATGCGGTTGCATGATACACCACAGAATCCTGGAGAATATCCTGAACCATAAGAGGATGGGGGTTTTCTTTATCCAGTTTTGAAAGAGCGTGCGTGTCCAACTTCATGAGGGCGGTCTTCACGAAACCAATTGATGAATACGGCGATGTGTCCGAGCGTACGGTCTGATACGAACCGTCCACGCCAAAAATGTACTTGAGGGGTTTACCCCCTTCTGGCAGTGTGACCCAACCCGGATCTCTGTATTCCTCTGATGCAGTCGGTTTTTTAAAACTCTCTACTAACATCTTCACCAGAGGACTCTGGAGTACCTCCAGATGAGCGGTCCTGCTTGAATGTTCCCCCGGTAACCGAGATCCACCCTGATATGGCATAGTGCTTATGCCCCCTTGCGTGAGATCGGAGAGAATTTCCGGACCTGGACAGGCACAACAAAACGGTGTGAACGGGTTAACATGCGCACATAACCCGGTGTTTTTGTCTGGAGAATATCCTCCTGCAGGTTTTCATAGGCAACATTCAGTTTCGCAAGTGTTTTCACTTCATCGCGGGAGGACATGTGGGCGATGAAGAAATTCTCTGTTTGTGCAAGGAGGTCTTTGTTGATTGTGCTGGGGGACTGAGTGGAGTAGACCATGCCGATATGGTATTTCGCTCCTTCTTTGGCAAGACGGGAGTATATTGTCGTCACATCATCGTTTTGGGGGAAGAGGTTGTGCGCTTCCTCGAAGTAGAGCTGGACATAGTGCTCTCCCAATGCGTTTGTTGTGAATTTTTCTGTCTGGTGCCTGAAGACCTCCCAGCTGAGTTCATCGGAGTAATAGGTCATGACGCGTGGATCGGCATTTCCAAGGTCAAGAATGATCGTTTTTCCGTTGTCGACCTCCTCGATGATATCCTTGAAGATGTTCCCGGCATTGGCATCATGATAGAACTTATATGAGTAGATGACGCGCGGTCCTGATCCCACATTTGGTTTTAAGAAATTGAGTAATGCACGGTCTTCGCTGTCGAAGAGGGTTTTTCCACTGCCTGATGACTTGAGTAAGGGATCATCCTGTTTTGTTCCTTTGATATATTCCTGGATTTTTTCGAGTTCGGTGACAAGATCATCCAATGTCTCAATCTTTGGTGGATTATCTGATTTGTATACTGCCTCTCGCAATTCTTTATTATACTGCGGATCAAAGGAGCTTGATGCAGTGTGACTAATTTTTTTGAGCTTATGATTAAGCGCCTCTTCATCTGCCTTGAATCCTGCACTATGTAGGATTGCCCAGTAGAGAAGAATCCGCCTTTGTGCCCGTTTTTTGTCTCCTCTGTCTGTAATTACCTCAAGGGATTCGATGGAGGGTATTTCTGTGGTTCTGAACCCTTTGATATAGTTAGAATTTTGCCCGTCTTTCTCCAGGAGATTATCCAGAATCTGGTGAGATCGATCCGGGTGCTCATAGAAGTTTATCTTCAGTACCTTTGCACCACTATTGGGACGGGGATTGAATGAGTACACCTCACACCGCTCTGTATACACACTCTTCAGGGATGTACTTCCATCCTGGGGATTGTCGTTTGCATACTCTCCGTTGATGTCAAAGATGATCTGACCCACGCTCTTGGATTCCTGCGTTGTTTCGATGAGACTCTGAGCAATGATTTTAATGGTGTTACTCTTGCCAAGACGGGTTTTCCCGAACATGGCCGTCCGTGTACCCATGAAGTCAAGGGTGGATACATGGGCTTCAACATCTGGTGAGGGTGTTCCGGGGACGGGGAGGCGGCACTCGGTGAGTCTAAGTTTTCCAATGGGGAAACAGTTTTCAGAGGGGACCATGGAGTTGATGATAACATGCAGAACCTCGTCAGTTGGCGCATATAACTCATATTTGTGGGCGCTGACGAAGTTGTTGATGTCAGATGAGAACTCAATTTTTTCCAGATTATCCGGGTTCGGGTAGAACATGCCAAGAACTTCGGTTTTGAGAGCGCCCCACTGCAGTTCGCTCTGGGTAAAGACGTCGAGTTCAGGCATGGACCGCTTTTGCAACTCAAAGTAGGTCTGCTGGACTTCCCTGCTCAGGGGGGTGGGGGCCGACTCAAGGACACGAAGGAGTGTGAAATGGAGGGGGAGTTCGGTGTAGTTGCGGGGGACCATGATGAGCAGGGAGTTTCTGGGTATGCCGCCGACAGCAATTTTGTAGGGATCTGAGGTGATAATGGTGGCAGAGGAATATCCGAGTTCGAGTACATATCCCACAAACCGCCATTTCTTGTATTCTCGGGCCTTTTTATATCCCGTTTGCTGCTCCATGAATTCCTTAAAGCACTGGATGGGGTTGTTGTCCAGTGGTGCATCGCCACATAAGCTGTTAATTCCCATTTAATCTGTCTCCGTGTTCATTATGACCACTTCTTCCGTGTGTTCTGCAAGGTGCCCGGGGATTTTTCCGGTCCCTTTCAGGAGAGAAATGCACTGACAGTCTTCATACAGTCTGGTTATGTCCTCGTGTGAGGAGTTGGTCATGAGCCATTGCACGCCGCGTTCTGATGCGCGGTGAAGAGCCTGAGCCAGCCTGATCTGGTCGTCGTATCGAAACGTGCCGAAGGTGTAGTGATCGTTGAGCAGGTCCCTTTCTCCGGGTCGATAGGGGGGGTCGAGGAACAGAAAATCGCCGGCGCTGCATGAGTCGATTATGGGTTCGAAGTCGCTACAACAGAGAGTGGACCGCGAAAGGTGGAGGGAGACTTCAAATAACCGCTCTTTTGATATCACCCACCGGCGGTCCTGACCTCCATATCCCACGTTGAACTTGCCCTGCGCGTTATGCCGCCACATCCCCTTGAAGCAGGTCCTGTTCAGGTACAGGGTCCTTGCCGCCCGTTGCGGTAAGGTCAGTTCATCAACGGAACGATCTCGGACTGCATAATATCCCTGTTTTGTGTCGGGGAAAGTACGATAGAGTTCCCATACGGTTTCGGGATGATCACGGATACCGATATAGAGGTCGATGAGTTCTGGGTTTTTATCTGAAAGAACGGCGACCCGCGGGTTTGTGTGGAAGAAGATTGCACCACCTCCGACAAAGGGTTCCACATACCTGCCGGAGATGGAGTCAGCATCCGGAAGAAGATGATCAAAATATAATACCTGCCGTTGTTTCCCGCCCGGGTATCTCAGTACAGGTGTGGCCTTCTCAGAATTGGGGTTGTAGGTCTCTTGATGTAGATTTGAAACTGTTTGAGGGACGCATTCGACATCCATTCCATTTCACCAGATGAAAGGGGAATTAAATGCCATTACATATATATTCTTCTAATTGGGGCAAATATAAGAAATATTTATGCCACGTCATTAGAGGCAGTTGCAATTAATGTCACGATTCCATCTCGGAAAATAAAATTTTTGATTTTGTGCTGGGTTACCTGTGGACTGATGTGATCCGCTGGTGGTCCTCCTCGGGGATGGTCCGCATGGCTACTTGAAATGTGATGTTTACAATGACATTGGATCTCAGCGTGAAGAGAATATAAACAGAATGAACTTTTTTCACAAAATGGAGCAGTTCAGGCAATTTTGTGGGTTCCCATTATAGTCGCACAGAAAAAATTTGGTGGTCTATGTTTTTAGTTGGTATCCAGAATAATTCCAAGTAATTTCTCGATATAATTTTCATCTTCGGGGAAGAAAACATGATTTTTGTTGTATTCAGCATCATTGGATACACCAAAATTCTGTTTGATCACCGCCTTTGGTGTGTCGGGTGCGGCAATAATCGCTGAATCAAGATACACTGATGTTCCGGGTTCGATTTCTTTGTGCTGCATCAGACGTTCCTGGATCCGTGGTTCATAATCCGTTTTGATTGTTGTTGACAGTTCAATTTTTTCTTCTTTGAAACTGTTGATTCTACCGAGGCCGTGCGGATCCACGAAGAGGAGGTGCTGAGTTTTACCACATACTGCCCAAATAATGAAATCAGGATAGAAATTCACCGTTTCAAAGAACTTCACCCCCGACTTCACCCGATTTCGGATCACAAACAGGTGTGTGGAATCTAAAATCTGGGGATTCTGCTCCAGATACGTACGGAGGTTCATAATGAATTTCTGCTCGCTCTCTTGTAGCCCAGTTGGTTGAATCACTAAGGGCGAGCCCTTGCTTAGGGCAAGGAGGGGCTGGTAGAGGTGCTGCTCGATATGAACATTCTTCAGGCCGGTGTTGAATTCATCTCCTTCCCCGGCGTTGAACTGCTTCAGGCCCTCTTCGATGAGTTGTTGAAGGTTGGCGATCAACTCGGTGTTGGTGGATGGGGCCTGAATGGTGTAGGTGACGGTCATGTTGCGGTTTTTGGCGTCCAGAATCTGGACATCGACGGTCTCCTTGGCATACTGACTGACTTCCTTGTTGTAGTACCGCAGGAGATATTTTTTGAGGATGCTGATGACAATCTGCTCGATTTTCCAGAGGTCTTCATAGGACCGTGGTGTGATCTGGGCTGCAGGGCAGATGAGTGTGTATGGCTTTGCATCCATGATGGCCCTGAGCGTGTCCTCCCCGAAGACCATGTTGTACCAGCCGCGTTCATTCCGGTAGTCCATGAGCTCAAAGTAAATCCGGGTCCAGTTCAGCATGTCAAGATATTCTGGTTTGATATGAATGGGGAGGGTCAGGGTCTGATCTCCGATCCCGGTTCCCTGTGTGGTCCTCTGGTAGGTCTCGACCTGGGGCCTGAGGTCAAGGTCCACCTGAACGGTGGAGCGAGGTCCACTGGGGTCCGGGGTAATTACCCGCCGGGAAATGAACTGGGCCTCGCTGAAGCGGGGGATCAGGAGTTTGTATTCCAGATACTTTCGGGACGGGGTGGTTGGGATTGTCCATTTTTTCGGTTCCGGTGGGAGATCCTCTCCCATTTCGGTCTTGAATATCTCCATGTAGTCAGCGCCGATGCCAAAGACATGGAGCGTTTCGAGGGCGGGAATATATGATGGCACCACATCGCCGCTGCCAGCACTTCTCTTGAGTGAGAAGTTCTTACCCCGCAGACGGACGCCTCTCCCAAAGGTCTGGACGATTTCGGTCCCTGCATTCTGGCCGACGTTGATGAGTCCCATGCAGCTGACGCGATAGGAATTCCAGCCGGTTGAGAATTTTTTTGCGCCGATGAGGACATTGGTGGGGGAGTCCCTGTACGCCACGGAGGTAAAGAGAGACGGCGTGAATTCGTCGTCCTGCCTCTGGATTTCTGGGATTTCGGCCTGGACTGCGTCAAGGAATGTTGCCGTGTCCCCAATATTGATGATACCGAAGTAGGGACTGACTGCAGGGTTACCCGATGAGGTAGCGCAGCGGAGGCCTATCTCGCCGCGGGCTTTTTTTATGTCGGCGATCTGGAGAGAACCAGTGGTGGAGGTGTGGAAGAGTCTGGAGAGTATGTCCTTGTAGATGTCCTCGGCAGTACAGTCATCCTTTTCCATGCGCTCCCGCAGATAGGCGAGGCGGGTTTCGGGGTAGTTGCGTGCAAAGAGATCCCGGTTGAGTTTCTGGTCGACGAGTCCGGACCTGCCGTCAAGGATGGCGGCCATGGTCTCCACAATGCGGTTGCCCTCATTTGCCAGCACGGCATGGAGGAAGCGGAGTACTTCAAGGATGTCGGAGGTGTTCTGGATGTTTTCGTTGAGAGCAGTACTTAACTGGACGGTGCGCCCCACAAAGATCCAGAGAGGTGCGTCCAGGTTGTACTCTGCCACCTCGTCGGGGTATGTGTCGTAGATGAGGCGCTGCTCGTAGAAGGTGAGGAGGTTGGCGAGGAGAACAAGGTGCTTGAACTCGGAGGTGAAGGGGGTGTCCCCGGATCGCTCCAGATTGAGAAGACGGAAGTCCTTCCCAAAGTAATCGCCATAGAAATAGGGATAGGAGTAGTTGAAGATGATGGCACGGCCGTAGGTGCGGAGAAGATCCTTATCGATGTTACCTCCTTTTTTTCTGATGGCCTGCCCGAATGTGGCGCTGTACTCGAAGGTGAAGCCGTTCTCGCTCACCTTATCGCGGAGTTCCCGCCAAACTTTCCCACTTGATCCAACATGGCCTTCGTCGACGAGGATGAGGTTGTGGCTCCCGATGGTCCTGACATCCACCCGAACGCCCCCACCACTCGATCCCTTGTTCTTTGGGTTTCTGGGCTCCAGTTTATTCCTAGTGTTTTCGCGTTCTTTCTCCTGATCGTAGAGTTTGTTGATGTCGATGATGTGCACGGTCTCTGGGCTCAGCATGCCTGCAAAGTAGCCGGTTTGATACATTTCCGCGGGAATGCCGCTCTTCTTCATCTCGTCCAGATGCTGGGCCGAGAGTGATTCACTGGTGGTGATGAGGAGGATTTTGTCAATCGGGATGGCATCTGGGCCCCGGTTGTAGTGGAGCCACTGGAGGATGTTGATGTGGAGGATGAGGGTCTTGCCGCTGCCGGTGGCCATCCAGTAGGCGATCTTTCTAAAATCGGTGGGGGTGTAGGTGAATTTGGATCCATAGTGTTTCAGTGCAAACCGATTGAGTTCTGCGATCTGGTTCTTACGGTCATTGAAGTAGCGATCGAGGTAGATCTCGGTGTACAGGATGGCAAGGTACTGGAAGTACTTCAGCGTGATGGGCATGGTGCCGGTGCGCTTGGTGTTGATGTGGCGCACGTACGAGAGGATGTGCTCGTCGTATTCCCGCAGTTTGCAAAGGATACGGGGATCCCCGCCCTCCCAGGTGGCAATGTTCTGGGCGTAGTAACTGCGGTCCTCTTCGTCGAATCCCTCCCTGACTTCACGGAGACGACCCTGGATGGTCTCAAAGGAGTCAGCCCCGAGGAGATGGTGCATGAAGGAGCCGAGGACGACGTTATCACGCAGCAGGTCGGATGGCATCCCAGTCTCCCTCCATGAGCCGGTGGAATGAGTCCTCAATCTTCTTGGCCTTCGCCACAGTGAAACGGTCGTTCATGTGGATGTGGTCGAATTCACGGCCTGCCATAATCTTCTCGGTCACGAATGTGCGGTCGGATGCCAGCTCAGCTGCGCCCCACCCCGCAGTGGTCCGCCAGATGATGAGGTAGGTTTCCATGCCGTTTTCACTGGCCTTTTCGCCGGTGACAACGCGGTATTTGATCTCGCCGTTGTACTCGGTCCGCAGCGTGGTGACGTGGATGCCGAGGAGGTAGTTGAAGGTCTCCACCAGGTCCACGGGCATCCGGGCAATGTTATCCTGGCTGGCGGTCTTCCGGGCCAGGGTGTAGTCGAAGGGGCGGTCCAGTGTGCTGTGGTTCATGCGGCATAGGCTCTCCCGGCTCTCCACGTCGAGCATGTAACGGAGGAAGTAGCCGTCCAGATCAAAGAGGCTCTTCTGGACCGAGTCACGAGCGGAGAACTCAATGTTGTTGAGGGTGTCCTCGTAACTCTCCAGTGTGAGGTACTTGAACATGTGACTCTGGCCGTCGGTGTCCTGCGGCTTGCCGCCTTTCCAGTTGGAGGAGTAGGCGACCTTTTCGATGCGGGGTTTCATGACGGTGTCGAAGTAGTCAGCCATCTCCACGAGGATGTACTTTCGGGTGCCGTCGTCCTCCTTGTTCATGTTGAGCACGGCGTGGGCGGTGGTGCCTGAGCCGGCAAAGAAGTCTTGAATCAGGGAATCTTTGTTAGCTCCGATTTGGATTAGGTGGCGAACTAACCGCGTCGGTTTTACAGTAAACTTAATGTTAGGGAAAAATGCCCTCAATTCTTTCGCAGCTTCATCGGTATGGCCAACGGTATCATGAAATAGTATTGTAGTTGGCATTGAACCCTGCTGAATTTCTGATAAGAAATTCTTAAGAGAGGGGACATTATTACTTCCATCTGAGCCCCACCAAATTCTATTCTCATTTTCGTTTATTTTGTGAACTTCTTGTGAAAACGCCCAAGCACGCGAGTAATTGGGCCAAATCTCTTGATGAGTATAAGGATTAATTATTGGATAGTTTAAGTTTGATCTTTCGTCCACGGTATAACGGCAAGTGTAGTCCGTGGGCTTCCAAGGACCCCTAGGATCATTATCAGGGTTTCTGTATCTGCCTATTTGTTCCTCGGTTAGAGGTAACAGATTTCTTTGAAATTTTTCACTTGAACGAAATGCGAAGATTAACTCATGCATATAACCAAAATTACTCGTATCTGGTGGAGGAGAGTATCTTTTTTGCCAAACAAGTGTAGCTAAAAAATTTGTAGGGGAATATATTTCCTTTAAAAGAACTTCGTATAGATCTGCCTCATTATCATCAATACTAGAGAAGAAAGAACCATCATCCGATAAAAAACCCATCGAGCAAAGAATTCTGTCCTTTATCATACTCAACCAGCTCGAATGCCGGTAATTATCCTTGTACAGAAACCCGTCATTTCCTGTATTATATGGCGGATCAATGTAGATGCACTTCACCTGCTCCTTATACCGCTCCTGCAGGAGGTTCAAAGCCTGCCAGTTCTCCGACTTGATCAGCAATCCGCCGATGGCCTCTTCGAGGTCCGTCACCGGCGTGCCGTCCGGGTGCTGCAGGTCTTCGAGGAGGTGGTCCTTGAAGGTCGCGTCGAAGAAGGCGGTATCCAGCATCAGGTAAGGGTGACCCTTCAGGAAGGCCACGTCTATTTTGCCGCCGCCGAGCGTCTGCTGCGCCCCTTCTCCGATCCCATAGAGGTTCTTCCACTCCTGCACCTGCCGCTCGTTGGCGCAGATTGCCGGGTAGTGCTTCTCCGGGATGTGGTCGATGGTCATGCAGTAGTCAGTCTGGAGCACGAACTTCTTCTTCTCCCACAGTTTCTTCTGGAAGTTCTCCATCTGCGCCAGGAAGTCGATGACCTGGTTTGCCAGGTACTTCATGACCCAGATGCGATCCACGTACGGCTGGAGGTTGGGCTTGGCACCCGTGCCGATGGCATCCAGGTTCATCATCTCGTTCTTGATGTAGAAATCCAGTTCCTGGCGCAGGAACGGCCCCAGGTTCTTGTGGATGAAATAATCCGAGGTGTTCCGGCGTACATACTGCGCCAGTTTCCTCTCAAGGAGACTTTTCTGGCCTTTTGCGGGGGACTGACAGAGCGAGGCCTGAAGCCCGGTGAATGCAATCCCGTCCCACATCCGGATGGCATCGTACGCCTGCTCAACCAGTTTTGCCTGGGCATTCTGACCAAGGGCCTTGTTCTCCTCCGTGCTGATCTGCCTGTACTCAAACCAGATCGTGAGCGTCTTTGCTTTTTCGTCATACTCCAAGGGATATTTGGGATGGAGCATGAAGTAGCGCCGCTCGTCACGGGTGTTGTTCTGCTCTGTTTCCGCATCCCGGAGTCTGAACCGCACCGTGTACTCCCCGACCCGGAAGAGGAAGTTCTGGAAGTGCTCTCCTGTTTTGATGTAATATTGGTCCTTGTTCGCCCAGTAGAGCATTACTTCCTCACCGTTGTAGGGGACCGCGTATGTACGGGATGACGACGCCCGGGGCAGCGGCATGAAGTCGCCCTCATCATAGTAGCGGGAGAGGAAGGAGATGAGGTGATTAAAGACATCATTGCGTCCTGCCTCACCAATATCGGCAGCCCGCCGCAGAAGATCCCTCTTCGTCCGGAACAACTCCGCATTTGCCGGATTTACCTGCTGAACACGTTCTAGTTCCGCTTCATCACATTCTGGATCCACTCCCAGTTCGCGGGCCAGCGATGACACAGCCTCCTTCAGGGCCGCCATATCGGCAATTTGTGCAATGTCGTTCTGAATGAATGCATCAACGGCGCCCTTTTTCAGGTGCATGATACGGTAAATGCCAAAGTCAAGATCGGCGGTCTCCTCGTTAATTTGAAACAACTGCCTGAGCAGTTTCTGCAATGTGGATACTGAATTGTCGCTCATACTCGCTCACTTATGTCATATTTGAAAATTTACAAATTGTGTGGTAATCACAGTTCTTGCAGTTCTCGCCCGGCTGTGCCGGGAACTCGTGGTTCTGGATGCCCGTCACACGCTGCTCAGCCATCGCCACCACTGATGCCAGATCCTCCGGGCAGACACTCACGTCAGCCACGGAGGCGTCATCAAGGTAGGCAATCGACCCCCTTTTTACCTCCTCCCCCAGCATTGACAGACCCTGCGCGTACAGACGCACCTGGAACGCCGCCTCATCCCGGGAAACAACACGATCTGAGGTCTTGTAGTCGCGCACTTCGATTCCCTCCCTATCATGGAGGATCACATCCACTTTTCCGACGACAGTGGCATTCTGGAGAGGAAATTCAATACGCGACTCCACCTCACGGATATGGTACATGTCAGCCTCATGTGTGACAGCGAAGTTGATCAACTTCTCCCGGGCAGCATCCTTCATACCCGCTCGTTGTCCGCGCCCTGCAAAGGGGAGGTAAAAATGGGTTTTAACGGCCTCAGCGACTCCGGTAATGGGATCCAGTTTCTCCTCCCGGATCAAGTCTGCTGCCTCTCGCAGGCAGTGATGAAGCGTGCGACCATATCCAATCCGCGGCTTCAAACCTGGTTCATACCCCCACATCCGGTTCATGCGGTACATGTACGGACACCGGCCATAGATGATCAACTCGCCCGTGGCGTAGGTGACCACCTCCTCAGAATCATGACTTGGTGTAAGGGAATGAAGGGGCAACAGATCAGCCTGCGATAAATGCTGCAGTTTATCCCGTAATGGACCTGCAATCACGAAAACTCCAGGACTCCGGGCATTCCCGTTCATTGTTGTGAAATAGCTGACCACCAGGACATCCTTGGCCCGGGTGCATGCCACGTACATCAACTTCCGCTCACTATTCAGATCACCTTCATACCGTGCCTGCCCAAAGAGATCCCCGGGCATTAACCAGGTGCCGTGACGGCCCATCAGATTTGACGGAAAACGACTCTCTACAACAGCAGGCACGAACACGACCGACCACTCAAGCCCCTTACTCTGGTGTATGGTCATGAGTTGGACCGCGTTCACGTTCCGGATGTCATCGCCGGGTTGCTCCTCGTAGGCTGAGTTGGCGAAACTATTCAAGAACCAGCAAAATCCCTTCAGATCCTTTTCCCAGTTCCGCTTTTTTCCATCCAGCATGATTGCAGTTTCGTAGTCGGTAAGCAGCGTGCTGAATCTGCCCAGATTTGCCATGACAACGGCATCGTTGACATTGTCCGGATCCAGACGCTCATACCCGAGAACACTGAGAAGGTCATAGTACATCTCTGTGAAGTTGGTGAAAACTCCGTCAAGCACGTTCCCACGCCAGTTCTCCAACTTCCCAGGCAGACTCTTCAATAAAGTCTCATCGTCGATGATCTCACACCAGTCCGTGATCCCTGAAACCAGAAGTTCATTCCCGCGTATCTGGTTATGAAAGTCCCAGCGGCTCTTCTGGAAAAATCCCTTATCTCCATTGATCCAGGCGATCAACTTCCCTACCGCCTGTGCTTCAGGGCGGCGGAACAAACCGACCTTCCCACCGACAATGTAGGGGATATTCAGACGACGGAACTCATCAATGAACACCGGACCGGATGTGTTCACACTGCGCAGTAGAATCCCGATGTCCTTGTAATTGCATGTGCCTTCATCCACATACCTCTGGACCTGCTCGGCAATCCACCTCGCCTCGTCCAGATTGGATCGCATTTCCACCAGGTACGCACCGCCGTCATCCCTGCGGACAGATACCATGGGATCATACTGCACACCGTCAAATGTGTGAGCAAACGCATTTGCTGTGTCTACAATGGCACGTGCACTTCTCCGATTCTCCGCAATCGTGAATCCCGCTGTAACCGAGGCATTTTTCTCGTTCACAAAGTTCTCGAAACATCTGTCGTCGGAACCGCGCCACTGGTAAATAGTCTGGCGGGGATCGCCGACCACGAATAGTTGGGCATTTCTGCTGAGCAACTGTATTAGTCGTTCTTGTGCACGATTAATATCCTGATACTCATCCACGATGAGATAGCGAATGTGCTGGGTTTTTTCGGGGTGCTTCTCCAGTTCCTTTACTGTGATGTCGATTATCCGGTCGAAGGTGAGCTTTCGGTGGTCGTCCAGACTCTGTTCATATGTCTGGATTGCCACCGCAAAGTCTTCTGCGCGTTCTTTAAGAATATGCCGGGGGAGCATGTCGGCATAGACGACATTAAGATTTCTCCGAAAAATCTGGCATTTCTGAGAATGGGACTTATCTGAGAGAATATTGAGATCCCATCCGAATCGATGGAGATATGCCATCTCCTGATTTTCATCGAGGATACTGTACCCTCCATACCCAAAGAAATCTTCAAGCAGCCGTGCACAGTAGGCGTGGATGGTCCCTACGTACATGTCACCTAACTGGGCGCAGACTGCATCCCCCCCAAAATATCGGATTCTATCGTATACGCGGCTTTTCATGCTTTGAGCCGCCTTTTCGGTAAATGTGAATGCCACGATGGATGACGGGGAAGCCTTTTTCTCCATCAGCAGGTGCACTATTTTCCGTGTGAGTGTTTCTGTTTTTCCTGCACCTGCACCGGCAACAACGCGTACCCTATTTTTTTTGGAAAGGACCGCTTCTATTTGTGGGCTAGATAGTTTAAATGGTTCGTTTAATATTCGATATTGCAGTTTATCCTGTGGCATAGACTTATATCTGGATTTACGGCATTCCCGATAAATATTCCGAAAACTAACTCCCATTTGCGTATACTACGGAAATAGATAATATTTAGGTGGATTATATTGTTCTGTAGTTAAATTGATGTTTCGATCATATTGCTAATGTAAGCCTTTTGTATTACTGCTACTATTATTCATCCTATGACCCACTGGCTCGCCATCTCCAACCGCACAAACTCAGACGTCACGATCACAAAGCAGATCTGGGGCGTCCCGAAGAGGTACATCAACGCGATCAGCAAGACCCACCCCGGCGACACCCTCCTCGTCTATGTCGGGCAGCAGGTGATCGATAAGGACACCACCCTCCCCCCTGCCATCACCGGGTGCTTCGAGATCACCTCGGCGGTCTATGAGGACGAAAAACCGATCTTCACCGCGCCGCCCAAACTCGGGAACGAGGTCTTCCCCCTCAGGATCAGACTGAAGACTGTCCAGGTCTTCGACCCGCCGGTGGAGTTCAAGCCCCTGATCCCTGACCTGACGTTCATCACGAACAAAAAGATGTGGTCAGGGCATATCAGGGGGCAGGCGATGCGGGCGATCCCGGAGGAGGACTTTGCACTCATCATGAAGGCGGCACAGACGCCGCGGGACTGATCCAATGGGCGACACCCGCATCTTTCGCATCGACACCCCACAGGCAGAGGAGTTGAAAGGATCGTCCGTCGCCCTGGAGAAGTCCCTCCAGACCTACATGGAGCAGAACCTCGACCCTCTCCTTGGCGTCACCTTCCTGGCCAGCGAGTACGCCACCGGAAAGACACACGGCGGCCGGATCGACACCCTGGGCATCGACGAGAACGGCTTTCCGGTCATCATCGAGTACAAACGGGCGCTCAACGAGAACGTCATCAACCAGGGCCTCTACTACCTCGACTGGCTCCTCGACCACAAGGCCGAATTTGAACTCCTCTACCTGAAGACGTTCAAGAAGCAGGGCGACGAGGTCATCGACTGGACCGGCCCGCGCCTCCTCTGTATTGCCGGCGACTTCACGAAGTACGACATCCACGCAGTCCAGCAGATCAACAGGAATGTGGAGTTGATCAGGTACAGGAAGTTCGACACATCTCTCCTCCTTCTCGAACTGGTGAATGCCACGGTCCAGAACGGGGATTCTGTCCCCGCCCCCGCAGCCGAGAAAAAAGTCTCAGGGAATAGAACATTCAGCGAAGCGCTCGAACTCTCCCATGCTGATCAGAAGGACCGCTATGAGGCCTTGAAGGCATTTGCCCTCGCTCTGGGCGACGACGTCCAGGTGAAGGTCACAAAGTTGTATGCGGCGTTCAGGCGGATAAAAAATTTTACCTGTGTCGAACTCCGCCCGCAGTCGAACCTGATGCTCCTCTACCTCCGTCTCAACCCCGACGACATCCCTCTGGAGGAAGGTTTTACGCGGGATGTACGGAACATCGGCCACTGGGCCCCCGGCGATCTGGAGATTTCCATCCGATCAGATGCCGACCTGGAACGGGCCAAGACTCTCATCGTAAAGAGTTATGAGGAGAACTAAGGCCCCTACAATCTGGACTCAGTAAACGTGACATTTATGACAGTAAGAAGGAAAGAAGGAAGAGATGACCACGATCACCGGCGTCACCTTCCCCATACCCAAACCCTACATGACGCGCTTCTTTGACGAGGGTAGGACCGTCTTTGTCAAACCGGCCACGGTCTTCAAGGAACTCAAAGCCGGCATGAAGTTCGTCTTCTACCAGTCCCACGAGGACACCGGCTATGTCGGCGAGGCGAGGATCAAACAGGTCCTCCTCGCGGACGACCTCCTCACCTTCTTCGAGACCTTCGGCGACGCTGTCTTCCTCGCCAGAGAAGAGGTGAGGGCGTACGTCGAGAACCAGGAGCGCTGGCAGGGGGTGCGGGTCAGAAAGGGAGAGGGAAAAAAGAAGACCTGGATGGCCCTCGAACTCGAAGGAGTCCGCCGCTATACAGACATCCAGAAACCCACGCGCTTTGTTCCTGTCGGCGGAAAGTATCTGAGAGAATAAACCCCATCTATTTTCGGGAATGAAAATCGTCAATATCGTCTGTTCGGGCGACCTCCACCAGCCCGTCCCCTTCCAGAGGTTGCCTGAACTCGGGCCTGAGACCTACACGTATGACCCCAAGGTCTATCACGGCGCCTACGTCCTCCTCTCCCGGGGCAAGGCCACGGTCTACCGGAGCGGGAAATATATCATCTACGGCCTGAAGTCCCTCGACGAGGTAGGGCCATCATACGAAGAGTTCCTCGCCCTCCTATCCCCCATCATCGACCCCTCCCTCGTCTCGCCGCCGCGGGTCCAGAACATCGTCGGCATGGACGACATAGGGACGGAGGTCCCCCTGACCCGCCTCGTCGTCGCCCTCCAGATGGAGCACGTGGAGTACGAGCCCGAGCAGTTCCCCGGCGTCATCTATCGCGGGGAGAGGGGGACCGCCCTGATCTTCTCGTCCGGGAAGGTGGTCCTCGCCGGGTTCAGGGACCTCGATTCGATGGAAGCGTTTGCATCCGGGCTGAGGGAGACGATCCGGGCGATCGCATAACCCCCACCCTTTATCCCCTCCCCCTCCGACTCTCCCCCATGCCACCCTCCCCCCCGGCCTTCACCGTCGTCATGGACCTCTCCACCATCCTCGACGTGACAGACGAGCACGGCCACCTCGCCCGCCTCCTCAACGCCCGCATCGACAGGGCCGGCGGAGTGTGGGAGGACGAACTCGACGCCTTCATCTTCGCCATCCTCGACGACCTGGAGGGCCGTCTCCGGGACCGCCTCGCCGGGGGCCTGACGGCCGCGGGGCTGAAGGAGACCGTCTCTGCGATCATCGACGAGATGATAGGAGAAGACCCGACTCCGTCGAGCAGGACGAGCGTGTCCTCAGGCACATGAAGGAGCGGGAGGCGCGTGAGGACGACGGCGACGACGAGGATCCGGCCCTCGCGGTCTGCCGGGCGATCTGGGAGAGGGCCTCAAAGAGGAGCGCCTCCACGTCTCTATCCCGTACGCACGGCGGGTGCACTTCTCCGCCACGGCAAACCGCCGTAACCCCGGCATCCTCTTCGACCTGATCAAGGCCTGCGCCCTCCTCCACCGCTTCCAGCGGGAGACCTTCGATGGAGGGATCCGTGCCGACAGGTCTGACTTCGCCGCCACCGCCCGGATCTACGCCGCCATCAACGGCGAGGCCGGCGGGCAGGAGACGAAGCTGACGAAGAACGAGGCCGCCGCCCTGGAGACCGTCGAGACGATGGGCTGGGACGTGTTTACGATCAAGATGCTCCAGGAGACGCTCGGTCTTTCGTACCACCAGACCCGCCGCATCCTCCACGGCTACAACAACGGCGGCACCACCTACTCAGGTCTCCTGGAGAAGTGCCCGGCGGTCGGGTTCGCGGACACGACTATCTCCGAGGACGCCGGCGGGTACCTGATCCGCCGGCGGGAGCACCAGTTCTCTTTCAACCTGGAGGTCTACCGCCGCTGGACGGCCGGGGCATATGTCTGGATCGATCCCGACCCGCCGGACGACGACACTTTTGCACCCGGTGCGCACCGAAATTGCACCGGAGATGTGCAGGGAGCGGGGACGGAGGAGAGAGGGCAGAATGACTATTCTATAGAGAGAGGAGAGAGTTCTCTCTCTCATAGTACTCTATTGCACGAAAAGGGAGGCACACACTCTCCACCTGATCTGTCGGGGCCTGTGGGTGACTGTGTGTGTGATCCGTGTACAGGTGAACATGACGGGAAAGATGGGGGTGAAAGGGGCGGGATTGGAAATATCGGCCCGAAAATTCCTCTGATTGTCGACAACTCCAGAGTGCAGGGCGGTGCAATCCGGTACACCGGTGCAAATGGGAAGGGGCCGACGACCCTGCCTGGCGTGCTGGAGCACACCGAGTTCACGCGGACGAGGACGGACCTCGGGCGCTGCAGCGTCTGCGAGGAGGGGAGGGCGGTGTTCCGGTCGGCCGACGGGCGGGCTCTGCTCTGCGAGGTGCGACGGGCGGGAACGAAGTGACCGGCAGGAGCATGAGAAACCCGGAGGGTTTCGAGGGTGTTACGGCCGTCTGGTGCGGGAATGGAACGCGGCGAAGGGGGTGAGCGGCTGATCCCCCTCGACCCTCTCCGGACGCCGGCGGTGCTCCTCGGCATGGCGGGTGCGGCCCTCGCGGCCGGGCGGGCAGTTTGTCCCGGTGCTGCGGAGGCCAGGGCAAGATGGGACCAAGTTGGGACCAAGTTGGGACCAAGTTGGGATTAAGATCGATCTCGGTCAGGAGAGTATCGTGGTTCTGCGTGCGTGTGTGGCCGAGCGGCCCATGGTCGAACTCCCGGCGGTTGCCGGCAGGATGAACCGCACCAAGTTCAGGGACCAGGTCCTGAGGCCCCTGCTCGATGCAGGGCTTGTCGAGATGACTCTCCCGGAACATCGTCGCAGCTGATGAGAAAACCCGATAGGGATTGAAGCATAGGGAGGCCATGACATGAGAGGGCCGTCAACGCCCACGGTGGGTTTGGCACCTGGCACGCCGACGTCTCGTTCAACCCGGCCGACTTCGACGCCCCGAAATCCTTCGAGAGGTCGACCGTGATCACCAACATATCACCGTCCCGTTTCATATCGACGTTTTTCATCGTCAGCAACTCCTGAAGAACACCTCGCCGCCACCCCCGATGAACCTGCCGAAACAGGGGCGACCACTTCCTCCACCCCCTCCCGCACCACGACCACCCGCGTCCTCCCCCGCCCCGGCCACACCGCCAGATCCACCAGGCGCAGCGCCTCCAGCTTCCGCACCCTCTCGTGGAACGCGGTATAACTCATCTCATCACAGACCCGCCCGTACACCTGCCCCGAGGTCGCTGTCCCGCCCTCCCCTTCCAGGGCGAGGGCCGCGTCGAGCACCGCCCTCTCCCCTGCCGTGAGGGACCGCACCGCCAGGGCCGCATGGAGGTGCTTCGAGACCGGATACGCTGCGAGCACGTCCCCGGCCGTCACCTCTGTCCGCCCCGCCCCCTCGGCGGCACGCACCGCTCTCTTCACCAGGTCCAGGCCGACGCGGAGGTCGCCGCAGGCCATCGTCCGTTCAACGACGAGGTCGAGGACGGCGGGCGGCATCACCCCGGGGTACAGCCCGGCCTTCACCCGGTCCCCCAGGATGCCCCGCACCTCCGCCGCGGTGTACGGGGGGAAAAGGACCTCCGAGGCCTGGAGCACCGAGCGGGTGGCCGGGTCCAGGGCGCGGGAGAGGTCGGTCTCCGGGGAGGAGAGGGTGAGGACGACGCCGGTCCGCACACCCGGCCAGGCCTCGTGCATCCTGAGGAGGGGGGCGAGGACACTGTCGAGCGTCCCGTCGGGGAGGAGCCAGGTGGCGTCGTCCAGGCAGACGACCAGGACCGCCCCCCTCTCCGCGAGGGCATGGGCGATCCCGGCCATCAGCCGCGTCGTCGAGACCCCGGACGGCGGCGGCAGGTGGCCGACGAGGGCGGTGAAGATCCGGGAGAAGACGGCGTACTCCGTCTTCTCTGTCTGGCAGGGGACGAGCACGGGCACCACCGTCTGCGTCGTCTCCTCGACCTCGGCGAAGAGGAGCCTGACAGCGGTGGTCTTGCCGGTGCCGGGCGTGCCGCGGAGGACGGCGTTCAGGGGCAGGGTGCCCTGGAGGGCAGGCCGCAGGGCGAAGGCAAGGTCTTCGAGTTGTGTGTCGCGGTAGTTGAAGACCTCGGGGAGGTGGGTGATCTCGAAGAGGTCGGGGTCGCGGAAGAGGGTCTGGTCGCTCATGAGGGGGGCGTGTGTCATGGGTGAGTCCATGCAAAAGGAAATATAAAAGGGGGCGTCGGGCGGGGCGTGAAAGTAAAGGGCCCTCACCCCATGCCGAGCATCTGCAGCACGATCGCCACGGCCCCGGCGGCGATCGGCCTCTCCCTCTTCTCCTCGCCCGCCGCCTCGCTCCGCCACCCTTCGAGCACCCGGAGGCGCCCCTCCATCTCCTTGTCCTTCTCCTCCATCCTCCGCAGGGTCCGGCAGGTCCACGTCCCTGTTCGTCTCGACGATCTTCTCCCGCAGGTTTTCGGCCATCGTCATCTCCTGAGGAGAGAGTCGCGGTTAAGGCAGATTGATATTACTTATGGTAATATGAAGATATGCCTGCGACGGACCCGGGACCTCCAGGCAGGAGACAAGAAAAAATGGCAGACTTTACCCTGTCCACCACGAACAAGACGTCGGTGCGGAAACTCTCCGTGCCGATCGCCGATGCCGCCACCTTCGACGGCATCGTCCAGGACATCCTGACGAACAACCCCTGGGGCTGCACCCCGTGGGAGAGTGCGGGCGAGTCCCACGCCGCCGTCGAGAAGGCGAGCGAGGCCTACACGGCCCGGATCGTCTACGAGGACGGTGTCGGCAAGGTCGTCGGCACCGCGTCGGCACGTGCCCCGACCCTCGCCGGGTTCACCGCGGCGAAGACCGAGGTCCTCAACAACGCCGCACTCGAGACCGCCATCGGTGGGTCTGCGGTCGCCGACCCGGACCGCGAGGCGTACGCGTGCCGCCTCCGGTGCCACGACCCCGACGGCGAGGTGTACTCCGTCACCCTCACCCGCACCTCCGTGCGCATCTCGTCCTACGAGGACGATGCCGTCCTCGCCGCGGTCGAGACCTGGGCCGACGGGGTGCCTGCCCTGGCGTGAGGGGAGAACCACCGGGAGGGGGGACCACTCCCCCCCTGATCTCGTCGTTCTGCCATCTGATTCTGTTTTTCATGCGCTTAATGGCAGGTGTTAAACCCCGTATTTTCAGACCTGCCTGATTTGGGGTTTTGTATCGGAGTGAAAATGGCGCCAAATCACGCAGGAAAAAATGGCGTTTCAGGCCCAACAAAACAGGCATACGAGAGATATATGTTTACCATTTGTAAAAATAAAACAAAATCGGAAATATTATCGTGTTCCATGGTTCTTGCACTGTCGTGGAGTACATCGCACGCCCAATAGAGCCCCAGAAAAAATTGGCTGTTCTCATCGATGCGGATAATGCCCAGCCCGGCATAATCAAAGGTCTTCTGGATGAAGTTGCAAAATACGGCACGGCAAATGTGAAAAGGATCTATGGCAACTGGACCACCCCTCAACTCCAGGGATGGAAGGAAGCTCTTTTAGAATACTCCATTCATCCGGTTCAGCAATTTAATTATACGAATGGAAAAAATGCCACCGACAGCGCCATGATCATCGATGCGATGGACATTCTCTACACCGAAAAGATGGACGGTTTCTGTATTGTTTCGAGCGACAGTGACTTTACCCGGCTTGCGTCAAGGATCCGGGAGTCCGGGCTCACTGTCTATGGTTTCGGTGAAAAAAAGACGCCAAAACCCTTTGTCGAGGCCTGTGACAAATTTATCTATACGGAGATCCTGCGGCCTGTCCTGGAGGAGAGTGATAAAGCCGGCATCCCGAAGATAGAACGACCCACGGAAAACGAACTGGTGCAAAACAAGGAACTGATCCGGCTCTTGACAGACACCATAGAAGACTCTTCCGGGGAAGATGGATGGGCGCACCTCGGACTGGTCGGGCAAAACATCCAGAAAAAAGCCCCTGATTTTGATCCGAGGAATTATCATTTTAAAAAACTCGGGGACCTCGTGAAGGCGATCGACCTGTTTGAAACACAAGAAAAAGATCTCAGGAGTTCTGGTTCTAAAACGATCTATGTCCGGATAAAATCCTGATAGTGCAATGGTGATGTCACATGAGGACGAGGTCGAGGAGACGGCAGCGGCGTGCGGGGTCCGTCACTCTTCCCTCACGAAAACCTCGATGTCGGCCAGGTCGTACACCAGGTAGCCCTCGTCCCGCAGGTCTTCCTTCCCCTCCACGCTGCCTGCAACGAGGAGATAGCGCTCCCTCGGGTATCGATCGTGCCTGACCATCTCCGCCTTCGCCTCCAGGCGGGCGAGCACCCCTCTCGCGTCACGCCGGTCCAGAGCACCCCATTTACATTCCCCGAAGACGATGCTGTGCTCCTGTTCGTCGACCGCCACGACATCGATCTCCTCGCCCTTCCACCACCACCGGCCGATACGGCTGCCGGGCAGGATGCCGGGTACGACCTCCTGGCGCACAAGCCTCTCAAAACGCTTCCCGAAGTAACGGTCCATGTCAGAGGCAGAGGGGTGGAAGGCATCGGTCTCGATCCTCTCCCTGTTCGGGAAGACGAAGGAGTACCAGAAGTCAAAGAGTGTATCTTTTATCTGGTAGACACCGTGCCTGGTGTCCACCAGGAGAGGCAGCTCGCGCTCCACGATCCCGAGGCGGGTCATGCCCTCAAGGTAGGGGTAGATGCGGCGTGCGTCCATGCCACAGAACTGTGCGATGGCTCCCGGTGCGGTGTTGCCGTCCGCGATAGCATGGAGGATCGACTGGTAAGTCTTGAGTTCCCGAAACTCCTGCGAGAGGATGAAGTAGGGCTCACGGTAGAAGTAGCCAAAGCGGGAGAAAAATTCCCTTTCGACAAATGCTGAGAACGAACCGTAGTCAGCTGCCTTGAGTTGATATTCGGGGATGCCGCCGATGGTGAGGTAGGTCCGCAGGGCGTCGGGGAAGGGCTGGTCGAGGAATGTCTTTGCATGGGCAAAGGGCAGGGCCTCCAGGAGAATGTCCCTTGTCCGCCGCCCATAGAGGGGGGAGGTGGCCGAGAGGGCGAGGTCACTCATGAGACCGAGCATGGAACCGCAGAGGAGGATGCACCAGTTCGATCCGGAAAGAGCGGTGTCCCAGGCTTTCTGGAGAGCCGAGAGGATGGAGGGGTCGTTTTTGATCAGATATGTGAACTCGTCGATGACCAGGTAGGCCCGTTCTGTGAGGGGTTTTCGGGCGAGGTAGGTGAAGATCTGGTCCCAGGTCTCTATCGTGAGGGAGGCGAGGAGGTCGTCGTTGAAGAAGGCTGCGCATTCCGCCTGGAACTGTTTGATCTGGATCTGGGCGGCGACGTCTTCGGAGAAGGAGAGGATGCCCCTTTTCCCCTGCACGAACTCGGTGATGAGCCTGGTCTTCCCGATGCGGCGCCGACCGTACAGGATGATCATCCGCCCTCGCGATTTCTGCCACTCCTCGTCGAGTATGCGCCGCTCCTCCACCCGGTCGACAAAAACCCTAATCATGATTAGTACTAATTTGGATTAGTAATAATGCTTGCGGCTCGATCCGGATCCGGCGAAGTCGTTTTTTCAGAGAGTCTGCACCTCCTCCTCGACCTCCCCGACGAGATCGGCAAGCCTCGCCGCGTCGGTCGTCCTCATCCGCACCCTTCCCGACGCGAAGATATATTCCGGCGACTTCCCCGCGAGGGACTGGCGCGAGAAGACGACGTCGGGTTTGTGGAGGAGGAGCATCTCCGCCGCACGGAGACCCTTTTGCTTCTCCATCCCGACGGCCGGGTTCGCGATGACCTCCTTCCTCTGCAGCCTCCTCTCCTTCACGCCGATGTCGAGGAGGGCGAAATAGGGCGCTTCCCCGAAGTGGGGGCTGACCGCGCCCTCGAGGTCGTCGAGGGGGACGGCATAGCGCACCCACGCCCTCTCCCCGGGTTCCGGGTGGATGACCACCCTCTCCACATTGGGGACGAGGCCCCGGATCCTGGCCTCGATGCGGTCGCTCACCAGCGCCGCCTCTGCAAGGTCGGTCTGCTTCATCGCCACGGTCGCCTCGACGAAGATGTACCTGCCCGAGTTCCGGCCTGTCAACTCCCTGATGCCGATCACCATCGGGTCGGCCAGGACCGCGGCCCTGATGACGTCCCGCGTCCCGTGGTCGACCGAGGCGTCGAGGAGAGTGCGCATGCTGTCTTTGAGGATGCCCCACCCCGCATACGCGATGAAGGCGGCGACCACGAGGGCCGCCAGGTTGTCGAGGGGGAGGCCGACGTTCCGGCCGAGGAGGGCGAAGAAGACCACCGAGGTCGCGAGCACGTCCACCCTGTGCTGCCTCCCGTCCGCCACGAGACTCGGGGAGTGACAGGCGTCGCCCACCCGCACCTCATAGGTGCCGAGCAGGTACGGGACAGAGACCAGGGCCGCGACGGCGACGAGCACCCACCCGCTGACAGGCAGGGCCGCCGTCTCGCCGGCGAGGGCCTCGGCCGCGATCTCCCCGGCCGTCAGGAAGACCAGGAGGGAGATGACGACGGCGACGATGTTCTCCACCTTGTAGAGGCCGTAGGGGAACTCCCTGCTCGTGCGGGACGAGAGCCAGATGCCGGCAAGGAGGGCGAGAGACGCGAGCACGTCCAGGGACGAGTGAACCGCGTCGGCCCCGAGAGCAAGACTCCCGGAGGCCCCCGCGAGGACGAGTTTCACCGCGACAAGACCGGCATTCACGGCGAGAGAGAGCCCGGCGACCTTTCGGATCGTGGACTCGGCCGTCTGCCGATCGTCACTCCCCACCATGCCGGGGAGTATCCTGCTGCCCCCTGATACCTGTTGCGGAGGAGAAGGCCCGCCCCTCCCTGGCACAACAGAAACGATAATGTGTCACCGGGGCCATTCTCTCATCTGAAAATGGATTTTTTGACCTGGCTGGACGACGCATTCCCCCGCGACTTTTTCGATGAGACGATAGCGCAGAGGGCCCTCCGCCACCTGGGATACCATGAGAAATGGAACCTCTTCTCCGGGGACTACGCAGTCCAGCGCGGGGCCGAAGGGAGCTGGTACGAGTACCTCGTGTACGAGATCATGCTCGACCTCTCCCTCCGGGCCGACCTCATACACTCCATCGTCAGGAAAGGGGACGACATGCAGGAACCCCACGTTGCCCCGCACCCCGGCCAGAACGGATTTTTTTACTCGGAGAAGGGAAACCTGACGGTCCGGGGGAACGGGCAGACGATCGCCGAGATGGACCTCCTCTTCGTCGACGACCGCGGGGACATGGGCTTTGTCGAGGTGATCACCTCGGCCATGGGCCTGAAGACGTTCCACGAGGAGGTCTGCTACAAGAAGAGGTTGCTTGGCACCCTGCTCGGGCAGAAAACCGTGCCCTTCGTCCTGGTCTCGTCGGTCGACGTCTCGCAGTACGCGAGCATCCAGAGGATCGCGGCCGAACCCGCCTGCCTCGTCCTGATCACGCACCCGGTCGAGGAGATGAGGGACCTGATCTACGAGGGGTCGTTGCGGAGGAGGCCGGAAAGGCCGGGGCCGCACCCGAAGGCCGTCAGCCTCACCTCTTTCCGCCCGACGCGCCCCTTCGACTACAGGGGGGCCCACGACGGCACCCGGGAGAGGGTCGTTCGGGCCCTGCTCTCCGGCACGGACGGCGGGATGGACGCGGTTGCGTCGGTCGTCAACCCCCTCTCGAAGAAGATCATGCTCGGCACCCTGGACGAGGCGGGCGTCCGCACCATGCTCCGCGACCGGGGGGTGAGGATACAGGACGCCGTCCTCTCTGCGGACGATGTGGTCCGGAGGTTCTGCAGGGCGGTGATCGCCTTCGATATCCCGGCGTACACCCCGGTCGTCTACTTCAAGATGCGGGAGAAGGAGGCGTACCTGAAGATCGTCCTGGACAGGGGGGGCGACCTGGCCTTCGAGAGCATGCGGACGCCCGCCCGCTCGATGGCGGGGTTCTACGCGTGGCTTGACGCGGAGAAACCCTCTCTCCCCCCCCGCGTTGCGGAGAGGTACGCCTCCCTCTTTTTCCCGACGCGGGAGGCGCCTCCCCTCACCGGCGCCTCGTCCTCTCCCGCAGGCGCAGACCATTCACCACCAGCGTGAGACCGGCAAGGAATGTGATCGCCCCGAGGACGATCGTCAGGAGGGCGACCGAGGCCACCGGCGTCACGACGATCAGAAGGGCGAGGAGGAGGGAGAGGCCCCCGACCGCACACCAGGTGTACAATCCTTCGGGGACGGCCGTGCGCCCGCGGGAGACGCGCTTGAAGGTCGCGACCGCACTCCCCAGTCCCCATATCCCGATGAGGACGAAGATGGTCACGCCCCACACCCGCACCGGGAGGGCGTAGGAGATGGCGCCGATGAAGGCCACGACCGCACCGGCGAGGAGGCGCCGGCCCGAGACGATCCTGACCGGCCCAGATCCCATACCTTTCCCGGCGATCAGGACGCCGAGGACGAGGAGGGCGAGGGGGAGCAGGATGTGGATGATCGCCGAGAAAGCGACGATCGGGCGGAGGACGACGGACGCCCCTGCTGTCATGCCGGCAAGGCCGAAGAGGACGAGCATCTGCCAGGCGGTCGTCTGCTCCTCAAGGACCGCTCTCGTGTCGGCGGCGTCCGTCCTCCGGACAGTGTCGACGAGCGCCACGAAGGTTGCGGCGATCATGAAGACGAGGGGGGCGTCGTCCACCAGGTGCATCAGCGGGTGGACCGCCGGGTCGTAGCGGTCCAGGTGGACCTTCCACTCCGTGGAGGTCTCGTGCACATGGTAGCGCCCCTTCCGGTAACTGGCTATCGTGCCGGGCGTCGGGACGTTGATCGCCGACTGTATCCAGGCAGGACCGAGGGGTTCGGTGACCGAAAATTTCGGCACCTCCACCTCCCATACGCCGCTGTGCAGGGGTCCGAGAAAATCGTCCAGTGCCGCCATGCTTACACTCTCAGGGTCGGGAATAGATGGAACGCACCGCCTATTTCACCCCTGTGGTTGAGAGAGGGCGCTCTCAGTTCTCCGGCGGCCTCTCCAGGAGGGCCGAGCAGATGCCGCAGAGGTGGACCGTGACCTGCCCTCCCTTCGCGGTGTGCAGCACTCTCGTCCTGATCGCCAGGGCGTCGGCGATCGCGTCTCTCTCCTCTTCGAGAGACCGGATCTCGTCATAGGCCTCCTGGATCTCCGGGCGGTCCTGACTGATGTCGTACTCCGGGTCCGTGGAGATCTGCTGTATTGACTCTCTCAACCTCTCCGCGACGGCCTGGACGGTCTCCGAGTCGGAGCGGCTTTTCAGGATGATCTCGTTGACGTTCGGGATCTTTTTGCCGAACTGAGGGATGTCGGTTTTTATTGTCTCGATCTTAAAATCGAGGTATTCGTTCCCGGCAAGGTGATCGATCATCGATTGATAATACTGGACGACCTCGTCCTTTTTCGATCCGATCTTGTCGCGGAGAAGACTGATCTTCACGTCGACCTCTTCCGTCATCGCGGTCGTCAGTCCGGCGATGTCCTCCTCCGACCGCCTGCATATATAGCACTCAGGTTTCGAAGACTCGACCGGAACGGGTTCTGCTTTCTGGTTCCGGTTCTTCAGCATGTCGAGTAGAGCCATAGTATATCAGATGAATTCTTGAAATATAGATTTTACGATTTTCATTTCTCGTAATTTGCAGTTTAATAGATTGAATGTCGAATTTAACCGGGATGAAGGATGCATCTTGGGAGTCCCTGTCCCGGGGGGTGGAGAGAGAAGGGGGATAAAAGAAACACTCTACAGTCGGTGAAAAACATTCTCTTCCTTGAAGGGGCGAACACCTGCGGGAGGGCCGTCATGGCCCTGCGGTGCAGAGTGTATCGGGGCCTCGATGTGTACCCTGCCTTTTTGACAGGGGAGCGGCTATTCATTTTTCTTCTCAGACCGTCTGCGTTCCTGGCTCTTTCCGGGAAGAGTCTCTTCCGGTCGCGGGCAGGAGGCTCCGGTAGTGCCAGAAGACGAGGGCCAGGACGACGTAGATCGCCGGGGAGGCCCAGCCGAACTCGCCGAGGATCATCTCCGTCCCGGCCGTCTGCACGGTGAGGGCCGGGTAGAACTGCTGGATGAAGTAGTTCCAGAAGCCGTGGAAGAGGATGGCCGGGACGACGCTCCCGGACTTCAGGGTGAGCCAGGCAAGGACGAGGCCGGCACCCATGACCGAGGGGATGAAGACGGCGATCGAGAACCAGAGGGGGCCGGCGCCGTGGTAGCTGGAGAAGAGGATCATGGGGAAGTGCCATGCCGTCCAGATGCCGCCGGAGAGGAGGGCGAGTTCGGTGAAGCCCATGAACTTCGCCATCTCCGGGACAAGGAGGCCCCGCCACCCGATCTCCTCCCCGGCGGCGGCGAAGAGGTTGAAGAGGATGGAGACGAGGAAGGCGGGGACGAAGGCGAGGCTGAAGACCGTCGCGGCGCTCTCGGTGTCGAACGCGCCGACGCCGCTCGCCCAGACGGCGCCGAACATCAGGAGGCCGACGGCGATGGGGAGGACTATCCCGACCAGAGGCCAGCGGAGATCGCCGACGCGAAAGCCGAAGCCTTTCAGGTCGCGCTGGACGTACAGGCGCGTGAGGGCCGCGGCGATGCCGGGGCACCACATGGTGACGAGGGTGAAGAGGAGGACGCTCTCCCGCGTCGTGCTGCCAATCGTGAGGGCCCAGCCGACGCTGCTCAGGGCAAGGGTGAGGAGGAGAAAGAGGAGCACCTCTCTCCGTGCTGTCGACGGGGAGGCGGGGTCGTACGGTGTCATCGATAGCGTTTCTCCGGCGGAGTATTAAGGATTTTTTTATTTCGCGGTTTGTGACGGCGTCCGGACATCGCGGGAGAGATCACTCCGGGGAAACCTTTCGTGGAAGGTTTATGCGGGATGAACTCCCACCCGAAGTCCGTATGCGTTGCGAAACCCCCTCGTCCGTCCTCCGCGACTGGACACCCGCTGACGCCCCCGCCCTTGCCCGCCATGCCGACAACCCCGCGGTCGCCTGCCATATGCGGGACGCGTTCCCCCACCCCTATACCCGCAGGGACGCGGAGACCTTCATCGCCATGGCGACGCACACCCCCTCCGCCCTCATGCTGGCTATCGAGGTGGACGGCGAGGCCGTGGGCGGCATCGGCATCCACCCGCTCCTCGATGTCTATCGCGGGACCGCCGAGATCGGGTACTGGCTCTCTGAGGAGTACCGGGGCAGGGGGATCGCGACCGATGCGGTGCGGGCGGTCGTCCCTCTGGCCTTCGACCTCTTCCCGATCGTCCGCCTGCAGGCCGGGATATTCGAGAACAACCCGGCTTCGATGCGGGTGCTGGAGAAGTGCGGGTTCATACGGGAGGCGGCCCACAAATCGGCGGTCACGAAGGACGGCGTCGTCATGGACGAGTACCTCTATGTCCTCCTCACGCCTGCTTCCGTCCGCCGAGGGCCTCGTCCCAGTAGCGGTTGACCGCCTGCCGATAGATCCCGGCAAAGTCCGGCGACGGGATGAGGGGTTCTTCGAGGCGCCGTCTCGTCCCCTCGGAGAGTCGCCCTGCCGCCACGACCTCTTCCCCGGCCTCTCTCACGAGGTCCGTGTACCTCGCCACCACCTCCGCGGCGGCCGGTTCTGTCAGCCACGCCCCGCCGCCCCGGTAGATCTCGGCGACGAACTCTGTCTTGTAGTTCCGCGCCATCCGTTGCGCGAGGAGCCTGAGCACCTGAAAATGGCTCTGCTCCGGAAAACCGCAGTTTGCGATCATCACGAACGTCGGGCACTCCCCGCCCCTATTGGGATGGACGGTCTCTCCCCCCGCGTCCACGGCAAAATAGGGGTTGCCGAGAGGGAGGAGGCGGTCGATGAAGATCTTCAGGCGGCTGGAGATGTTGTCGTTGTGGAGGGGCGTCGCGAAGACGACGATGTCGGCGGAGGAGAACAGTCCGATCAACTCCGCCATGTCGTCCTTCAGGACGCACTCCGCCGCGGGCGACGCCCAGCACTGAAAACACCCGAGGCAGTGATCGATCTTTTTCTCCGCGAGGAAGACGTTCTCCACGTCTGCCCCCGCCTTCGCCGCCCCTTCCAGGAAGGCGCCGACCATGACGTGCGTGTTGCTCTCCTTCCCCTTCGGGCTCCCGTTGAATGCGACGATTTTCATGTGGTCCACCGGTCTGCGATCGATGCAGGGGGGTGATAAAGGTGTGGGCCGCGGAGTGTGAGGGGTTATACCCCGGTTTTTGAGTGGTTATAACCCTACAAAAATAGAGATTTACGCCGGGTTATAACCCTACAAAATGTCGTGGCCGACCCCCTTGAACCCCTGGTGGAGCGGCAGAGACGTCGAGACCGGTGTGTCCCCCTCTGGAGGTGGTTGCTCGGGGTGGGGGATATGTAGGGGCCTGCAATCGCGTTTTTTCTCTTGCATCTGTGGTATGGAGATATGGGGGACCTCCCGGGATCATATTCCGAAACATCTTCTCAAAAAGTGTCAATCTCCCCATAGTGTATCCTGTGGACGATGAACTCCGCTTTTTTCAGGATCTCCTCCGGGACCGCGGGGATCTGGTTCTCGACCCTGACCCTGATCTGGTCGGCGAGGTCGCGGGCAGAGGCCTGCATGTCCCCTTCGAGATACCGGACAAGGTCGGAGGCGTACATATATGCCGCCGCACTGTCCCCGGTCCTGAAGTTCATGAGGACGAGGTCGCCGCAGTACATGGCTTCCTGAACGCGATCCAGAACTGGACCATGAAAACATCGTCACGGTCTACGATTACAATATCATGCCTGTGCCCTACTTCGAGATGGAACTCTGCGACTCCTCCCTCGCCGACGCGGACGGGCCGATGGCATGTGAGGAGGCTGCCGGGCTCCTCTTTAATGTCTGTGAAGGGCTCAAGTACGCCCATGTCCGGTCCATCGTCCACCGGGACCTCAAACTCCAGAACATCATGCTGAAAAACGGCGTGCCAAAGGTGGCCGACTGGGGCCTGAGCCATATGACTCCCGTTGAATGCGACGATTTTCATCTCTGTCACCGTCGTGCATCCTTTCCCGGAGAGTAATAGACATTGTTGTCGGTGGAGAGGACGCCCTTTTTGGTCGTGCTCTTGTCTGTGGAAATAAACGAAAAAATCCCGGCCAGCACACTGCATAGAGATCGGAAAAAGAAGATGGATGGAAAGGAGACGTCAATGCAATGAGACGGCTATATAGATTGCCAACAGACGCATTATGATGCCGGATCATTTGTTCAAAAGATATCTTATTTTTGCAACCGGGATTTTCATCATGGCACTTGGCGTTGCCCTCTCAACACGCGCCGATATCGGCATTTCACCTATTTCCTGTGTGCCGTACATTCTCAGTCTGGAGTTTCCTATGACGATGGGGACCTTTACGATCCTGCTCCATATTTCTTTCATTGCAGTACAGATCGTCCTTCTGAGAAATGAGTTTGAACTGGTTCAGTTACTTCAAATCCCCGTTGCATTTGTCTTCGGGGCATTCACCGACCTGACATTGTGGCTGGCCGGAGGTCTGACGCCGACGAGTTATTTGATGCGGTGGATTTTCCTGCTCGTGAGTTGCGCCCTGATCGCCGTCGGGGTCTGCATGGAAGTGGCCCCCCGTGTCGTGATGGTTGCAGGGGAGGGTGCGATTACCGCTATCGTAAAAGTTTTCAAAACCGAATTTGGGTTCACAAAACTGGGATTTGACGTGACTCTTGTCACGCTGGGGGTCATCCTTTCGATTGCGCTTTTCTCTGATCTGGAAGGTGTCAGGGAAGGAACAATCGTCGCTGCACTTCTTGTAGGGGTTATCGCCCGCCACATAAAAAAATACGTGGACACGGGTGTTGCTTTTTTTCTGCACGAGTGAAGGTGATCGAAATAATCTCCGTGAGTCGGGAGTCGAGATAATCTTTGATTTTCGCTGTCAGGGGGCAAAAGTCCCCGGGCGAAAACGAGGGGGAAGGCATCGCATCCGTTCGCTCGCGTGATAAAAACTGATGCATCCGGCATGCACCGTCATGACACCCTACTCTATCCCCATCAAAATCCCGGCCAGCGCAAAGAGGAGGAGGCCGTTGACCACGACGACGCCCGCGATCACCATGCCGGAGACGAGGCCGGGCACGAGCATGCTGATGCCGAAGGCGATCGCAACGAGGTTCAGCACCGTCTGGGTGACCAGCAATTTTTTCAGGGCAGGGGGGATGGGCCCGGCCGTCATGTCTCCGCCGCCCCGGAGCACCGGGAGAAACCGCCCGGCGAGGAGGACGCCGCCCCCCACGATGTTCAGGAGGCCGAGGAGCACCCTGAGCAGGTCGGTCAGGACGCCCGGCACGATGCAGGAGACGACGCCCAGGGCGGCGAAGACGGCCCCGATCAGGACCATGAGCCACGAGCGGGTGTACTGGCCCACCGGCGTCTCCCCGAGGGCCATCATCTGGATGGCCATGATGACCATCAGCAGACCGAGCTGGCCGTCAGGGGAGAAGGGGATCGCCCCCAGGTTGACCGGGAGGAGGAGGAGGCCGAGGAGCACCAGGAGGGTGGCGACCACGAGGACGACGGCGACCGGGAGGGAGACCGAGGCGTCCCGGAAAATCCTCCACCTGCCTCCTGCACGCGGGCCGTCGGGCGTCATGTCTCCCCCCGGGGGTACGCCCTCGCCGCCTTCTGGATGCTCCACGCGAGATAGAAGAAAAAGACACCGTAGAGGAGGAGGAGCACCGCCGTCTCCGGGTCGGTCGTGATGCCGGGGAGGAGGGTGACGAGGCCGAGGGCGACCGACAGCAGGTACACAGAGGTGCAGGCGAGAGTCAGGTGCCGCAGGACGCCGGGCACCTTCAGCCACGTCCGCGCCCTCCCTTCGGCGAGGAAGAGCTGGAGGAGAAGGGCGGTCCCGCCGCCGGCGAGGAGGACGCCGACCAGGACGCGGACAGGTGTGGTCAGGGTGCCGGGGATGAAACAGGCGACCATGCCGACGACCGCCGTGCAGATGCCGAGCACGACGACCGCCCACGACCGGCGGAGGTCGCCGAAGGGCGTCTTCCCCATCGTGACGACCTGGAAGGCGACGATGACCAGGAAGAGACCGTACGTGCTGTCAGGCGTGTAGGGGAGGTCTCCCGTGTGGATGCCGACGAGGAGGAGGCCGAAGAGGAGCATGAAGACGCCGAAGACGAGGAGGATGACGACCTCGAAGGAGAGGTCCGACTCTTCTCGCAGCGTCGAAGAGGTTTTTTCCTTCTGCTGGCCTTCAAGCACCAAATGCATCTCCCCCCTGGGATTTTTCCGGCAACAGGCGTACGAATGCTCCCTGCTGGATAAATGTTCAGTGTATCCTTCGATGTGTATTTATCTGTTGTGTTATTGGTCGCACCTTTCCCATCGCCGGCACGTGACCCTTTCTTCTCTCCTGCCCCCGCCCTCGTTCTGACCGTCCGATCCGGTTTCGACCGCACACCCGGTGATTCCATCTGCACAGATCGCATGTCGGGTATTTTTGAAATTCATGTGGTCATACAGGAATAATTCAAAAAATATATGTGCTCTGGCAATAATTGACGGATAGGGACACCATGTTCAGACCACAGAACGACTTCACGTACCTGATGCCGGTCCACTTCGGCGGCGGCACATTCGATCCTGCAACGCTTGTCACGCAGAGATCGACGGCCCTGACCCTCACCTACGAAACCGAGAGAGACCGTCTGGAGAACTACATCCCCGAAGGTTTCGAACTCCTGGCCCCGGAGGTGCAGGTGAGTTTCAACAGGTTCACCGAGATCAACTGGATGCAGGGCGGGCAGTACAACCTCATCAATGTGGCGGCGCCTGTCAGGTTCCACGGGAAGAAGGACCGCCTGGACGGTGCGTACACGCTGGTCGTCTGGGAGAACAAGACCGCCCCCATCCTCGGCGGGCGGGAGCAGACAGGCATCCCGAAGATCTATGCGGATATCGAAGACCTGCACATTGTTCGGCCGCACTATGCGACGACGGTCAGTTACGAGGGGAACACCTTCCTCACCCTGGACTTCGAGGCCGCCGGGCCGGTAACGGGCGAGGGCCTGGACGCCGTGAAGTCGCAGATGGCGTCCATGAACACCATCGGGTGGCGGTATATCCCGAAGGTGGGGGCGCCGGGAGCGGAGGTGAGCCAGTTCGTCCTCTACCCCCAGGGCATGGAGGTGGAGTCGGCCCTGGCGGGAACGGGCACACTCCGGTGGACAGAGCAGACGCCGATGCAGAACCCGGCCCAGTACCATATCATCAACAGCCTCGCCGCCCTCCCCATGAAGAGGGTGACGCAGGCGGTGCTGACGGAGGGGACGGCCGTCCTTCGTGCGATGGGCGCGAGGGTCATCGAATGAGAGGTGAAAACCATGGATGAGTATTACAACGGCAAGATCGCTATCGTCACCGGCGCGAACTCCGGGATCGGGTATGCGGTGAGCGAGGAACTCCTGAAGAGGGGGGCGGTCGTCTACCTGGCCGGACGGAGTCGGGAGAAGGTCGCGAAGGCGGCGGAGCACCTCTCCGCGTACGGGGACCGCGTCCGCACCCTCGTCATGGACGTGACGAAGGAGGAGCAGGTGCAGAAGGGCATCGAGGGGACGGCGGCGGAAGCGGGCAGACTGGACTTCCTCTTCAACAATGCCGGGGTGGGCGGCACCCTCCCCTTCGAGCAGGCGACCCTGGAGGACTGGAAGACGATCATCGACACCAATCTCTGGAGCGTCATCTACGGCGTCCACTTCGCGGTGCCGGTCATGCTCAGGCAGGGGTCGGGCCATATCGTGAACACCAGTTCGATTGCAGGCATCATCCCGCCTCCGTTCCAGGCGCTCTACTCTCTCACGAAGTTCGGGGTGACCGGCATGACCGAGTGCCTGAAATACGAGTTTGCAGAGAAGGGGATCCACTTCTCGACCATCTGCCCGGCCAATATCGCGACCGCGATCTTCAACAAGAGCATCGACGGCAAAACCCACGGCGACCTGCGGGTCCCGGACGACGCCTATCCTGTCGGGAAAGCGGCGGCTTTCATCCTTGACCGGGTCTCGGAGCAGAAGGGGATCATCGTTGTGCCCGAGGACCCGAACACCGATGTCTGGAAGGGGTATGTCCTCGGCGACCGGGAGGTGGAAGAGCAGTTGTACCAGATGGCGCACGACCGCAGGGAGGCGTTCGAGAAGACAGGGACATATTTCTGAGATCAGGCTCCACTCTTTTTTCGCGACGGCATGAAGACGGTAACGCCCCGTGATCATCTCGGCAAGCCGGGCGACGGACATCCCGGCATTCTATAACGAGTGGCTCATGAACAGGCTGCGGGCCGGCTATGCGGTCTGGACGAACCCCTTCAACAGGAACTTCTCCCGGAAGGTCTCCTTTGAAAAGACGCGGGTGTTCGTCTTCTGGACGAAGGACCCGGCCCCCCTGATGCCTTGCCTCGACGAGATCGAGAGGATGGGGTACCACTATTACGTCCAGTACACCCTCAACGACGACGAGAGGGAGGGGCTCGAACCCGGCCTGCCCCCTCTCGACGAGCGTGTCGAGACCTTCCGGGCGCTTGCGAAGAGGGTGGGGAAGGAACGCGTGATCTGGCGTTTCGACCCCCTCCTCCTCTCCGACGACCTCACCGTCGAGAGACTCCTTGCACGGGTGAAGGGGGTGGGGGACCGCGTCCACGCCTCGACAGAACGCCTGGTCTTCAGCTTTGCCGACATCGACGCCTACCGTGCGGTGCGGCGGCGTCTCGGCGGGAGCTACCGCGAGTTTCGGCCTGAGGAGATGCGGGCCTTCGCGGAGGGCCTCGCCGCACTGAACAGGGACTGGGGCCTTGCCCTCGCCACCTGTGCCGAAGAGATGGACCTCTCCGCGTACGAGGTCGCGAAGAACAGGTGCATCGACGCCCGCCTCCTCAGGCGTCTCTTTCCCGAGGATAAAGAGTTGACGGCGTTCCTGGGCCCGCCGCCGCAGCGCGACCTCTTCGGGGGGATTGTCCCCACAAAAAGCCTGAAGGACAGAGGGCAGAGGGAGAGCTGCGGCTGCATCCGGAGCAAGGACATCGGCGCCTACTCGACATGCCCCCACCTCTGCCTCTCCTGCTATGCGAACTCGGCCGAGGGGGCGGTGCGGCGGAACTATGAGAGGCACCAGGTGGTGGAGGGGGAGGGGTTGATCCCGACAGAGTGAGGGTGCGTGATCGTATCCTGGCCATACGGGGTGCAGTCGGCAACCCGGACAGGCCCTCCTTTCCCGCCGGGAGATGCCGGGTCCGATTTGCAGTCGGTGCTGCACCGGATCGCCGTTACTTCGGCTCTGTAGAAATGCTCCTCCATCGGTTGATAGTGCGTGCTGATCCTCTGCCTTCCCGTTCGCCGGGGGACTACACTCGAAGACCTGATGGTCTTCTCATGCTCCCTTCGGTCGCAGCCCCCGGACCCCCTCTCAGGATTGGTCCCGGGAAGAAAGGGTAGGAGTCCTGGGGGAGGAGGCCATCCCTGCCCCTATCTTAATGGCAGGGGGATTGGGAGGGCGACCGACGGGAGTCGAGAAAAACGTAGTTTTTCGAGCGGCAGCCCCCCCGGACCAGGCACTTCTGAACAGAATTTTTCCCCTATCACTTCAGGAAGTACTTTCCCGCGAGGGTTTCTACGGAGCCGTTACTTCCCTTTTATCTTCCAGATATCCCGCGCCTCTTTTCCGATTGCTTTCCAGCGCTTCTTCTCTAGCCTCGCCAGCCCGATCTCCGCTTTATCCCGTTCGAATTCGAGCTCCCGCATGAGCCGGTGGAAACTCTCCAGCCGTGCTGCGGAGAGGGTCCCGTCCCTCACGGCCGCCTGCACCGCACAGCCCGGCTCCTGCTCGTGCCGGCAGTCCGAGAACCGGCAGCCCTCCGCACGTTCAAGAATATCGGGGAATGTATCGGCAATACCGGCAGCTGCCGTACCGATGCCGACCTCCCGCAGACCGGGGTTGTCTATCATGAGCGCCCCGCCTTCCAGGACGAAGAGCTGGCGGACGGTCGTGGTGTGCCGCCCTCTGTCGTCATAGTCCCGGGTGTGCGAGGTCTCCTGCACCGGACAGCCCATGAGCCGGTTGATCAGGGTGGACTTGCCGACGCCCGACGAACCGATGAGGGCGACCGTTGTCCCCGGCGGGAGGTACGGGTCAAGCCGGTCGACACCCTCTCCGCTCACGGCGCTGATCGGAATGACCGGGATGCCGGGAGAGACCGAAGCGATCCCTTCGGCGAGCGATGCGGGGTCGTCCGCCAGGTCGGATTTATTGACGACGATAACCGGGCGGGCACCGGATGCGTGGGCGATCGCGAGGTATCGTTCAATCCGGCGGGCGTTGAGGTCATGACCGGCGGCCGTGACGATAAAGACCGTATCGATATTCGCCGCAATGACCTGGTCGGTGCTTTCACGCCCCGATGTCCCCCGTGCAAAGAGGGTCTTTTGCGGGAGGATATCAACGATCGTCGAGGTGCCGGCCTCCGGCTGGTCGAGCACTACGACGAAATCCCCGACTGCGGGAAAGCGGCCGAGTTTCCGCAGAGCTCCGGAGATCCCGGCCGTGACGGACCCGCCGTCGACGAGAACGTCCCACACGGTCTTCTGCCGGCAGGCCACGCGGCCCGGCACATACGGCCCGGTGTACTTTGAGAATGCCATATCGTGCTCCTCCGTCCAGCCGAGGTCTTTAAGCATAGAGCGATGCTGCTCTCCGCACCGGGAAGTGGACTGGTTCATGAGACAACCTTTCCTCCGTAAAAGGGGTGGCATACAATGCGCCAAGTGCTTTGTGGTCGCGATCATCGACTGCGGTCTCTTCTGCATGGCGATCACATGCGAACAATGGTGTGTCTACAGGGTCGAAGTAGAGGGTACCGCCGTTGAAAATAGTGATAGTGAGAGGGGGTCAGGGAGGGGTGATGGCAAATGATGACCGGTGGCGTCCCACTCTGTTTTGAGCAGAGAGATATACGGGTTCAGTGTCTCTTCAGAATGAAGAACTGGTAGCCGTACTCGCCTCCGTGCTCCCGATGCATCTCGATCTCCCGCTCCGAGAACGCGACCAGTGCTTCCGCGTCGGGATCGCCGGCAGCCGCCTTCTTCAGGTCAGGCAGCCGTTCGATGAGCGGCGTATAATAATCATCCCACCACGCCGATCCGGGGAGCGGGAAGGTTGCGACAACCTCGTAGCCGGCACTCTCAGCGATCGCAGAGGTCTCCTGGACCATTTTTATCGCAGGGTAACTCTCGTTCCAGAACGCCGCCGCCTCCGGCGAGGGGTGATCGGTGAACCAGACCGCCTCGGTGAGGCAGAAGGAGCCGTCCGGCCGGAGAAGCCGCTTCCACGACCTGAGTCCCTCTTCGAACCCCACAACGAAGATAGAGCTCTCTGCCCAGAGGACGTCGAAGGTTGCATCTTCAAACGGCAGATCGTCCATGGACGCCCGCACCGTCGTTATCCGGTCGCCCACCCCGGCCGTTGCCGCCTTTCGGGCCAGATCGTCCAGATACGGCTGGTGGATGTCGACGGCGGTGACGTGGCAGTTCGGGCATATCCGGGCGAGCTCGATCGTCTGCATCCCTGACCCGCACCCGATATCCAGGATCTCCGGGCGGTCCGGGAGATCCTTCAGCATCGAAAACGCTTTTCTCGTGCACTCGTTGCTGCCCGGCCCCTGGCGGGGCAGTCCCTCGTGCATGGTGAAGATGAATGAAAGATCCATTGCCGTAGAATTATGCAGTCCCGGTTATTAAACGGCGGTGGTCCAAAACCCGGAAGGACGGGGAATTCTCCCCGCGATGTTACGGTTCCGGCCTTTTCTTCTTCTCCTGCGCCGGAGGTTCTGTTACATGGAACCCGAACGCCGCGAAATCCCTGACGTCCATCCTGTGGGAACCCTCGCCGGGAGAAAGCGCCGGCATGATGAACCTGAAGAATTCACCGGCGAACTGCTCGTAGGAAAACCCCTCCGCCTCGATCGCCAGTTTCCATCTGTTTTCCATCGACAATATGCCCATGAAGGATGTCATCAGGTACATCGAGGTCAGGAACGGGTCGAGATCGTCCCGGATCGTCCCGTCGTCGATGCCCTTCTGGACCGCATCCCGCAGGATCCGGCGGCAGGTGCCGTAGCCCTTTCCGATCTCTGCGGTATAGGGGTTCTCTCCGGAGAAACGCTCGGACCCGTAGAAGTGGATCAGTCTGAGATACTCCGGGTATTCCTGCGAGAACCGGTAATAGGCCTGGCCCATCAGGGCTACTTTGACGATGCCGGGGGCCGGTGTTCCCATGCATGCCAGGTATTTTTCCTTGAGGATCTCGACGCCGCGGAGGACGATTGTGGCGAAAAGCGTCTCCTTGTTTTTAAAATAGAGATAGATCGTCGCCTTGTTCAGTTCGACCTCCCGGGCGATATCGTCCATGGAGACGTCTTCGTACCTCCGGGAGAAGAAGAGACGCTCGGCTGCATCGATGATCGCGGTCTTTCGCTGCTCTTTTTCTCGCTGTCTTCTCTCTGTTGTTCCCATCCTGATGCTCCCGTTCGTGTGCCGGTGTTCACGACGCCGGATCTGAAAGGGTCCGCCGGTCCGGGCTGGCGCCGACTGATACCCCTGGGGGGATCCGACCGGTTCTGATTGTCTCCGTCAGTTCGTTTCAAGGAAGAAACCCTTTCGGTTCCTTTCGTTCGTGATACCCGGCGGCGTTTAGACCTCCCGCCGGATCCAGGCCTCGATGAGCGCCCGCGTGATGCTCGCCCTCCGGGGAACAGGGGGCAGGGTGTCGCGGGTAAACCACCGTGCATCTTCAATTTCCCGGCCGTCGACCCGGATTTCTCCTCCGGCATAATCTGCGACAAAGCCGATCATGAGCGAATCGGGAAACGGCCAGGGCTCGCTCCCGAAGTACCGGAGGTTTTGCACCGCAACGCCGACCTCCTCGCCGACTTCGCGGTGGACGGTCTGCTCGAGGTTCTCGCCGGGCTCGTTGAAGCCGGCGATGAGCGAGAAGGCCCCGGGCGGGGCGGCGGGGGAACGGGCGAGCAGGACCTCCTCACCGAATTTGATCAGCACGATGATGGCCGGGGAGATCCTGGGGTAGGTGATGTGGCTGCAGGCCGTGCAGATCCGCGCCCGTTCGGTCGTGAGCGGGCGGGTTTGTGCGCCGCACCTCCCGCAGAAGGCGGTCGACCGGTCGAAGTCGAGGATCCGCACGGCATAGGAGGCGACGGCCATGTCGCCGTCCGGGACCTTTCCGGACAACTCCCTGACCGGCGACGGCTGCCAGTCGCCCGGCGGCGCGGCACCGGCCGGGACCTCGGCCGCATAGTAGACGAGGTCGTCGCGGGTGCCGAGGTACACCGGCGCACCGCACGCCAGACCGGCGGGGAGGGGGTCGGGCATGAGCACGGTGCCGGGGGCCGGGTCGCTCTGCAAGAGCACGGAACTGTCCTGGACCAGGACCCAGCGTTTCCGTGCGGGCGACGGCTCCTCAGGCTCCGGGTAGACCGGGAGGAGGGGGCGGACTGCGTAGAACGGGCGGTGCTCCATCAGGTATCCCCGGTATGGAATCGTGAAGATCTCCTCGTTGCCATGATGAATCTCCTCGTTATAAGAAGTATTCCGGCTCTTTTCGCTCGCTATAGAGCGTATGGAGGCGCAACGATGCGTCCCTCACCAGGCCGTGCTTCATCGTCCTCGCGTGTTTTGGGCAGCGTTTGATGCAGGCGCAGCAGGTGATGCATTTTTTCGTGTCGATCGCCGCGCTGTCTTCCGGATCGATGGCGCCGACCGGGCATACCTCCGCACAGGTCCCGCACCGGACGCACGCATCGCCGACCGCGATGAAATCGACCGTCCAGAGTTTCGAGTCCCCCCGGTACGGGCGGCATCCGGGTATCGCTCCATCGGGGATCTGGTCGGCCGATGGGATGGCATCGAGTTTTTCCCGGATTTTCCGTCCGAACGACTCCGCGTGGCGGAGGTCGCCTGCATCCGGGCGGTCTTTAGCCGTCGGCGTTTCGTCGGTGGAGAACGAATGCTCCCCGATATAGGCCGCACCGGCGATCGGTCTGCACCCGCACCCGGTCAGGATATCTTCGAGCTCGATGAGTGCATCGTCATACACCCGGTTGCCGTAGACGACGACACATACCGCCGGCGTATTCCGGGCGGAGATCGCGTGCAGCCATTCGGTTACGAGGGCCGGCACCCTCCCCATATACACCGGCACGCCGACGACGAGCAGTTCATTCTCCGATGTTTCGAGCGGTTGCACTCTCGCGTCCGGTCGGGTGATGTCCAGCAGTTCCACGTTGCCGTGATCGATGCCGCGTGCAATGGCCTGGACCACCGCTTTTGTCGTTCCCGTAGGTGAGAAATATACCAGTTTCACCGATTCCGTTTTCATTTCATCTGCCCCGTCAATAGTCTATGAATTGTGCGAACGACACCGTTCATTCCCCTTCACTCCCCCTGGGTCCTCGTCCCTCTCCCAGCGGGGGATGTCACTCCGGGATGCTGCCTGGAGGGCGTCTCACCAGAATAGTGTAACTCTTAGTTATATTATAACTATCGGTTATTGTGTGGATGCGAGTTGGATATCATGGTGCACCAGGGGAAAATCATCCGGTCTTTCTCGACGTCGGGCCGGATCCGATCATGTTCTCCCGACGGGACGAAACGGGATATGCTGGACCCGGATCACGTCGCCCTGGCCCGGCCCCTCGAACGTCAGGACGTTGTAGCCGCGTCTGGCCCCTTCCATCGCATACGGGTGGAGCTCCTCCTGGCAGCCGTCGAAGCCGGTCTGGACGATGAGGAGCGGCCGGGATATGTTAGTGAAGCGATGAGATCACACTTTTTTGCATGCTGCATGCGGGCAAGATATCTCGAAAATACACGCTCTTCCAATCTTAAGTTAGAAAAATGTGTACCTCACACACAAAATAAGTTGTAAAAATGTGTACTGGAGACACATAATATATAGTTAAAAGTGCAGATGTCATTTTATGAGACGGTTCATGTACGATACTTTACTCAAATGGAAAGACCGTGGGGATCGTAAACCGATTATTATTGAAGGAATTCGCCAGTGCGGAAAAACCTGGATATTAAAGCACTTTGGCGAGGCGGAATTCAAAGATATCGCTTATTTCAACTTTGAATATGATGACCGGCTGCACAAGATATTCGAAGGCGACCTGAATGTTTCAAGAATTATCAAAGACCTTGGCATTCTGAGGAATAAATCCATCCAGTCCGGGACAACCATCCTCATATTAGACGAAATTCAGATCTGCCCTCGTGCGATAACGTCTCTCAAATATTTCTGCGAAAATCTGTCCGAACTCCACGTTGCTGCCGCCGGTTCCTTGCTGGGAGTGGCTGTTGCACAGATGGGAAAAAATGTCTCATTTCCGGTTGGCAAGGTGCAGATGCTTAAGATGTATCCTCTTAATTTCCCGGAATTTCTCCTGGCAAAAGATGAAGAACTCCTTTACGAGTACCTGAATAATTTGTCCCGGGATGAAGAAATATCCACCGTATTTACCAGCAAACTGGAAGAAGCATATCGTGAATACCTGATCACGGGAGGTATGCCCGAGGTTGTCAGATCATGGATAAATAACCACGACATCGGGCTTGTAGAAACAATACAAAGCGATATTCTCAGTAATTATGAAAAGGATTTCGTGAAATATGCGTCTGTATCCGAATTTCCGAAACTTTCTCTGATCTGGAATGCAATCCCTGCACAGCTTGCAAAGGACAATCAGAAATTTATATTCGCTCATGTAAAGCAGGGAATGCGTGCCCGCGATCTGGAAGACTCCCTGCAATGGCTGATATCGGCAGGGCTCATCTACAAGGTCGAAAAGATCGAGCGGCCCTCTATTCCGGTTACGACATATGGGGACATTACGTACTTCAAGATCTATTTCTCAGATGTGGGACTTTCACGAAGGATGAGCAGATTCCCGGCAGATGTCGTTTTTGACACCTCTTCGCTGACCGCCGACATGCGGGGAATTCTCACGGAAAATTTCGTGTTGACAGAACTGATTGCGAGTGATTTCCAGAGACCATTTTTCTGGAAATCCGGCGGCACCGCCGAGGTTGATTATATCATACAGGAAGGCGTTGATGTCGTTCCGATCGAGGTTAAATCCGCAAGAAGGACTCGTTCAAGAAGTATTACAGAGTACAGGAAAAAATACGGCCCGCGTATTGCCGTCCGGACCAGTCTTAAGAATATTGCCAGACATTCGGATGAATATGGGGAAGTTCTGGAAATTCCGTTATACCTTATCTGGAGACTGAAGGCATATCTCTGAGGGTTATTAACCAGAAAATACACAATCCCGAGGTCCTTTCTCATTTTTTCAAGAAGTATATGCTCTGTTGAAATCCTTTCCCCAACGCGCTCAGGGGAATTGCGAGGGTGACTTCGGTTTCGATCTTTTGAGATGCCCTAATACCGTCATTCTCCACGGGGCGGGGGTCGACAGACCCCGGGCACCCGTGGCTCCATCACCATCCAATGCCCATCCGATCAGGTTATCAACAGAGCCAGAATTTCCGAATTTGTTATTGAGAAGGCAGGGATGCCATGAGGGCATAGAAAAATTCCTGTTTCCTTAACGTGAAGAGCCCGTACCATGCGTCGAGGGTTGCGGGATTCATGACATCCAGTTTCCTGAATATGCTGCAGGCAAATTCAACCGGTGCAAGCCCGCTTGCCGTGATAAGGTTCCCGTCTGTCACTGTAGGCTCTGTCCGGTAAAATTGCTCTCCTTTGTATCCGGGGCAGAACATTTTGAGCACTTCGAGATCATTGCTGGTGTGGGGCCGGTTGTCAAGCAGCCCGGCATTGGCCAGGCCGAGGGTAGCCCCGCAGATTGCTGCAACAACCATCTCCTGCTCAAGGAGCGTGTCTACCATATTGATAATCGACGCATGGGCGGGATCAAGCCAGGTGTCTGCGCCGGGCAGGATCAGGAGATCTCCTTTTTTGGCCCTGATATTCTCAATGGTGATACCCGGTGTCAACTTCAATCCGCCCATCGTCGTTATCGTGTCCAGGGATTTTCCGCACAGGACGACATCGTACTTCAGCGACGGGTCTTTGAGGTACCTCCCGGAATGGAGTTCGTCAAGGGCATGGCCGGTTTCCCAGTCGGAAAGCGTATCAAGGATATAGAGATAGAGTGTCGGCATTTGGCATCACTACGCCATCAACACTTGGCAGGATAGGATATCAATTTTACTTCCCGAAATTGCCGGCAATTTAAAAAAAAGGCTCTGTTGAATTAAGCAAGCAAAAATATGTAGAATCGTGCATGAACCCCGGGCTCAAGCAGACATCGAGCATATCCCAGAACTCTCGTTCATTTCCCTTTCCCCGCATGCTGAACTCGGGAGAAAATTTCATGATCGGACCGATGTCTTCCCAAATTCCCTGACGAGTCGTGCGAAACCACCGCCTTCCCCCACCTCTTCGCCGGGGGACCGACACCCCCGGACCCCCGAAACAGGATAGGGTCGGGGAAGAGAGACCGGAGATCCTGATGAAGGAGATTGCCATCCGTCCCCTATCGCAATAAGGGAGGGACCGGGGGGTGAAAACCCCCGGACAGGACGCCAGAACAGGATTTTTCAGAACCACATACCGATCATTCCATCGACAGGACAGAGGGTATGATCAGTTTTGGGATGACTTCATCGAATGTATCTGTCGAGGTGATCACGCTCTCCGACCGGGATATTCGGGTCTCATTCGTCAATGGAAAGGAGGAAACCTGTCCGCCGAAAATACACTGCCCGAAAGGTCGAGAAGTCACGATTATAACGTTTCACGCCCAAGGTGTGCGTATACATGGTGCTCACCCTCGTACTTGTCGGCATAGCGTTGCTCTTCCTGATCAGCATCATCGCAAACACGTTCTCCGAGCGTCTCGGCGTCCCCGCCCTCCTTATCTTCCTCGTCGTCGGGATGCTGGCGGGCTCGGAGGGGCCGGGCGGCATTCCCTTCGACGATCCCGAGGTTGCACAGATCATCGGGATTATCGCGCTTGCCTACATCCTCTTCTCAGGCGGCCTTGACACACGGTGGGAGCAGATCAAGCCTGTTCTCTGGCCCGGGATCGCCCTCTCCACGGTCGGCGTCGTCCTGACTGCAGTCCTGCTCGGCGCATTTGCCGTCCTGGTCCTCGGCTTCTCCCCGCTTACGGGCCTTCTCCTCGGTGCGGTCGTCTCGTCCACCGATGCGGCGGCGGTCTTTTCGGTCCTGAGGATGGCACGGGCACGCCTGAAAGGAAACCTGCGGCCGTTCCTGGAGTTCGAGTCGGGGAGCAACGACCCCATGGCGGTCCTCCTCACCACCGGCGTTATCGGCCTGATCCTCATCCCGGGCTCATCGATCTTCTCCCTCGTCCCGATGTTCGTGCAGCAGATGGCAGTCGGAGGCCTGTTCGGCTACGTGATGGGCATATTCATCGTATATCTCATCAACCGTATCAGGCTGGAGTCCGAGGGGCTGTACCCGGTGCTCACCCTGACCATGGTGCTGCTGACCTACGGGCTGACGTCCATCATCGGGGGAAACGGGTTTCTCGCAGTCTATATCGCTGGCCTTGTCATGGGCAACAGCACTTTCGTTTACAGGAAGAGTCTGGTCCAGTTCCACGACGGGATCGCATGGCTGATGCAGATCGTGATGTTCCTTGCACTCGGGCTGCTCGTCTTCCCCTCGCAGCTTGCTCTGGCGGTCGTGCCGGGTCTGATCGCCGCTCTCTTCCTGATCCTGGTCGCACGGCCGGTTGCCGTCATGGTCACGCTGCTCCCCTGGAAGATGCCGATGAACGAGAAGGTCCTGGTCTCGTGGGTGGGACTGCGGGGGGCCGTCCCGATCATCCTCGCCACCTATCCCCTCGTGGCAGGAGTGCCCGGTGCGGACCTGATCTTTAATATGGTCTTTTTCATCGTCATCGTCTCGGCGCTGGTCCACGGGACATCGATCCCGGCCGTCGCCCGGCGGCTCGGTCTCGCCGCCCCCCTCGAAGAACCGCTCAAACTCTCGCGGGAGTTCGAGGCGGAATCAGATACTCCGAGCAAAATGCTCGACCTGGTCATCCCCCCGGACTCCCCGGCTGTGGGAAAGCAGGTCGTCGACCTGGGGTTGCCGAAAGGCGCCCTTATCATTCTTATGCAGAAAGGGAACGACCGCTTTGTCCCGAGCGGCAGCACCGTCATCGGGGTCGGCGATACACTCCTCCTCCTGACGACGGAGGAGATGGTGGATGAGGTTCGTGCCAGATTGGTCGGGACGGAGGGGGAGGTGTCGATGCAGACGGGGGAGTGAGAGTGTCCTGCCGCCCCGCACTCCGTCGAGAAGAGTGCCGGTTACAGCAACCTCTCCTGGAGCGACGCCTTCGGGGAGGCGATCAACGCCACGTTCCAGAAACAGGGTTTCCCGACCCGGGCGCCTGTCAGCACCGAAGCGGTCGTCGGTTTTGTCTCCACAGGGGTCCCCCGCACCGTCACCCTCACCGCGGCGGACGACGGTTACGAAACCCTGGTCAGGACGAGCATCTTCCTCGGTTGCCAGATAAACGACGGGGGGGCCGGGTCGTCGGGCGCCCTCTCACGCATTTTTCTCTCCCTTCACCGGAGTAGCAGGTACCAGAAGTTTGATATCCTCTTCGTGCATGGTCTCTTCTCTATGCTGTACACCCGCGAGATCATCCAGAAGATCTGGGACGCACAGGGCTACGGAAACCTCGCCGTCTGGAAGGACGGCACGACCGCCGTCATCGCCCCGGGCGAGGCCCCGGAAAAGAACGGGAAGCCACCCCTTGCCGTCTTCAAGCCCATCCCCCTTGTGGGAGGTTTTTCGATGCTGGACTTTGCCACCCACGACGCCGCACTGCTGGAGGCGGTCGAGGCGACGATCCGGGAGGCCGGAGGGGAGATCGAGCGGGAGTGAAGGGGTCCTGTCCCCCCTCGATACGGTTCAAAGCCTTCTGACCGGAAAGGGTCGGGCGGCTTCATGAACGATCTTCTTTGATCAGGGGACGCTCTTTCTCCGTGAGGCAGCACCTCTGCTTGCTGCTCTCTGGTCTGTCGGGGAGCGTCACTGTAATCAGATTTTCCCCCATGGCGACGCGGGGGGCTTGAGGCATGTTCTCGACCCGGGCCTCATTTTACAGAGCCATTTTTCTGAAAGCGTCTTTAAAAATTGCAAAAAAGAGTGTCGAATGATCTGGTATTATCAGCAAGAAAAATCTATCCATCAAGATGAAGAGAACGTCAATTTCATTCGTATTGGTGTTTGTTCTCGGCCTGTTTCTGATAACAGCCGGGTGCACGCAGGACCAGCCCGCCGCAACCACATCAACGCCGGGAGATACTAACACCATCCAGCAGGAGACCTACACCTCCAATGAAACGCTTGTCGCCTTCGTTGACAGTGCGGCCGCCTATGCAAAAACATACGGCAAAGAAAAAGCCCTGGCAGAATTTTCCAACCCGAACGGTTCGTTTGTCGAGGGTGAGCTCTATATCTATGCCTATGATTTCAACGGTACCACTCTTGCCCATCCCTTCAACCCGGAGAAGATTGGTGTAAACCGGCTCGCTGAAACCGATGCGCAGGGCGGGTACTTCATCAAAGACCTGCGGGACGTTGCGATTAAAGGCAGCGGATTTGTCCGGTTTTATTATATCAACCCTGCTCACAACCGCTCAATCGAGCCGAAACTGGGATATGTCGAAAAGGTAGACGATGACTGGTGGCTGGGCTCCGGGATATACACGGACCCGACCACACCCCTCACCGGTGCGGCAACGCCCTCCCCGGAGGTCACCTCACCCTCCACCCCGGACATCGTCGGGGTCTGGACCGGAACGTCGAGCGGCCACATCAAGACCGTGGGATTCCGTGAGAGCGCTGCCCACCGGTACATTATCACGGCACAGAACGGACCGGCCTTTACCGGGTATAAGGAGTATACAAAGGCGGACGGCGTCAGGTATTCGGAGAACATCTCCGGCGTCATCGCCTCTGACGGGGAGATCTCCATCATCGATCACGATGACGGCTCCGCCCTCGGTAAGTTCATCGGACCGGATGAGATCGAACTCCGGTACATCGAGAACGGGGACACTGCGGTGGCCCTCCTCTTCCATCTGAAGAGGGAGAAGAACTGATTTTTCCCCCGTCTTTTTTTCGATCAGTTACACCGTACTCCGGTGTCCCACCTCGATCACGTGGATGACCATCACGTCGTCGACGATGGTGAGGATGGCGCGGTAGTCGCCGACCCTGAGAGAGTAAAAAGGCGGGTTCTGTCCTCCCTGTATCTTCTTCACATGTCTCTTCGGGTCCGTCTCCGCGGCGAGCGAGATCAGTTCTTCACCGATCGTGAGGGCGTAGTCCTTCGGGATACGCTTGATGTCACGGCGGGCCGTCGCGGAGAAGAAGACGCGATAACTCATTCGTCTTTCAACTCCGCCATGACCGGCTCAAGGGTAGAGACCCGGCCACTTTTGATATCTTCGAGAGACTCCTCGATGGCCTTGATGGTGGCGTCGCTGAGGGGCTCGTCATCGACTGCCATCTCCACAAGCCGCTCGATTACGTCGGTGTAGGATTCCCTGGGGTGGATCTTCAGAGAGTCCAGGCGGTGCTTGAGGGGGACCCTGATCTTGATGGTGGTGGTGTCGGCTGGCATACCTGGGTATACTAAAGTATCCATGATGAAGGTTATGATCTTTATTAACCCCTATGTGATTCCGGGTCGGTCCTCATGCCGAAGACGTTGAGGTGAGGACGCCCTCGGGGAGTTCATCGGACCTGATGAGATCGAACTCCGGCACCTGCCCGGCACGCCCTTTCCAATCTCTGTCAGAAACCGGTCGGGCAAATGTTCATGAACGATCTTCGCCTATCAGGGCACGTCCTTTCTCCGTGAGGCGGTATCTTTGCTTGCTGCTCTTTGGTTTGTCGGGGATGGTCATCTCAATCAGATTTTCCCGGATGGCTGGCAGCAGATAGGCTTTCCTGAAGTGTTCGTTGTCTTTCAGGCCGAGAATGTATTGAAGGTCCTTCCGCGACATCTCTCCATCAAAGGCAGCGAGCATCTGTGCGACTTCCGGGGTGACTTCCGGGGTGACTTCCGGGGTGACTTCCGGGGTGACTTCCGGGGCATAGAAGGTTAAGGTAACGCCGCGTCTATCTTCCGACCACTTCGGCGGGGGTAAACCGCGTTCATCACAGGCCCTCTTGATCATCACGCTGCCACGGCCTATCATCTCCATCAGTCCCCGTAGATGAATCACATGAGCGATGTCAGGATTACGCAGTACTGAGAGGTGCTGCCCCGACAGGAGGTTATCGGGGGTCACACCTTCAGGGAATGTGCCGCTGTTCCAGATCTCCAGACGATCTGGATAGATACGAACGGCAATCCCCCCGGAAAAATCGCTGTAGTCCCGGTGAACAAACGCATTCACCAACCCCTCTCTGATGGCGAGCACGGGATAGAGAGGTTCGTCCCGGCGTTCCAGATCCCCCTTGCTAAAGCGTGATATTGTTGAAGTATTCCGTTGAATAAAATGGTAAACATCCTCTAACACCGGGACCAGAGGTCCCTCAAAGGATTTCATATCCCGATAGGTATCATCTGCTCGATCTGTCGTAAAACAGGCGGCACGGACCCGAACTTGTGGATAACGCATGGCGGGATTGGTTCCGAAGAGGACATCGCCGCCATTGGTCAGGCGCCCATAGCGACACACTCCAAGTTTTTCAAGAGCTATGATCGGGTTTTCACTATCGCGAAACTGTACCTGGAACCTCTCATTTGCCGCACCCACTGTGGAGCGGATTTCATCCCTGTCCAGATCCTCTTTTATATCGGCAGAAGAAAAACGCCGCTCCCATCGTTCGGGTTCAACCTGTTTGCGGAGCACCATATCTCGGATCGTTTCGATATCGGCTTTTCGAGTTATCTGACCTTCACGGAGATAGATCACATTCTTAAAGGCATAGGGTATGTCCTTGCCAGATGGTACCTCGACTACCAGCAATGCCTTCTCTCCGATTTTATGGGCCTGAACAGAAACGAGTGCTCCCGGAGAAATGCCGTGGAGCAACTCCTGTTCAAGATTCTTCACCGCACGATCGGCGTTTTCGATGCCGATAATGTCCCCTCTGTCATCCACGCCACAGACAATAGAACCGCCGGATGTATTGAGAAATCCGCAGACAACTGAACCTACAAACTCAAGATCCTGGCACCGCGGCAAAAACTCGGTGCTCTGATCATTTCCCGGCAGCAGAATCTCCCCGATCTTCTCCGGCTTCATGGGCGCTCCCTCCTGTCCTGAACAATGTGAGAAATGCGGGCACTATCACGTAAGTTCTCGCGCACAAATGCCTCGACTTCCTGATATCGAGAGAATTGCGCCATAGCGAACAGGGCGGCGTCATCATCTGAGTTGAACTTCTGGACCCAGTTCCCCTGTCGGTCCTGCAGGGGTTTCTGGGAGAGAATAGCTTCTTCATACATGTCAATGACACGAAGATCATCAAGGATCTGGTTTTTCTCCAGCAAAAGTTTTCTCCGGTCGTCTCCTCCATTATACCCGAGATATTTCAGGAGCGACCTGGCGAAAATCACATGTTCATGAGCCAGAAGCCAGCGTGGCTTGTTGAGTTCGATGGCTTTTCTCAGTTCCTGGTGAGTGATGGAAAGTCCGTCCTTATCTATCCCGCTACCGTAATGAGGGGTAATCAAGCCGAGAAACAGATCACAGTTTGTTACTCCCGCGATGCAGTTATCAAAAGTTGAATGATGTGAAAAGACCGGCATGGTTCCCTTGTGGGACATCCAGACTTCATACCCGAATTCGGTTAAGAGCGTGTATATCCGGTCCAGAAGTTCTTCGATACCATAGACCGTGGATGAAACCATGATCGTGAGTTTCTTATTGCCCTTCATCTTTCCTCAGCTGAGCCCTGTTCTGATCGATTATCTCTGGAGAAGAGATGTTAAGCCTTTCTCAGGAGGCATTACTTACCTCTCACGAAACCCTCGATGTCAGCCAGATCGTACACGAGGTAGCCCTCGCCCCGCAGATCTTCCTTCCCCTCCACACTGCCCCCGACGAGGAGATAGCGCTCCCTCGGGTATCGGTCATGTCTGACCCTCTCCGCCTTCGCCTCCAGGCACCCCTCTCGCTTCACTCTTCCACCACCGCCGGCCGTACAGGATGATCATCCGTCCTCCCCCCTTCTGATGCTCCTCATCAAGGATCCGCCGCCCCTCCTCCCGCTCGACAAAACCCCAATCCAGATTAGTACTAATCCAGATTAGTAATAGGGGTTGTGCCGCACCATGGTGCTCACCTGCCGCAAAAACATGATCAAACCTTGAATATTGTGTCAAAATGATTCTATGGTCCGAACCATTGATAAAAATGATCAGGTCTGGTCTCCCTCCATCCCTTCGCATAGCATCCGGTAATCGCAATGGGTGCAGCCGTACCCGCTCCGCACCGGGAACTCACCGGCACGGATCCGCAGGATATAGCCTGACAACCGTTCCCGAAATGCAGCGACAGTCTCTTCTGTCGGGGAATAATGCAATTCCTTTCTCTCCTTCACAAAGAAGAACGTCGCCCGCTCCGGAAGTTCCCCGAAGATCTCCCACACGGCCAGGCAGTAGAGGTTCAACTGGATGTTCTCAGGGAGACCTTTTTTCGTGAACCCGTTCGAACTGCCGGTCTTGTAATCGACCACCACGTACCTGCCCTCCGGGGTCCGCTCCACCCTGTCGATGGAGCCGACGAAACGCACGCCGTCGATGCAAAACTCAAACCACCGCTCGACGTCCACGACGGTGTTCCTGTTCGCCTCCTCCCAGGCCACATAGGTCGCCACCATCTCACGCGCCTTTGTCCTGTCTTCTTCCTCTTTCTTCCGCGACGGATATCCAACAGACGACCAGGCCGCATCCAGGGCCGAGAGGGCGTTATCGAGGCTGACGCGCTCCCCCTCCATCTTCCGGCGGGCCATCCCCTCGCAGACGGCGTGCACCGCTGTCCCGAGGGAAAAGTAGGTCTTCGGCCTGGTCGGCACCCGCAGCACTGTCCCGAACTTGAACCGCAGCGGGCAGTCCTCGTAGGTGGAGAGGGCAGAGGCTGAGAGGCGAATGTCGTCGGTCAGACCGGGTTCAGACCGCACCCCGGCCCGGACCTCCAGATCAAAGGGTGGGGCTGCCACAGAGAGGAACGCATCCCGGTCAAAGAACGCCGGATCTTCTCCGGCCGCCAGGAGCCGGCACCGTTCCAGGTCCATCAACCGCTGCAGGGCGGTGAAGAGGCGCATCTCGGCCACTGCCCGGATCGCCTCCCCCTGCAGCCGCTGCCGCGCCTGTTCGAGGTCAGAGAGCAGCACACCGTCTGCCACCGTCTCCGGGGCCGGGACCTGGACAACCCTGATGAGGGGGTGTTCTGTATAATGCAGGTCGTCCAGGAAGGGCGAGGGTTTTGCGGCGGTCTTGCGCCCGTCGTACATCACCGCCCTCGTCAGATAGAGACGTTCCTCGGCCCGGGTCATCGCCACATAGCAGAGACGACGCTCCTCCTGCTTGAAGAGTTCCCGCTCGTCCTCCTCGGGGAGGAGGCTTTTAGCCAGGTCAAGAGGCACCGTAAAGACTTTAGAGCGGTAACGGACCGGGAACCGACCTTCCGAGAGATCGACCAGGAAGACAACCGGGAACTCCTTGCCCTTGCTCTGGTGGATCGTCATGATCTGCACGGCATCGCCGCCGGCCTCCCCCTCCGTATCCACGGCGATCTCCTGCACCTGGTCGAGGTAGAGGAGGAAGTCGGCGATTGAAGGGTCAGGGGTGAGGGCGGTGTATTCGGTGGCAAGACGGTAGAGCCAGTCCAGCACCCGCCGCTCCCGCTCGTTGCCCTCCCGGAGAACAGCGGCGTACAGCCCGCCGCTCTCCATCATCAGGGTGTAGATATAATCAGGGAAGGGGAGTTGCGTCTTCTGCTCGATGGCGCGGCCGATCCTGCAGACGACCTCCTGCACCGCCGCATCGCCGTTGTGCTGGAGGAGGGCCGCGTAGACGCCGTCGGTGTCCTCCCCGGCGTCGGCGTGCCGCCTGGCCGCCCGGTTGATCCCCTGGACCGTCACCTCTGAGACCCCGGCCCGGCGCAGCAGACGGTTGATCGGGATCCCGGCGTTCAGGGGATCGTCTGCCGCCTGCAGCACGGCGATGAGATCCCGCACCGCCGGGAAGCGGAGATAGTCCTCCTCGCCCACAAATTCGCAGGGGATGCCGTCGTTGACGAGCTGCCGATAGAATTTCTTCCCCTGGGCCCGCTGGCGGCAGAGGATGGCGATGTCACCATAGCGGAACCGTCGCGGTTCCCCTTCCTTTCTGGGGGTGAATTCGGTCTGCAGGAGGGCCCGGATCTCATCGGCCACATACACCGCTTCGGCCGCCTCGTTCTCGCACTCGGCGACCACGACCGGTTCGCCACCGGGGTTGTCGGTGCGGAGATCCTTCTGGGTGCGGCCGTGCGCCTGTTCGATGAACTCACGGGCGAGAGCAAGGATGGTGGCCGAGTTGCGGTAGTTCTCGTTCAGAACCGTAAGGGAATGGTCAGGGTAGGTGGCGGCGAAGTCATTCACATTCCCGAAGTAGGCACCCCTGAACCGGTATATCGACTGATCGTCGTCGCCGACGACACATAGGTGGCCGTTTCCGATGGCCTTGACCAGGGCGAGCTGGGCGTAGTTGGTGTCCTGGAACTCGTCCACCAGGATGTAGGGGTACTGCCGCACCAGCCGCTCCCGCACCAGGGGCCGGCGCTCCAGCAGGTTGACCGCTTCATGGATCATATCGTCGAAGTCGATCCGCCGCTCATCCCGCTTGTAGCGTTCGTACGCCCGGTAGACCGAGAGGAGGTCGGCGAGCCGGCGGACCTCCACCTCAGCCTCAGGATCAGGTGCAGCCGTGAGCCGGTCGGCAATATATCGCTCAAGGTCGTCGGGGGCGATCAGTTCGTCCCTGAAACTGCTGATCCCATCCATGATCGACTCGATCACACCGGCAGCATTGTTGCCGACCTCGATATACTCAAAACCGAATTCGTCGATGTGCCGTTGTCCCCACACGATCTGGTTCGTGCGGCTGATGAGGCCGTTTGTGAGGTTCAGCCCGCTCTCAAGGGTATGGTCGCGAAGAAGGGTATGGCAGAATGAGTGGAAGGTCTGGACAGTGCAGCCGGCGGCAAGGTCGCCGGCCCGGTCGATGCGCTCCTGCATCTCCCGGGCCGCCCTGTCCGAGAAGGTGAGGGCGAGGATCTCTTCAGGGACGGCCTGCCCGCTCTCGATGAGGTGGAGGATCTTCTCGGTGATCACCCGGGTCTTTCCTGAGCCCGGGCCTGCAAGGACGAGTTGACGGCCTGAAAGGGTCACTGCCTCTACCTGGCGGGGGTTCAAGCCAGATGAAGGCATATTGGAGCTCCTTTGGTTGGTGTACGGTTGTGGGGGTGCATCTGGATCAGATGTGGGTGAACCGGGGGGGAGGATAAGTGTTGGGTTTTGAAGCGGACTCATTGCACACGCGAGTTCTCAAAAGATCCATATGGCAGAAGGATCCCTGCGAAATCCTCTCTCTTTTATAGTTCGAAGGTCTACAGAGAGTTTCGATGATTTTTACGTACAACCTCCAGGATGAAAGAATAAAAATCCCTCAAAAAACCACCTTTAAAGATCACAACATATTAGAAAGAAAAAACATTGAAAAATGGGTAGAAACATATCCCGAGATATTAGGCGAGGAATTACTCATTTTAACAACCGAATTTGACAAATTTGATAAGACATCTGAGCGGCTGGATCTCCTCGCCCTGGATCAGGATGGCAACCTTGTTGTTATAGAACTCAAAAGGGACAATACCGGAAGAACAGCTGAATTACAAGCAATTAAATATGCTGCGTACTGTTCGACATTAAATCTCGATCAAGTAATCGATCTTCATGTAGATTATCTCAGAAGGAGAGGAGAACAGGCAGAAAGGGAGCATGTAAAATCGAAATTAATTGATTTTATACAGAATACTGAATTCGAGGAGATCAACGATAGACCAAGAATCATTTTACTTGCAATGGAATATCGACCCGAGGTGACGGCCTCTGTCTTCTGGCTCCGTAAATTTGGCATTGATATTACCTGTGTAAAAATAACCCCCTATATCAATGATGAAACAGCATTGACGGTAGAGTCATCGATCATCATACCCATTCCCGATGCAAAAGAATACCTGATACAGGTCGAAAAGAAAGAACTTTCAGAGGGTTCGCAAAGTCTTTCAAAACAGGAATATCTGGAGTTTTACGCTGATCTAGTCTCAAAACTAGGAGATCGAATTCCAGACACCTATCCAAAACCCCTTCCAAGAAATTATTATACTATCTCTTCGGGTTTGAGTAATGTCCATTATGAATGGATATTCCGGGGAAGACCTCGGAATGCATTCAGTGTTGAATTGCATTTTGAAAATAGTGACAAATTATTAAATCAAAAACAATTGGTCCGTCTGGCATCGTTACAAAAGACGCTTGAAGAGAGAACAGGGGAAAATGTCATTATAACTAAAGAATGGGGCAGAAAATGGGCGAAGATATCAATAGAGAAAAAAACAGGTGAGATGTCAGAAGAATTGCGATTTTGGGCTGTAAACAACATGATCATATTCTTTGAAGTCTTTCAGCCTGAGATAGACAGATTAAAAAAATCTGGTCTGTAGAGACCTTAGCCCCTCCAAGACTCCTCATTTCTTCACGACCCCATAATGTCCTGATGTCCGATCTCCCTGTCAAACAATTCTCTCCCAGCAAAAATACATCCTTATTGAACCCTGTTTATGAAATAAGTAATGATAAATCCATAAAATTGATCGTACGAGAAGGGGATATCAGATTTGGTGAATCTCATGAAATCCCCACCCATCGGATCATGATGACACAAAATAGTTAATCCCCGTTCGGTCCTCGGACTGACCACCTCCCTCAGAAGGTGTTTGCTCGGCGTGGGGGATTTGTAGGGGCCTGCAATCTCGTTTTTTATTGCATCTGTGGTATGAAAACATGTGCAGATCTGTTGGGATCATATCCCAAAACGTATTCTCAAAAAGTGTCGTTCTCCCCATAGTGTATCCTGTGGACGATGAACTCCGCTTTTTTCAGGATCTCCTCCGGGACCGCGGGGATCTGGTTCTCGACCCTGACCCTGATCTGGTCGGCGAGGTCGCGGGCAGAGGCCTGAATGTCCCCTTTGAGATACAGGACAAGATCTGAGGCGTACATATATGCCGCCGCATTGTCGCCGGTCCTGAGGTTCATGAGGACGAGGTCACCGCAGTACATGGCAGAGTCCCGGACATCGCCGTCATGCCTGCTCTGGTCAAGGGCGTGCGTCAAGGTATCAAATGGAGCCTTTTAAAAGTCGCAATTCAAAATTGGAACTCAAACATCCCAAAAGAGTGCTGCGAGGGGGATCCGAACCCCCGACCTCCAGATATCTCAGATCTGGGCGCTTCGTTTTTGCTCAAAACCCTATGAGTCTGGCGCCCTAACCAACTAGGCCACCGCAGCACGAGTGTTTGCACCTAAGTGCAGTATAACAATGATGGATTGGTTAATAAAGGTTATTGTGGGGCAGGGTTATCTCCGCCTCATCTGGTTGATGTAGACGTTGACCGCGGCGGAGATCGCCGCCGTCTCCTTCCCCTGCCGCAGAGAGTCCGCGAGGGTCTGCATGCGGGTTTCCTCCTCGCGCAGGTACCGCCGAAGACTCTGGGCGATATGCTCCTCCTGGAGGAAGTGGGTGTGCGTGTTGCCGAGCGCGAACTCCCGGTTGTGCATGATCGCGTGGTGGAGGGGCAGGGTCGTCTTCACCCCCAGGATCACGTACTCGTAGATCGCCCTGCGCATCCTCTCGATCGCCTCCATCCTCGTCTGGCCGTGGGCGCAGAGCTTCGAGATCATTGAGTCGTAGTTCGGCGGGATCGTGTAGCCCATGTGGATCCCCGAGTCCACCCTGATCCCCGGGCCGCCTGGCGAGCGGTACCGGACGATCTTGCCCGGGTCGGCCTGGAAGTTGTTCAGGGGATCTTCGGCATTGATCCGGCACTCGATCGCGTGCCCCCGGATCGAGACATCCTCCTGGTCGAAGGAGAGGTCCTGCCCCGCAGCGACCGCGATCTGCTGCTTCACGATGTCGATCCCGGTGATCATCTCGGTGATCGTGTGCTCCACCTGGAGACGGGTGTTCATCTCCATGAAGTAGTAGTCCCCGTCCGAGTACAGGAACTCCACCGTGCCCGCGTTCTTGTAATGGGACGTCTTTGCGACAGTCACCGCCGAGGCCGCCATCCTCTCCCGCAGCTCGTCCGTCATGATCGGGCAGGGCGCCTCCTCCACCAGTTTCTGGTGACGGCGCTGGATCGAGCACTCACGGTCGTACAGGTGGAGAGTCTTCCCGTACCTGTCCGCGAGCACCTGGAACTCGATGTGGCGGGGCTTCGTGAGATACTTCTCGATAAAGACCGTCGGGTCGCCGAAGGCCGACCCCGCGATCCGCATGCTCCCCGCGATCGCCTCTTCCAGCTCGTCAGGCGAATTGACGACATGCATCCCGATACCGCCGCCGCCCGCGCTCGCCTTCACAATCACCGGATAGCCGATCTCCTCCGCGACCTTCGCCGCCTCGTCGAGACTCGTGATCCCGCCCGGCGTGCCGGGCAGGACGGGCACGCCCGCCGCCTGCATCGTCTGCTTGCTCTCGATCTTCGAGCCCATCATCTCGATGGTCTTCCAGGACGGGCCGATGTAGGTGAGACCCTCGTCCTCGACGAGTTTTGCAAACTTCGCGTTCTCTGCCAGGAACCCGTAGCCAGGGTGGACCGCCTCCGCTCCCGACATCTTCGCGATCTCGGCGATCCTCTCCATGTTCAGGTAACTCTTCTGCGGCGGGGCCTCGCCGACAAAGAAGGCCTCGTCCGCGTACTTCACATGGAGGGCGTTTTTGTCGGGGGCCGAGTAGATCGCGACCGTCTCGATCCCGAGTTCGCGGCAGGCCCGCATCACCCTGATGGCGATCTCGCCCCTGTTTGCGATGAGCACCTTCTCAAAATATCTCATGTGACCACACAGAGGGGAGTTTATTCGACCACCATCAGGACGTCCCCGTTCTGGACGACGTCTCCTGCATCCACGAAGATCTCGGTGACCTTGCCGTCGGCAGGGGCGTAGATCGGGTTCTCCATCTTCATCGCTTCGAGGACCAGGAGGACGTCGCCCTTCCGCACCTCGGCGCCTGCGGAGACCCGCATCTCAAGGACCATGCCCTGCATATTGGACTTGATGCCGCCGGCGATCTCGCCCCGCGGGATCTCCTTACCGGCAGAGGGTGCGGCCGACTCGACCGCACTCCCCTCGACAGAGAGGATCCGCACGGAGAAGATCTCGCCGTCGACCTCGACCTCCATGAAGCCCGGGATGTCGGCGGCGCTTGCTGCAGCCGTCGCCTTCTGCGGGATCGCCTCGGGCTTTCTCTCGCCCTTCAGGAAGGACGGGGCGATTGCCGGGTACATGATGTAGGTGAGGACGTCCTCCTCCTTCCGCACGAGCCCCTCCTTCACCGCCTGCTCCCGCATCTTCTCGTAGGCGGGTTCCAGGAGGTCGGCGGGCCGGCCTGTGATCACGTCCTCGTCGCCGATGATCAGAGTCCTGATCTCGGGGGAGATCGGCGCCGGCGACCGGCCGTACAGGCCGCGGACATAGTCCTTGACCTCCTTCGTGACATTGGAGTATCTTTCCTTGCCCATCAGGACGTTCAGGACAGCCTGCGTCCCCACGATCTGGCTGGTCGGGGTGACGAGGGGAGGATAGCCGAGGTCTGCCCGCACCTTCGGCAGTTCGGCGAGTACCTCCTCCATGCGGTTGAGGGCGTCCTGCTCCTTCAACTGGGAGACCAGGTTCGAGATCATGCCGCCGGGCAACTGGTAGATGAGGACGTCGCTGTCCACCCGCTCGGAGATCGGGTCGAGGAGGCCGCCGTACTTCTCCCTGAGGCCGACACAGAGGTCCCGCACTCCACGAAGGGCGTGCAGGTCGATGCCGGTGTCCCGCGCCGTGCCCCTGAGGGAGGCGACCACGCTCTCCGTCGGGGGCTGCGAGGTGCCGAGGGCGAAGGGCGACATCGCCGTGTCAAGGATGTCGACGCCCGCCTCGATCGCCGCCTGGTAACTCATCGACGCGATCCCGCTCGTCGAGTGGGAGTGGAGGCAGACCGGGATATCGACCCTCTCCTTGATCCCCGCGATGAGTTCCCGGGCGGCCTCGGGCATGATCAGCCCGGCCATGTCCTTGATGCAGATGGAGTCGCAGTCACGCGCCGCCATCTCCTCGGCCATGTCGATGAAGGTGGCCGTGGTGTGCACCGGACTTGTCGTGTAGGAAATTGTCCCCTGCAGGTGTGCGCCTGCCGCCTTCACGCTGGTGAAGGCCTTCTCCATATTCCTGATATCATTTAAGGCGTCGAAGACGCGGAAGATATCGACACCATTCTTATATGCGGCATCGACAAAACGCTCCACGACATCGTCGGGGTAGTGGCGGTAGCCCACCAGGTTCTGCCCCCGCAGCAGCATCTGGATCGGCGTCTTCGTAAGTTCGGCCTTCAGGTCTCTCAGACGGTCCCAGGGATCGTCGTTGAGAAAGCGGATGCAGCTGTCGAAGGTCGCACCCCCCCAGGCCTCCAGGGAGAAAAAGCCCACATCATCCATCTTCCGAGCCAGAGGGATCATGTCCTCCGTTCTCATGCGGGTGGCGATGAGCGACTGATGGGCATCCCTGAGCGTCGTATCGGTGATATATACCCTTTTAGAACTGGCAGCACTCATCTGAATACCTCGGGGCTCTTAAATATCCTCAAGCCTCTCAATTTTTCAATCTGATCATATAAATACATCACTAAGAGGTACATACGAGAGAATTACGATAATTCCGGCAAGAGCAGCGGCGCATTTGTCTGCTCTCGTCCGGGTAAAAACAGGGCAGACTGACCCCCCACCGGTGTAGCCGCGCACGGCGAGGAGGGAGGCGCGGTCTGTTGACCTCTGCATCTGTGCGTGGAGGAGGCCGAGGCCGAGGGGGACGACGGCCCTGATGCCGCGGCCCTTCCCTTTCAGTCGCAGTGCCATTCTCATCCGTGTGATGTCACCCTCCAGGGAAGCGAGTGCCTCCATTCCCATCTCTCCGGCGAGGCCGATGTCGAAGCCCCACTTTTTCCCGAAGAGGGAGGCACCGGCGCCGAGGAGTTCGCCAGGGACGCGTTCGCGGTACGCCCAGAACGCGATGAGAAAGACCGCGGCCAGGCGGAAAAAGTAGGCGAGGCCGCCACCTGCGGTGACCTCGGTCGCGGCCGCGGTGATGCCGAGGGTGAGGAGGACGACGGCCCCTGCGGTCCGCGGCGGGAGGGAGGCGCGCCTCCTGCTGAATACCACCCACCAGAGAAAGACGAGGGCCGCGCCGTGCACCGAGTGGAAGGCCGCGATGGAGAGGGCGAAGATGCAGAAGAGTCTCAGTCGTGTGTCCTGCATAGCGCCTCCACCGTGTCCCTGAACCTGATGTTCTCCGGCACCACGCCGGCGTCGATGGCGTACCTGAGGTACGGCGGTGCGTGCCGCCATGCCGGGATGGCGTCCGGCACCCTGCCGAGACAGACGACCTCTCCCTCCTCGACCTCCCAGAGATAGTCTGCCCGCGGCAGCACCTGTTTCTCGTGGGTGAAGATGACGGTGACGCCGCCGTCCCTCTCCTCCAGTTCCCTGCACAGGCGCCCTTTCTGGACGCAGTCGAGAGAACTGAAGGGTTCGTCCAGGACAAGGAGGTCGTGCTTCCCGGCGAGGACGCAGGCGAGGTGGAGGCGCTTGAGTTCGCCGCGGGAGAGGGCGAAGGGGTCGTCCCCCCGGCGGTCTTCGAGGCCGCAGAGGGCCGTGACCTCTACCGGGTCGGCGCCGTAGGAGAGGACCTCGTCCTCGACCGTCGCCTCGGTGACATGGTATTCGGGATTCTGGAAGGAGAGAGTGAGGGAGGCGATGCCATCCCTGATGATCGTCCCCGCCGATGGCGTCACAAGACCCGCGAGGAGGAGGGCGAAGGTCGTCTTCCCGCTCCCCACCCTGCCGCTGATGAGATGGACGCCCTCGCCGAAGACGCCCGAGCAGGAGAGGGTGAAGGCGCCGCGGTTAAAGATGACGCCCTCAAGCCTGACGTCCATGGGCGGTCCTCCAGAGGGGGGGGTAGAAGCAGGTCTCTTCGCGGGCGGCGAAGACGTCGGCGGGCGTGCCTATCTCGCCGACCCGCCCTTTTTCCAGGTACAGCACGGTGTCGGCCCGTGCGGCGGCGGCCATGTCCTGCGTGCAACGGACAGAGTACCGGCACCGGCACCTGGCCAGCGCCTCCTCGACGACCTCCGCCGTCTCGCCGTCGAGATGGGAGTCGAACTCGTCGAGGACGAGCACCTCCGGATCTGTCGAGAGGGCAGTCGCGAGGGCCACCAGGGCCCGTTCGCCCCCGGAGAGTTCCCTGACCGTGCGGGGGAGGAGGTCTTCGATGCCGACCAGGCGTGCGGCCGCCTCCACCCGCGTCTCCACCTCCTTGCAGGGGAGGCCGGCGAAACGGGAGGGACTCGCGATCTCGTCATCAACGCGGGTGAAGAGGATGCTCTGGTCGGGAAACTCAGAGACCCACCCGACGTCGACCAGCCGCGGCGGGCGGCCGTCGATGCCGATCCGGCCGTAGAGAGGGACGGCGATGCCGGAAAGAAGAGAGAGAAAAGTTGATTTGCCGCTCCCGTTCGGGCCGATGAGGGCGGTGTGCCCCTCGTCGACCCGGAGGGAGGGGATGGTGAGGATGCCGTGGACGAGGCCGTCGATCTCGATCATGCCAGTCTTCGTGCGACGATATACGCGGCCGCCGTCTTGACAGCGTCGCCGGGGAGGAAGGGCACCATCCCGACGAGAGTTGCGGCCACAAGTCCCATGCCGGTCGAATATGCAAGCCAGGAGACCCCGAAGAGGTAGATCGCAATCGAGGCGGCGGCAAGGCCGGCGATCCTGACAATCTCGGCGTCTCTCTCGTACGCCAGGCCCGCGACGAGGGCCGCGGCGATGAAGCCGACGATGAAACCCCCGGTCGGCCCCATCAGGACGCCGATGCCAGCCGTGCCATTGTGGAAGATCGGCAGGCCGAGAAGGCCGAGGAGAAGGTACAGGGCCGCGGGCACCACCGCCCATCTCTTCATCACCGCTCCGGAGAGGAGGACGAAGAAGGTCTGGAGGGTGAGGGGCACAGGGACGAAGGGAATGGAGACCCACGAACCCGCGGCTATCAGGGCGACAAAGCCGGCAGACTCTGCGATAATGCGGGAGCGCTCTTCGCTGCCGTACATCGCCCGCCCTCAGAGGTGCATGCAGTCGCCTGCAACGACCTTCTCGATCCGCCCGTTGTCCCGCCTGATGATCAGGGCGCCGTGCTGGTCGATGTCGATGGCGATGCCCTCGAAGGTCTTTCGCATCGTCCTGATCGAGACGCGGTTGTCCAGGGTGCGGGAAAGGCTCTTCCACTCCCTGATGATCGGGTCGTATTCGCCGCTCTCCAGGATCTGGTACCTGCTCTCGAACTCCTTGAGGACAGTCGTGAGCAGGGACGCCCGGTCGACCTCGTGTCCGAGTTCTGCCATGACAGACGTGACCGTCTTCTGGAGGTCAGGGGGGAGGTCGCTGATATCCACGTTGGCGTCGATGCCGATGCCGAGGAGACAGTAGTTGACAGTCTCCCCCTCGGTCGAGAGTTCGACGAGGAGCCCGGCCACCTTTTTGTCGCCGATATATACGTCGTTCGGCCACTTGATCAGGGCCCCGAGGTCGTACTTCCGCCTGATCGCCCGGGCGATCGCAAGGGACGCGGCCATCGTGATCAGGAAGAGGGAGTGAACCGGTATCGTCGGTTTCAGGATGAGGCTCGCCCAGATGCCACCCTTTGGCGAGACCCAGGCGCGGCCCATCCTCCCGAAACCGCCGGTCTGTTCTCCGGCGACGACCAGGGTGCCGTGGAGGGCGGCAGGGTCCCCTTCAGTGCAGAGCTTCCGGGCCGCCCAGTTTGTCGAGCCGACACTCTCATGGTACCTGATCTCCCGGCCCATCACCGCGGTCTTGAGCGTCTTTCCGATCTCCTCGGAGGTGATCGCCCCCCCTCCCCTGACAAGGAGATAGCCTGACCCCCGGGAGAACTCGATGTCGTGTCCTGCCTCGCGCAGGCTTTTGATATGGTGTGCGACCGACGAACCGGGTATATCGAGGGACTCGCTGATCTGTTCAGCGGTGATGGGGTCTTCGGCCGATTCGAGTATCTTTAGAACCTTCTCAGTAACATCGTTCATGGCTATTACCTTTTTGCGGGGATCGCTTCTGTAGGGAGAGGACAGGGGTCTTTTCCGCAGACCTGCTGCAGGATCGCGGACTGGTGCTCCATCAGGGTCGCGAGGTCGAAGATCCCGGTGATGTCGACGACGCCGATCGCACCAATCGCCTCGCCGGCGCTGTCGCGCACCGGTGCGACGACGACAGGCACCCCTCTATAGGGGCCTGACGGCGGCACATCTTTTTTCAGTCTGTTTTCTGCAATGGCGGCTTCGAGGAGCGGACCGGTATAGTGACCGTCGACCACCCTCCCCTCCTCGACACGCAGCCCTGGTGCATTCCGTGACCGTGCCGTTATCGGCAGCCTGTTGAGAAGGAGATGGACCGCCATCACCACCGGCGTGAGGTCGTCTGTCGTGGATGAAGCGGAAATGATATACTGGTCCATTATTCCACCTGTACTCTCCATTACACTCTTCTAAAATAAGGTTTCTCTTTCCGCGGTACAGAAGGTACCGACAAACCGGGCAGAGGGATACTCATGGATGCTGGTGACGACGACCACTCCCTTTCCTATCTGCTTTGCAAGGACGACCGCCTCCCCTTCGGGTGTTGCGGCGATCACGTCCGCGTCGGCATCAGGGAAGACGCCGTCTGTCTCGACGGCATCAGTGTCGTAGTCCTCGACGATCGCGGCGTACTCGCTCTCGGCAGGGAAGACGAGTTTCCTCTGCCCAAAGTCGTGCCTGTACTCCACCCTGAAGGGGAGCCAGTCGTAAGCCCCCGGCCGCTCGTCCATGGCGCCGAAGATCAGGAGGTGACCGCCGTTCTCGACGAAGGTGCGGATCCGACCGGACGCAGCGCGGAGTGCCGGGAGAAGACGGGAGTACCGGGGGTTCGCAAACCCGGTCGGCACGATCAGGGCGACGTACCGCCCGCGGTAGAAGGGAGACGCCACGAGCAGCTGGTTGATGGGGTCGCAGCTGACCCCGCAACACTCGTTGACGAACCTGTTGAAGGTACCTGGTTCGTCCCAGAGGATTGCCGCCTTTGCCGTCACCCCTTGATCACCCCGACCGGGTGGAGCCTGACCACCGGAAGGGAGAGCCCTGCCAGGCGGACGACGTCGACGACCTTGTCGCTCTCCTTGTACGCGTCAGGGGCTTCTTCGGCGATCGAGGCGTCGCTCGTCGCCCTGACGATGATCCCCTGCTTCAGGAGTTGTTCCCTGACCTGCCTGCCAGGCGTGGCGTGCTTGGCCTTTGTGCGGCTCATGACCCGGCCGGCACCGTGGCAGGTGCTCCCGAAGGTCCTCTCCATCGCCGTCGCCGTGCCATGGAGGACATAAGAGGAACTGCCCATGCTGCCCGGGATGATCACCGGCTGGCCGACCGCACGGTAGACCTGCGGCACGTCGTGGAGACCGGGGCCGAAGGCGCGGGTGGCGCCCTTTCTGTGGACGCAGAGGGTCCGCCTCTTCCCGTAGGCGGCGTGCTCCTCCATCTTGGCGACATTGTGGGCGACGTCGTAGACCAGGGGCATCTCCTCATAGGCGATCCCGAAGAGGCGTGCGAAGACGGTGCGTACCTGGTGGGTGATCACCTGCCTGTTCACCCAGGCATAGTTCGCTGCGGCGGCCATCGCCCCGAAGTACGCCTCCCCTTCGGGGGAGTGGACAGGGGCGCAGGCGAGTTGCCGATCCGGGATCTCGATCCCGTACTTCCGGGTCGCCGACTCGAGGACCCGCAGGTGGTCGGTGCAGACCTGGTGGCCGAGGCCCCGCGACCCGCAGTGGACCATGCAGCAGATCTGGCCGGTCGCAAGACCGAAGGCCTTTGCCGCCTCGGGGTCGAAGACCGCGTCCACCGCCTGCACTTCCAGGAAGTGGTTGCCCGAGCCGAGGGTACCGGCCTGCGGCCTCCCCCTCTGACGGGCCTTCTTGCTCACCGCGGCCGGGTTCGCCTGCTTCATCTTCCCCTGCTCTTCGCAGTGGACGATGTCGGACTCCATGCCGAGACCGTGGTCTATCGCCCACTCCACCCCGTCGGCCATCAGGTCGTCGAGGTCGGCCTCGGAGAGGCGCATCGTGCTCTCGGCACCGACGCCTGTCGGCACCGTCCTGAAGAGTTCCTCGATCAGGGCCCGCGGGTTTGTGATGTCGGCGACGGTGAGAGGCGTCGTGATCAGGCGGACGCCGCAGTTGATATCGTAGCCGACCCCGCCCGGCGAGACGACGCCCGTGTCCTCTTCAAAGGCGGCGACACCCCCGATGGGAAAGCCGTAACCCGAGTGGATGTCGGGCATGGCAAGGGAATATCTGACGACGCCCGGGAGCGTGGCGACATTGGCGAGCTGCTGGACCGCCCCCGCTTCCAGCGTCTCCGATAGGTCTTCGGAGAGGAAGAACCGGCCGGGTACCCGCATCCCCGGGACATAACCGACCGGCACCTCCCATTCGACCTCGCTGATCTTCTCGATCCCTTCAAGCATTTCCGACTACCTCACACATCAAAGAGTATCTCGCTACAAAACTCTTCCCCGTCCCTGAAGATCGTCAACCCTGAATAGGATACCCCCTTGACCTCCATACCGCCCTGGTGTTTCTCCCGGGCGAAGGGTTCTCCCCTGGCCGTTACCGTAAGGCTCGTGCCTGTTATGGAGACATCGAAGGAGGAGAAGACGACCCTGTCCACTTCCGAGACGAAGAGGAGTTCGGAGAGAAAGTCGATCATCAGGGACGGGATGTCGTCGGACGTGACCGTGATGCTCCGCTCGATCTCTCCCTCGTCGCAGGTGACGTACATGATGGAGAACATTGCCCTGGCGGCCTCGGCAAAGAGGGCGTTGCAGTCCTCTGCCCGCACCCGCACCCGCACATCTGCCTGATGGGGAAGTTCCTCGAACGACATCCTCACTCCAGGTCGTAGGCCGGCACAAGGCCGAGGTCGATGGTGTCAAGGTACGGCGCCTGGTACATGGAGATATAGATCCAGTGGCGCCCTGCCTTCACTGCCACGTCTGTGGCTTTCTGGGGCTTGACCGAGATCGGAAGCAAAATCGGGCCCCCGCAGGACGTACACACCCTGAAATCGCAGCCTCGCTTTTGAACATATGACAGAACCTCTTCCGAGACTTTTATCCTCGGGGCAGAGGGTTCTTTCCCGGTCCTTATCATCCCTTATACGTCAATGCAGGAAAGGGTAAAACTGTTGTGATCCCCCGCCTATCCGCTGTCGAGGAGGCGGGTGACCATGCCGATGTAATCGTCCTTGATCTCGTAGACGGCGTTCGGGCTCTCCGGGTCACGTCGCACACGCAGGACTCCGATGCGCGAGGCGATGATCCCCACCATCGAGGCGATGGAATGATAACTGACCGTAAAGGTCCGGGAGAGCAGCGCATAGAGATCGGGGATCGTCGTCGACCTGATCCTGACGAAAAAGGCAAGAACTTCATGCCTGATGCCTGTATTGTCTCGTGAAAGATATGTCTTCAGGCGGGCCTCGATCTCCTTCTTGATGTCGGCCGGCGACCGCATAGTGGTGTGTGGTATTGGTCTCCATATTAATCTTACTATTTTATTTCAGACTCTCCCGGCCGTGGTATCAGGAAAAAAGCCTCCCGCGAATGAATGGGTCGAGACGTTATTCCCCTCCAAAAAGACGCAATACAGGGGGGGATATCCAAATATTAATCCCTTCTACGGCAGACTATATACCTATGGGGTTTGTCACCTACGATGTCAACAAATACCCGCCAAAGCAGATGGTAGTGATACCACTCGTTCTGCTTCTTCTGGCGCTCGGCCTCCTTACTTTTAACTGGCTGAGCACAGGGATGCCGTTAACTCCCGGCATCGACTTTGCAGGCGGCACTGCCGTCACCGTCATCACCGACGACAGTATTGATGAGATTAAGGAATATTTCGCAGGATTCCCCCTGACTGATGTCGGTGAGGGGCTTGACGGCGGCAAGTACGTCAGGTTCGGCCCCATGGACGACGACCAGGCGCAGGCGCTCAACGAAAAGGTCCTGGAACGCTATCCTGACGCAAAGATCGACCAGATCGGCGAGGCCTTCGGGAGCACCCTCCAGCAGCAGGCCTTCATCGCCCTGATCTTCTCCTTCATCGGGATGGCGTTCGTGGTCTTCATCGCGTTCAGGAACCTCGTCCCCTCCGTGGCCGTTGTCATCTCGGCATTCTCGGACATCGCGATCACAGCGGCGATCATGAGCCTCATCGGCATTCCTCTCACCCTCTCAACGACGGCGGCCCTGCTGATGCTCATCGGTTACTCGGTGGACAGCGACATCCTTCTTACGACCCGAGTCCTCAAGAGGCAGGGGAAGACGGAGGACAAGTTCGCCGGGGCCTACAGGACCGGCATCATCATGACCACGACGACAATGGCCGCGGTCGCGGCGATGTTCGCGGTCACGGCCTTCGGCGGCGTTGAGGTCATCGCCCAGATCTCGGCCGTCCTTCTCGTCGGCCTCTTTGTGGACCTGATGAACACCTGGGTGCTCAACGTCGGCATCCTCAGGGCATACGTAACACGGAACGGGAGGCACGCATGAACAGCGATACGCTCAGAAAACTCTATACCGATTGGAGGATCGTCCTCATGGTGGCCCTGGTCATCCTCTCGATCATCGCCATCGGTCCACACTTCGAGGACGGAAAATTCACGACCAACCTCCAGTACGGCCTCGACCTCCAGGAGGGTTCCTGGCTCCAGATGGAGTTCCAGGCCGAAGTGGTCACAGTCGAACCGGGCATCGATATCAACAAACTTGCAGACACTCTGGGCACGGAACTGGACACCGAGGTGATCCCGATCTCGGCGGATCAGGTCGAGGTTCGGAAGGCGTTCACACGTGAGCAGCTTGAGCCCGTCTTCACGAAGGCCGGGGCGACCATCGTTACCGTGAACCCTGGCGTCTCCAAGGACACCGCCGAACTCGTGAAGCGGACTCTTGACGAGAAGGTGAACAGCCTCGGCACCAAGGATGCACGGGTGAACATCCTCACCGGTCTCAACGGCATCACCCGCTATGTGCGTGTTGAACTCGCCGGCGTCGACATGAAGACGGCGAACGAGATCGTCGGCCAGCAGGGCAAGTTCGAGATCCGCGTTCAGACGACCGGAAACCAGACCGAGCACGTGATCTTCGGCGACGTGATCACGAGCGTCAACGTGCCGACAAAGGACCAGCAGGGTATGTGGGGCGTTGGCTTCACGCTCAGCCCCGAGGGTGCGGATGCCTTCAGACAGGGCGCCATCTCCTCGAATGCGGTGAACGACCCGCAGAACCATGAACTGGTCATGCTCCTGGACAACAATACGGTGTACTCGGCGCCCCTGTCCGCTGAACTCGCCTCGCAGCTGAAGGCCGGGCCGATCCGCAGCCTCAGCGCCTCCACCGGCGTCGGCGACGAGGGCCTGCAGGAAGCAGAGAACCTTGAGATCCACCTGCGGGCCGGTGCCCTGCCTGTGGACGTGACTGTCGCAGGGTCGGGATCTGTCTCGGCAACCCTCGGCGACTACTACAAGATCCTCTGTATCCTGGCCGCGATCGCCGCCCTGATCGTCGTCGGTGTCGTGGTCTACTACCGGTACCGCGAGCCGAGCATCGTGCTCCCCATGGTCGCAACAAACCTCGCCGAGATCATCATCCTGCTCGGCATCGCACGGTTTGTCCAGCAGCTTGACCTGGCATCGATCGCGGGTATCATCGCCGTGATGGGTACGGGCATCGACCAGCTCGTCGTGATCACCGACGAGGTGCTCCACGAGGGCCGGGTGCCGTCGTCGAGCGTCTACCTGAAGAGGCTCTCGCGGGCCCTCGGGATCATTGTCGTCTCCGCAGGGACTGTCGTCTTCGCGATGCTGCCCCTCGCCCTGATGGACCTCTCGACTCTCCGCGGTTTCGCCATCATCACGATCCTTGGCGTGCTCATCGGCGTGCTGGTCACCCGGCCTGCATACGGCAAGATCATCATGGCGATCCTCTCGAAATAACCGGAAACTCTTTCCCCTCTTTTTTCCCCATACGTCGGCATGGGTAAACCGGTGCTGATCGATTTCTTCTCCGCGTGGTGCGAACCCTGCCGGGAGCAGACCGCCATCGTGGAGGCCCTTGCCGAAAGGCTCGGCGACAGGGTGGAGGTGAGGATGATCGATGTCGCGGAGAGGCGCGACCTGATATCTGCCTACAGGCTGGTGACCGTTCCGACGATCGTCATCGAGGCGGGGGGAAAAGTGGTCGGGAGGTTTGAGAAGGTCACCGACGCAGAGACGCTCGAAAGCATTTTATTATCTCTGATCGATGATCATGCAGAAAGAGGGATAGTATGAGCAAACCGGTATTGACTGACTTTTTTGCGACATGGTGCGGGCCGTGCAAGATGCAGACGCCGATCCTTGAAGACCTCAAGGAGAAGATGGGCGATCTGGTCGAGATCAGGACGATCGATGTCGACCAGAACATGGAAGAGGCGATGAAGTACCAGATCCGTGTTGTACCGACCCTTATCATCGAGAAGGACGGCATTGTCCTCCAGAAAATCGAGGGCGTCACCCGTGCCGATGTCCTTGAGGATATCCTCAAGCCCCTGATCGAAGAGTAAGGGATACTTTCACCATTTTTCTTTCCATGGATCAGGACGAACGAGTCCGGGCCCTGCTCGGTTTTCTTGCTGCACGCTATGGCGAGATCGTCTGGTGGGACGCATCCGCGGACGAGGTGGTCATCGGTGCGGTGCTCACCCAGCAGACGCGGTGGGAGAATGTCGAACGCGCCCTCGCCCTCCTCAAGGACGCGGGGGTCTGCACGGTCGAGGGGGTCGACCGGGCGGAGACGGCAACGGTCGAGGCGGCGGTCCGCTGCACCGGTTTTTACCGGGTGAAGACGGCGCGGCTGAAGAGGTTGTGCCGCCGGATGTGTGAGATGGGGGGTATCGAGGGCCTGTCCCGTCTTCCGACACCTGCCTTGCGGGAGGCGCTCCTTGCCGTCAATGGTGTCGGCGAGGAGACGGCCGACAGCATCCTCTGCTATGGGTTCGCCCGTCCGTCCTTCGTGGTCGATGCCTACACGAAGCGTATCTGCGGGTGCATCGGTGTCACGGGGTCGTATGGTGCGCTCAAGGCGGCCTTCGAGAGGGTGCTGCCCGAGGACGCGGCACTGTACGGGCGTGTCCATGGCCAGGTCGTCGAATATGCAAAGGAGTTCTGTGTTGCAGGACGGTGTGACGAGTGCAGGATGAAGACTGTGTGCGTATAGGAAAGAGGCTCTTTACGGAGGGCCTTGTCGGCGGAAATTTCGGGAACATGAGCAGGAGAGTGGAGGACGATTTCCTGATCACGAGGACGGGGTCGTACCTCGACGATCCCGGCGACCTGGTGCTGGTGCCCTGCGAGGGCGAGGCGCCGCCGGGGGCGTCGAGCGAGTACAGGGTGCACCAGGCGGTCTACAGGCTGACTCCCCACCGGGCGGTCGTCCACGCTCACCCGGCCCATGCGGTGGCGGCGTCTCTCGCCTGCGAGAGGATCGTCCCGATGGACAGCGAGGGGGAGATGCTCTGCCCGGAGATCGCGGTCGTCGGCGGGGCGCCCGGGACGCAGGAACTCGCCGACAATGTGGCGGCGGCGCTGAAGGACGCCCACCTGGTCATCGCCCGCGGCCACGGCACCTTCGCGGCGGGGAAGAGTCTCGACGAGGCATATCTCTACACGTCGCTCGCGGAGTACTCGTGCCGGGTTTTGTTGTACGCGGGGTTGTGGGGGAAAGGGAGTTTTTAAGCTGTTTTTTGGGAGGGATTGGAGTATCCCCCTTGTTTATTGAGGGAGGATAGGGGATCTCCGTTCTTCCCACAATCTGAACTGAGTTTTCCTTGAATGCGGAGATCAGGCAGGTCACCCGTCGGTATCAGTACCTTATGTTCAGGAGCGATCTCTGGGTTCTGTGATCAGATTACTAACACAAAATGGGCTCGTTAATTAAAAAAGATGTGGAGATACAATATGTTCCCCTTCATATCGGAAGGTAGAAATGAAACCAGTACAACATTCCTTTTAGTATGGATGGACTTCAAGAGATCTCTATTAAAAATTATCGAGCATTGAATGAAATATCCTTTCAACCCAAAGCCGTGAATATTTTTGTTGGCCCAAACAATAGTGGCAAATCTTCTATTCTTGAAGCAGTTGCTCTGTTAATTTCAGGGAGAAACAAGTGCAAAGACTCCCTTGGTGTTTCTGTGTTAAATGAGATTATCCAAAAATATTCGATAGAATATCTTATTCGTGGTTTAAATCAGTCAATACAGATTGCATATGGCGATAGTAAGATGTTCGTAGAATTATATTCTTCTGGATACCCAAAAGATGAGACTGGAACAATGATCCAGAATTTTTTCTCCCAAAAAATACATGAATACCTTAGTCAACCAGATACCCTTGCAAGATATAAATCTCGCTACAATGAGGAGAGAAAATATTATTTTAGGTCATCTCCAAAGGCAAAACAAATAACACTTGATGGGATGATTCCATCTGACATTCAATCGAGATTATACGATATAGATGAAAATAATGAATACGTTGATCAAACATTGGCGGATTATATTGGGCTATTACAAGAAAAGTTTGAATCATATATGTATAACAAAAATAAGATTGTGATATCTGGCTTTTCGAATAATGCTCTTGATTATCTGTATGTTGCTTTAGGCCCAGAAAAACCAAGATACCTTCTACGAAGAGAAGAAGTCTTCGAATTTTTAAGGTATTTCTACGGAGATGATGGAGTATTCACGGTTCATTCGAGTAATTCCAATAAAGCCAATTTTGTGAGTGATATTGGATCGAGTGGTAATGCGCGAAAAGTGGAGGATTTGCATGATGAAGTTGTTCGAAGAAATCTGATGTCTGAATCACAGGATTGGCTTATTTCAAAGATTCCCTATATTGAAGATATTCGTAAGACTGATGAAGGCATGTTCGTTTCTCTAAACGGATATGATCGGACAATCCCACTATCTTCAATGGGAGATGGGCTCAAATCGATACTAAAAATAGTATATTTAAGTGTTCTAGCCAAAAATGGAGTAATTGTTCTTGAAGAACCAGAGGTATCTCTTCATCCTGGTTACATCGAAATGTTAGCTGATTCTATTCTTTTTTGTTCAAAAAATACACAATTTTTTATTTCAACTCATTCTGAAGATCTAATTGAGAGTTTGTTAGAATCGGCAAATAATATAGAATGTCTTGATACTGTCCAAGTCATAAAAATGCATAACAGAACTGACATACACGCGAGTGAAGCAGAAGTCATCTCTGGGAGTGAAGCCTTGGATGATATAGAGACTATTAATGCAGATCTTCGGGGTGTTTAATCATGATTCGCCCTATTCTCTGTGAAGGAAGATATGACTCTTGGTTTCTGGATGAAATCTTGAAAATAGAGTATGCTGTGTTGCCAATCCGCCTGCATAGTGATTTTAAGAGTTTTAGTAGGTATTATAGATGGGGTTGCCGTGATGGAAAACCTTGTATTATCCTTTCGGACAATGGGCATGATTTGATTAGCAAATATATCCCAAAAATTATTCGAGAATACTTTGCTGCTTTTACTCCCCTTAATCTACACTACGTTGTTCTCAAGGATTCTGATGGTTCCAATCATAGGTTTCTCCTAGGAAATTATTACGATACAATATCTGAGATTATACGGGCTAAAAATATGAACAATGTAGATTTTGATAAGAACGAAGATAATTGCACGATCACTCTTACTTCAAAGCAGGATTCTCGTCATTCATTCCAGTTTCATTTTATATTTATACCACAGAGTTTCGAAAAAAGCCTTGTTGCTAAATCTTTTGAGAAAAATAGACAACTTTCAAAATACAAAGATGATATTGAGCGTATGGATCCACATGATGCTCTTACTGAGATTGCGAAACATCTGGGCATCGACAAAGAGAGTCTTATTCGAAATTCAGTATCACAAGGGTGGTTTCGCGAAGAAGATTGGTACATGACACTTGGTCAATCATTTTGTGATTATCTGAATTTTTCTCCATATCTTGTATCTATTGAGTGTTCCGGATAGTAATATAATAAATATTAATCAAATCTCTATTTTCCAGAATGTTACATTTCTTCTGGCTTTCCGCTTGCGTTGTTTTCTTTTTTCTCTGGCATTACGGTTGCTGGAAATACTTGCGGAGCACCTTCGGAAAAGTGTCGGGATTTGCCGACACCGTCCTCCGCCGTCTCGGCCTCATCAGGGACGGCCGCATCACCAACGGTGCCATCGTCCTCTTCGGCAAAGACCCGCAGACATATTTCCCGAACACCATCATCAGAATCGGCAGGTTCAGGCGGGCCGACATCATCATCATCGGCGACCACGAGATCAGGGGCAACCTCTTTGTCCAGTTCGAGGAGGCAGAGAGGATCATCAAGAACTACAATCGGCGTCCGCTACGACATCTCAGAGGAGGCGATGCAGGAGTCCTTTCAGCGGAAGGAGGTCTGGGAATACCCTCTCCCGGCGATCCGCGAGGCCCTGCTCAACGCCCTCATCCACCGGGACTACTTCAACAACACCGTCCAGACGCAGGTCAGGATCTTCGACGATGCCATCCGCTTCCACAACCCCGGTCGCCTTCCCGAGGGCGTCACCATCGAGATGATCCTCAGGGAACACTATTCCTATCTCCGCAACCCGTTGATCACCGATGTCTTCTACCGTGCTGGCCTCGTGGAGCGTTACGGGTCGGGGATCGAACGGATCATCCGGGCCCTGGAGGAGGGAAAACTGCCAACGCCTGAGATTGTCAGTACGCCCCTCGGTTTCACGCTCACCATGCGCATGAATCTCTTCACCGATGGATATCTACAGGAACTCCGTCTGAACGACCGACAGATCGCAGCCGTTTCCTTCCTCAAGGAGCATGGCACCATAACCAACACTCAGTATCAGAAACTCAACACCGTCGCCGCCCGAACCGCACTGAGAGACCTGAATGAGATGGTCACAAAGCATATTCTTGAACGGCGGGGCACGTCGCGGCGGGACACGCACTATGTCCTGTCCCGGGAGACAAAGGGGCCACTGAGATAATGCGTGATGAGGCGTGATGATCTCCCCGACCTGATCGCAGGGCACCTATCACCGGCACGGTCGGGACGAACCGCCCTCTGTCACCTCCCCCTCTATCACCTTCATGACGACGGCACCACTCGTCGCCACAGAACCTCTGGAAGTATAACCAGAACGACTCGTGGCGCCTGATCTATACGGTGGCCAGCGACGGCGAGACGATCGTGGTGATCATCGAGTGGCTGGACCACACTGCATATGAGAGGCGATTTGGGTACTGACCTTTCCCCTCTTAGATCTCCTTCGTGTGCGTCTTCCCGCTGTTCTCCACTTTTTCGAGGGCCTGAATAATTACATCGCTCATCTGCGGACCTTTCGACGGTTCACCATCTGAATTTTTTCCGTGAGGGGGACGGGATTCTCTCATAAGCCTTCTGCAATGAGGTGGAGGATATACCCGAGGGAAAGATAAATGATCCGCTATTGTTTTTATGAGAATCGGAGCATGAAGCGGCAGGGGATCAAAAAAAGAGGGCTGATGGAGATTGAACTGACGAGACCGAGATAGAGGGGGAGGCCGACTCACTCACTCCCGTCTCTTCGGCGGCTGAGGCGGCTGCAGCCTCTGGACCTCCCGGATCACCTCGCGGTGGAAGGCGAGGATCAGGTCGCTGATCACGCCGAACATGAAGATCTCGATGCCGACGACGATGAAGAGCACCGTGAGGATGGTCATCGGGAGGTGCTCGATGTCTTTGAGCCATTCGAGGAAGACATAGACCCCCATGCACCCGCCGATAAAGGTGAGCAGGAGCCCTATCATCCCGAAATAGAAGAGGGGATTATTAAGGCGGGCGAAACGGAAGATTGCCGAGAGAATCCTGAACCCGTCCTGGACGGGATTGAGTTTGGTCGGCGTCCCCGGCCGCATCAGGTAGTGGACAGGGACCACCGCGACCTGCTGGTCGAATTTTACCGCCTGCACCGCCATCTCGGTCTCGATCTCGAACCCCGCCTCCTGGAGGTCCATCTGCCGCAGGGAGGAGAGGGTGAAGGCGCGGTAGCCGGAGAGGATGTCATGGAGGTCGCGGCCGTGGGCGACCTTGAAGAAATAGTTGATGATATAGTTCCCGACGAGGTTCAGGCGGGTTAAGGCGCCTTTCTCCGGGTAGGCGAGACGGTCGCCGATCACGTGGTCGAAACCGGAGACGAGGGGAGAGAGCATCTTCTCGGCGTCGTCGGGGAGGTACGTGCCGTCCCCGTCGAGCATGAGGACATAGGGGAGATCGATGATCGCGGCTGCTTCGATGATCGCGTTTCCTTTTCCCTTTTCAGTCTGGAAGATGACTTCTGCCCCGGCTTTCCGCGCAATCTCCGGTGTGCCGTCGGTACTGTGCCCGTCAGCCACCAGAATCCGGTGATATCCCCTTTCTTGAAACTCCCTGACCAGGCCTTCTATGGTCGGCGCCTCGTTCAGGGTGGGAATGAAGATGCACACCTGGTCCTTCTCGATCTCCATTGCCATACTATTTAAAAAGCCATCGTCATAAGTGCTTCCATGCACATGGCGAAGACGGGGCTGCGTGCCCTCGGTATCGCCGAGAGTTTCCGGGGGCGGGAGAGGTCCACGCTTGCCGGCGTCGTGATGCGCAGGGACGGCGTGGTCGACGGCTTCGGGTTCGGCGAGGTGACGGTCGGCGGCGTGGACGGGACCGCTGCCGTGATCTCCCTATTTCAAGGATTGGAACGGGAGGATATCAACTGTGTCCTCCTCTCCGGGTGCGTCATCGCCTGGTACAATATCATCGACCCCGACGTGGTCAGCCGTGCGACGGGGCTCCCCGTCGTCGTGGTCACGTACGAGGACTCGGACGGTCTTGAAGATGATATCGCCGCTCACTTCCCGGGCGATGCAGAGAGGATGGAGGCGTACAGCCGCCTCGGCCCTCGCGTCCCCCTCCGCCTTGGCACCGGGTACACCGTCTACCTGCGGTCGGCGGGGATCGAGACGGCGGACGCGGGGAGAGTCGTCGATGCCTTCACCCGCGACGGGAAGATCCCAGAACCCCTGCGGGTCGCCCGCCTCGCCGCCCGCGCCGCTATGCAGTATACGTATCGGCAGAGATGAGCGCACCTGTCCGGGTGTCGCGGATCTCGACCCGCACCACGTCGCCGGGACGGAAGGTGCCGTTGGCGAAGTCGATGATGATCCGACCGTTCGGGCACCACTGGCTCCCTGTGCCTGTCATATACTGGGTGCCGGTGTGATGGGTCTGTATGAACTCGTGCGCCTCCATCGTCAGGATGCGGGCCTCGACCTTCTGGCCGTTTTTGAAAAATGTGGGATACATATCGTTTTTGACATAATAGCGTGTCCTGTCGGGTTCGGTCGTATGGACGCCGAGGCGTTTCCAGAACTCTTTCATGGCCGCGTCCCCCGCGTCCTCGGGAGGGGGACGGGGGTTGTACCAGAGGGAGACGCGGCTGTCATAGTTCATCGTATACGGTTTTTCGTCATCGACGTGGGCGATGTCGATGATCTCGAAGATGCACGGGTCCTCAGAGATCGAGAAAGAAAAGGAGAAACCCAGGCAATAGATAATGAGGAGGACAGCGGCGGTCATGACGACCGCACAGAGGATCAGCTCGCCTATCAGATGAGATGTTGCCTCAACTGTTCCGGAGCTCATTGTTCTGGCCTGGCGATGTCCCTACATAAGACTTCCGGTCGGCGGACATCTCTGCCGCTCCCGTCAGCGCAAAATTCATATATGAGGGGCGTGATCTCTCTCAAACTCTCTTCTTCCTCTGCTGTCGGAAGGGAGAAGCAGGTGGGGGACGTGCATGCCGAAGTGGACACTATTTGCTCTTCTCTTTGTTCTGGCACTACAGGCCGTGGTGGTCGGGAGTGCCGGAGAGATCGAGGCGACCCGTACATGGGAGCATGCCTTCGGGAGCGAGATCCTGACCCTTGCACTGGCGCCCGACGGTTCCTCCTTTACGGTCGGGACAAACAGGCCCGGGGCCCTGTATTATTATGACCGGAACGGCACCCTCCTCTGGAGCCATGAAACAGGGTGCCCGGTCTATGGTTCTGCGGTCTCGAAGGACGGGGCCTATGTCGTCGAAGGGTCGGACCTGGTGCGGGTCTTTACCCGCGAGGGGGATCTGGACTGGCGGTGGAATTCCGGGTACTTCGCCTTTAGCGTGGCCATATCTACCGATGGAAAATATATCGCCGTAGGAAGCGACGACGACACAGTACGCCTTCTCAGACGCGGCGCCGGCGAGTTATGGAAGTATGATACGACAGGCGATGTCGATGCCGTCGCGATCTCGGCCGACGGCAGTCTGGTCGCCGCGGGTGCCGACGGTCAGGTCTACATGCTGGGCAAGAACGGCAAAAAGATCTGGAAAAAGGATGCCGGGAAAGGGATTCGATCGGTCGCCATATCCCCTGACGGGGCCCTGATCGCCGTCGGGTCCCTGGATTACCGGGTTCACCTCTATAGCAGCAATGGGACGCTGCTCTGGCAGTACAGGACAGACAACCGCGTCCATCATGTGGGGATCACATCTGATGGCCGGGTTGTCGGGGCATCGCAGGACCAGGCCGTCTATCTGCTCTCGAAAGATGGCGAACTCCTCTGGAAGGAGACACAGCCCGCGTCGGTCACCGCGGCCGTCATCTCGGACGACGGGTCCCTTGTCCTCTCGGGGACGGGCACGGGTGACCAGAGGGTATCCATGTACGCCCTCGAAACGATTGCCGCAGTGATATCGACGCAGCCGACGCAGCCCCCGACACTCCCGCCTGTCAGGACGATCGAAACACTGCCCCCTGTTGCGGAGGCCCCGGGAGCCATCTCTCCAGAAAAGTCCCTGTTCGGGTTCTCGACCATTTTTAACCGGCCCCTGCCGCAGGTCCTCCTGCTCGCCGGGGGGGTGGTGCTTGCGGGGTGGATGGTGGCGGCCCTGTACCGCCGGCGGCGGTGATGATCAGGTCTCCATTTTTCTGCTCTGTTGAAAGTGGGAGATACCTCTGATCCTCCGGTGAAAGCGTGGATCCACTACCTTCTCCATACATGCTCACCGCGGGTTTCATCCCCGGTACAGGCATTTAGATCCTGTGACACCCGTACAAACGCCATCCCTTAATCAGACACCGGGGGGCGGCGGCCCCCCGGACCCCCAAAATTAGGATAGAATTAGGGATGGGAGAGCCCGATCAATCGCCTTTTCCATACGGAATCACCGCAGGTTTCATCCCGAACCCTTGCAATGAGGATAGAACCCCGGAAGAGGATTGCTAAGGGGGAGATTGCCGTCCCACCCCCAATCCCAATGTGGGGTTCGAAGGCACTTCGTCCCCCAATTTCGATTATGGGGACGGCAGCGGGCCGCACTCGTGCCTTGGTGAGAGCATGAGCGATTCACAAGAGCCGAAAAAAGGAAGTTCGTCCCGGGCAAGGACAGGTTACTCGTTCACTTCGCTGATTGCCAGTTCGTACATCCAGTCAAGAAGGACCGAACACTGCTCCACATTGCAGTCCAGGTCACAACCGATACAGGGGATCAACTCTTCTCCTGCCATCAGGAGAGAGGGATCGACCGCCTGCTGCCGTGCCTTCAGCAGGTATGTCTTGAGCCCCTCCTCTCTGTACTCGAGGCGATCGATGAGGCCGGCATCGCTCAGTTTCTTGACGACCCGCGAGCATTTCCGGCTGTCGATGTTGAGGAGTTTCCAGAGTTCACTCTGGAGCACTCCTTCCTGCCTCGACTGGATGATCCTCAGGGCCTCATCTTCAACAGATGGCATGTCCATCAGATAAGGGGTGCGATCGTAAGAATATTGTTCCCCCTGATGACGACGGTGCCGAGGTTGCGTCCCCGCTGGTCGCCCGTGAACTCGATCGTCTCGTCCATGTGCAGGTTCAGGTGCTCGTCCACGGCAACGAGTCTTCCCTGCAGCTTCCGGCCCTCGTCCTTGATCTCTACGCTAATCTTTGAATCAACGAGCGAAAAAACTTTTTTCACTGGCAGAACAATACTGTTGACCATCTGAGGTTATGTGGTGGTGGAAAGTATTTAATCTTTCCATCAGCCGGAAAAACCCCATTGCACCGTTTTTTCCGGAGGCCTCACCGCGGGGTGAAGGCCGGGTCGTCGAAGAGGTCTGCCGGGCCGATGAGCATGCCGTCATGGACCCCGAATCCCAGGCAGACGGCTTTTGTACAGACCGGTACGGCGTCGCAGAGGCTGACCGGCATGAGGCCTGAGGCCGCGACGGCGGCGAGGACGCCGGCGACCGGCGGGCACCCACGGCCGGTACCGAGGAGGAGGGCCGGGTCGGCGCCTGTGCCGGCCGTGGCGACGGTCTTCTCCGGTCCCTCAACCTTCACGACGGAGGCGCCGCCGCGGATGTGTTGGAGGAGGTCGTAGGCGCCGGACGGCGTGGGGTAGACCCCGCCGTCACTGCAGGTGAAGGCAAACCCCCGGTGGAGGAGGGGGTCGTCCACCAGGGCGGGCGTCGTGTAGGGGTCGGCGAAGATACGGGCGAGCACCTCGCTCCAGGCCCCTCCCCCCGCCCCGCTGGAGAGGAAGACGAGCACGCCCTCCCCGCTCTCGACGGAAAGGTCCGCTCTCCCTGCCTCACCGTGGCCGACGAGGCCGAAACCTGTTGCAAGGGTGCGGCACTCCACCATCACACGGTCGACAAGGTCTGCGATCCGCGGGTCGTCCTGGTGAGTGAAGATGCAGGCAAGCCTTCCGCCCACTCTGGTCACGAAGGAATCGACGATGAGGCCGCCGTGCTCTTTCTTGAGCACCTGTGCGGCCCTCTCGATGACGAGAGGGTGCGCCTTCATGCCGGCCGGGAATCCGCCGATGTCTGCCGTCACCACCGTGACGGCGGTCATGCGTGCGTCCTGCCGAAGATCTCCTTTACCGTCCGGATCATGCCTGCGGACCCGACATAGATCGGGGTGCGCTGGTGCGGGTCGTCGGGTTCCACGTCGAGGAGGTTCCGGGTGCCGTCGGTGATCGCGCCTCCGGCCTGCTCGGCGATGAAGCCGACCGGGACGGCCTCGTACATCAGGCGGAGTTTGCCCTTCGGTCTGTCCTTCAAGGCAGGGTAGCAGTAGATCCCGCCATACTTGAGGATCTGGTGGAAGTCGGCCACATAGGACCCGGTGTAGCGGACTTTCGCCCCCTCTTTCTCGATCGTCTCGATGAATGTGGTATGCGGCGCCGTCCACTCAGGCCTCTTCCCGCCGGTGCCGTAGAGGGTGCCCTCCGGCATCCTGACATCGGCTTCGAGGAGGCGGTAGACACCCTCATGGTCCATCGCAAAGATCTGCACGCCCTTGCCGATTGTCAGGGTGAGGGTCGTCATCGGGCCGTACAGCATGTAGAGCGCGGCCTTCAGGTTTCGTCCCTTCTGTCGCACAGACCCGTTGCCGAAGATCCCGATGATCGTCCCGACCGCGAGGTTCGTCTGGATCAGGGACGACCCGTCCATCGGGTCCATCACGATGGCATAGTCCTGCTTCGCCCCGGCGAAGGTGAGCACCTCCTCCTGTTCCTCGGAGGAGAGTTCGCGCACGAGGCCGGAGTCGCGGGCCGCCCCGATGATCCGTTCGTCGGCCCAGGTGTCCATCGCCGCCTGCTGCTCGCCGTAGACGTTCTCGCTCCCGGCATAGGACTGATGGGTGATGAAGGCCTCCCTGATCGGGCCCGCCTGCCGTGCGATGAGTTCGATGAGTTCCTGCAGCCCGGCTTCGCAGCCTGCCGCCCGGAGATAGTCTTGCAGTGTCGTCATCTTCAGTCTCCGAAATTCTCTATCTTGCGGGGTAAAGGGGTGGAGCGGGAAGTGTGCACCTCTCAGAGAGGTGCACATGCGCACTTCCTTCAGAAGTGCACAGACCCCGGCCTTTAGGCCGGGGATGACAGCGGAACCCCTTTTGGTGATCGCGATTACCCCAACAATATATTGTTGTAAATTCTATAATGCCTTGTATGCTTCAAGCCTGCAAGTATCGGATGTATCCTTCAGAGGAGCAGGTTACGCTCCTCATGAATCACATCCATGCCTGCCGGTTTGTGTATAACCATTCTCTGGAGCAGAAGATCCGGGCATACGAGCAGGAAGGTCAAAAACTCTCCTGTTTCGACCTGAACAACCGTCTTCCCGCCCTTAAGGAAGAACATCCGTGGCTCAAGGAAGTGAACTCTCAGTCTCTCCAGAGTGCCAACAAAAATCTCGACAACGCTTTCACCCGGTTCTTCCGTGAGAAGAAAGGATTTCCACGGTTCAAGTCAAAGAAGAATCCCGTACAGTCCTTTCAGGTGCCTCAGAGTTACTCCGTGGACTTCGATCAGAGATGGATCAAACTCCCGAAGATCAGCAAGATTAGAACTGTCTTCCACCGTGTCTTCACCGGGAAGATGAAGTATGCCACCGTCTCTGTAACATCGACAGGAAAATGGTTCGTCAGTATCCTTGTCGATGACGGGAAACCCGAACCGACACCTGCACCCTTCTCTCTGAACACTACTCTTGGGATCGATGTCGGGCTGAAGGACTTTGCAACCCTCTCTACGGGAGAGAAGATCGAGAACCCCCGATACCTGAAGACTTCCCTCCAGCGGTTGAAGGTGTTACAGCAGAGGGTGTCGCGGAAGGTGAAAGGGTCGAAGAACCGGGAGAAGGCGATCCTGAGACTTGCCCGGTGCCATGAAAAGATCGCCAACCAGAGAAACGATTTCCTGCACAAAATCTCTTTTCGAGTTGTGAGCGAGAACCAAGCCATTGCAGTGGAATCGTTGAATGTTGGCGGGATGATGAAGAATCATCATCTGGCACAGGGGTTCGGAGATGTTTCGTGGAGTATGTTCTTCACGATGCTGGAATACACGTGTCGGAAGTACGGGAAGACTCTCCTGAAGATCGGGAGATTCGATCCCTCCTCGAAGATTTGTAGCAAATGCGGGTATCTCAAACAGGATCTTACCCTCTCTGACAGGGAGTGGATCTGTCCTGATTGTGGTATTCATCACGACCGCGATGTCAACGCGGCGGTCAATATCAAGAAATTTGCCCTGCAAGAACAGAACCTTGTCGGGGTATCAGGTGCGGAACGCACCGTTGAGCCTGTGGACTTGCCTCAGTAGAGGGAGGGTGAAGCAGGAAGCCCCGCCCTTCAGGCCGGGGTAGTTCACAAGAACACCGCCCCGGTACAGGGGGGCGAAAAGAAAAAATGGGTCAGTTGCCCTTCAGGAGCGCGACGGCGTCCTCAAGGGGTGCATTGTCGATGGTGATGGCCGAGATGGCGTTGCACATCCTGACCGCCTCGTCGAGGGACTTCTGGTGGATGTTCCGGCCTGTTGCATTGCCTGACGCACCGCCGGTATGGATCTGGTCGTACAGTTCCTTGAGGAACTTCGTCTCGTCGATGCTCGACCCGCCGGCGCAGACGACCTGCGTCCTGCCTGCGGCACGGGTCACCTCGCGCAGGAGTTCGGCCGAGACCGCGCCTTCCTTCTTCGGGGAGTTCACCTTGACGAAGTCGGAGCCGAGGCAGGCAGCGACGCCGGTGGCGCCGGCAATGAGGTGAGGGTCCTTCTCGTCCTTCACCGCCGCACCGCGGGGGTAGATCCAGAGGACGGTGACGAGGCCGTGCTGGTGGGCCTCGAAGATGATCTGGGCCGCTTCCCTCATCATCTCGGACTCATACTCGGAGCCGAGATAGATCGTGTAGCCGACGCCGAGGACTTTCAGGCCGGTCTGGTTGCGGAAGGCAACGACCTGCCCGACTGTCGAGATCATCGGGCTGTACGGGTCTTTCTGGGCGGTCTTCACCAGGTGGGTCTTGGAGTTGAGCTTGACCAGGTACGGGACGTCGGGATAGTCCCGGCCGTACCGGGTGATCAGGCCGAGCTGGGTTGCGAAGACGCCGATGCGCCCCTTCTGCGCGATCCTGAAGAGGTGCTCCGGGTCGGCGTCGTCCTCGTGGATGCCCTCGCCGAAGAAGTCGTCGTTGAGGTGCTCGATCTTCTGGTCGCCGGCAAAGAGCATGAGGCGACCGGATCCGTGGGTGATTGTCCTGTAGTTCTCGATATAGGTCTCCCGTGCCGTGCCGGGAACGTCGGCGGGGACGGACAGGGTAACATTTGCAGACATACCAGACTCAATCATGCCGCCCTGTACTTATTTTTTATGGGAATCCGGGTTCTGGGGAATAGAGCATGAGTTGGCAGCACGCCCCAGGCATACTGCGTGAAATGTTTTCCATGGTAAATCCTGGTGTCATGTGTCCATGCATGAGAAATTTTAACTTGCGGGGGTGAAGGGGGCGGAGCGGGAAGTCCCGGGTCTTCAGGCCGGGGATGAAAGCAGAGCCGCCCTTCTTCACTTTCACCCTGTAATGAATGATTATATCACACTCCCCAGAAACATTTGTGTGTCTATGATCATTTCCTACAAGTATCGAGCGTATCCAGACGCAACCACCGAGACGCGGCTGAATGCCGCACTCGATACCTGTAGGTGGCTCTACAACGCACTCCTCGAAGAATGCAACACGGCACGGGAGGGCGGGATCGCTCCAACAATGCGAGGAACGCAGGCGCGGATCGTCTCGCTGAAGGACGATAATCCGTCTCTGAAGGGTGTGTACTCCAAAGTGCTCCAGATGGTGAACTATACTCTCTGGAGCAACATCGCTGCACTCTCGCAGACAAAGAAGAAGGGGCGAAAGATAGGTAAACTCAGGTTCAAGAGCGCATTCCGGTACCGGACGCTCAACTACAACAGTCCGGGTTCAAGATTGATAAAGAGCATAGCACCATCTCATTCTCGAAGATCGGCGCGATCCGGTTCACGATGCACCGACCATACACCGGGAAGGTGAAAGGTGTCCTGATCACCCGTTCTGGTGATAGATGGTACGTGATCGTTCCGGCAGAGCAGGATGCTTCCGGGTCAAAGCGCGAAGGACGGTCTGTTGGGATCGATGTTGGTCTGAACTCGTTTGCAGTCGATAGTGACAGTGCGGTGATCGAAAATCCCCGATTCTATGGGCGCTCACTGAATACGATCAAGAAGATCCAGCGGAGTATTGTCCGGAAGAAACGATTTTCACAGAACTGGAAGAAAGCAAAGAGCAGACTGGAGAAGGTCTATGATCATATCACGAACCAGAAAAAAGATTTCCTGCACAAACTCTCCCGCCAGTACGTTGACACCCATGCAACGATCTGTGTCGAAGACCTGGACATCAAAGGTCTGAAGGAGAAAGGCAACTCTACAGGACTGCACAGGAGTATCCACGACGCTTCATGGGGACGGTTCTATTCTTATCTTGCGTACAAGGCTGAAAGTGCTGGTACGGAACTCGTCAAAGTCGATCCCCGGAACACATCACAGATGTGCTCGAACTGTGGAAGTATCGTGAAAAAGACTCTCTCCGAGAGAGTCCATGAATGTCCATACTGTGGTTTTGTTGCCGATCGAGATTACAATGCCGCGGTGAACATTCACCGCGTGGGGATGGAACAGCCCTTTGAGCCTGTGGAGACGATACCTCTCCATCGCATCTCTGTGATGCAAGTGTTGTCCATGAAGCAGGAAGCCACGCCCTTTAGGGCGTGGTAGTTCACACAGCCGAACATTCGTCTCCTCAGAACAGGGCCGGGAGAGGCTTTCGATGATAAAAAAGATGGGAGAGAGATCTTACCCGAGATTTTTGACAATGTCCTCGCAGGTCTGGACGGTGAGTTCAGACCGCGCGACGAGGCGGGTGGCGAGGAGGGGCGCCGTCTTCGGGTCGAGGGCGATTGCGTGGTTGAAGCACTCTATCGCGTCCATATAGGCGTTCGGGTTGGGGCTGAAGGAGGAGCCGCCCGACGCACCCCCGATGTCCCTGAACGCCTCCTTCATCTGCTCCTCCTCCTGCAACGAGATGTAGAGGAGTGCGTCTCCTTTTTTGATCCATGCCGCCGCGTTCTCAGGTTGTGCCTGGAGGATCCGGTCGTAGTAACCGACAGCCTCGTCGTACTGTCCGAGGAGGAGACTTGAGGCCCCGGCCGTCTGGAGTGCCGGGAGGTCGGCGGGGTCGCGAGCGAGGGCATCTGCGCATGCCGCGATGGCGCCTTCAAGGTCGCCGGCCTTCATGAGTGCTTTCCCTTTCTCCGAGAGTGTTGTTGCATCCCCCTCTCCGGTGGTGAGGGCCATGTCATAGCAGACGACCGCTTCGTCATACTTCCCCTGTGCCGACAGGGCCTTTCCTTTCACCCGCAGAAGCCCGGGGTTGTCGGGAACGACCGTGCTCGCGAAGTCTGCGCAGGCGGCCGCTGCCTCATACTGCTCGAAGGAGATGAGAGTGGAGGCGGCCATGGTGCCGACATCGGCGACCCCCGACGAGAGATACTCCGGGTCATCGGCGATGCGGTCGGAGAGGGAGAACCCTGCAACGACGAGGATGCCGAGGATGAGGAGGAGCCACTTGATCTTCACAATTTTCTTTAATGGTATATTACTAATATAGATTTCTATTATCCCGTCGAAGTGAATGTACGATATATCGATTTGTGTTTCAAATTTATTCTCAAATTATCATTCCAAAAAAGAAGTGGGGTCAGCTCCCCTGCAGGTGTCCGGAGACATCCGCGTAGGCTGGTTTCTTCTGCGCACCGAGGGCCGCCTCCAGTTTTTCGGAGAGCGCCGTGATCGCAGGGAAGTCCTTCTTCTGTGCATAGTTTGCCGTCCTCAGTTCTTCGACAAGCGTCCTGACCGTCTCGTCGCCCCGTCCGGCGACAAGCCCCGCGCGCTTGACGAGAGTCGCCGCTTTTTCGAGAATGCCCTTCTGCTCCCCGGAGTACAGGATCTCCCAGGAGAGGCGCTCGAACTCCTCGCGCCTCTCGGCCGGGAGAGACCCTTTCACTTTCCCGAAGGCTAGGTCGAAGTGCCTGGCGGTGACCCGCACATTCCCGATGGCGTCGGCCCGCTCTTCTGCCGACTTGTCCTTCATCGCCGCGATGAACTCGCGCATTGCCGCCAGTTTCGCCTCCCTGACCACGGCCTCGATATCGGCGCCGACATAGCCGTCTGTCCTGGCGACAAGGTCGTCGACCTTCACGTCGGCCGCAAGCAGGTCCTCGGTGCCCTTCAGGTACACCTCGAAGATCTTCTTCCTGCTCCCGGCATCGGGTGGGGGCACATAGATGATCCGGTCGAGCCTGCCCGGCCGTAGCAGGGCCTCGTCGAGCATGTCCGGCCTGTTCGTGGCGCCGAGCACCATCACGTTTTTCAGTTCTTCGAGGCCGTCCAGTTCGGTGAGGAGCTGGGAGACGACGCTCTCAGTCACATGGGAGGAATTGGTGTACGAGCCGCGCTTCGGCACGAGGGAGTCGATCTCGTCGAAGAATACGATCGACGGGGCCGCCTGCCGCGCCTTTCTGAAGATCTGCCGCACTCCTTTCTCCGACTCGCCGACCCACTTGGAGAGGAGTTCTGGGCCCTTCACAGAGATGAAGTTGCACTCGCTCTCATTGGCAGTCGCCTTGGCAAGCATGGTCTTGCCGGTGCCGGGCGGGCCGAAGAGGAGGATGCCCTTCGGGGGCTTGGTGTGCATCCGGCTGAAGACTTCGGGGTACTTCAGCGGCCACTCCACGGCCTCGGAGAGTTCGCTCTTCACGTCGTCGAGACCGCCGACGCTCTCCCACTTCACGTCCGGCACCTCGACGAGCACCTCGCGCATCGCCGAGGGTTCGACGTGCTTTCTGGCCTCGTCGAAGTCCTCGCCCGTGACCTTGAGGTTCTCGATCAATTCGGCCGGGATCTCCTCCTCGATCTTGATCTTCGGGATCACCTGGCGGAGTGCGTGCATTGCCGCCTCCTTCACGAGGAGGGCGATGTCCGCACCGACAAAGCCGTGGGTGGTGTCGGCGAGGTGCGGGAGGTCAACGTTCTCGGCGAGGGGGACGCCCCGCGTGTGGACCTGGAAGATCTCAAGCCTCCCCTTCTTGTCGGGGATGCCGATCTCGATCTCCCGGTCGAACCTGCCGCCGCGGCGGAGGGCCGGGTCGATGGCGTCCGGGATGTTTGTGGCGGCGATGACGACGACCTGGCCGCGGGCCTTGAGGCCGTCCATGAGGGCGAGGAGCTGGGCGACGACCCGTCTCTCCACCTCGCCCTTCGTCTCCTCGCGTTTTGGGGCGATGGAATCGATCTCGTCGATGAAGATGATCGTCGGGGCGTTCTCCTGCGCCTCTTCGAAGACCTCGCGCAGGCGTTCCTCGGACTCGCCATAATACTTGCTCATGATCTCCGGGCCGGAGAGGGAGATGAAGTGGGCGTCCACTTCGTTGGCGACGGCCTTGGCGATGAGAGTCTTCCCGGTGCCGGGCGGGCCGTACAGGAGCACGCCCTTGGGCGGGTCGATGCCAAGCCTCTTGAAGAGTTCGGGGTGGCGCATCGGAAGTTCGATCATCTCCCTGACCATGTCGAGTTCGCGGCCGAGGCCGCCGATGTCCTCATAGTGGACGCCCGTGGCCTCCTTGCGCACGCCCTCGCCGGGCTTGTACGGCGTCTCCTTCAACTCGACCTCGGTCATCTCAGAGATGATCGCGATCCCCTTCGGAGCCACCTTGGTGATGACGAAGGTCAGGGGGTTGCCGAGCACATTGACCCGGATGGACTGACCCTCGAAGACCGGCCTGCCGACCAGGATACGCTTGAGGAACTGTTCGCCGCCGACGAGCCGGATCGGCTGGGTCGGCTGGATGACGACCTTCTGGCCGTAGCCCACCTCGACTTTTCCGATCCTGACCGTGTCGTCGATGCCGACGCGGGCGTCGCCCCTGATGGTCCCGTCGATCCTGATGATGCCTTTTCCCGTGTCCTCGGGATAACTCGGCTTCACGATGGCGGCAGCCTTCTGTTTGCCCTGGATCTCGATCACGTCGCCGGAGACAAGACCGAGGTCCTTCATCACGTCGATGCCGAGACGCGCGATGCCGCGCCCGGCGTCCTCGTAATACGCCTCTTTTACAGTAAGGTCCCGATACTCTTTCTGCATAAGACACTCCCTCACAGAGTGATTTACTCAAAGTTAGTGGTCATTGTATTTTAACTTTGTGCGCACTCCTGGTGGGGAGCAGGAAAGGGATTCAGATTCCGTAATGATCGCGTCCATCTGCCGATCAAAGGGTTCGTGAGGGACAGTCTCGACTTCCTGGCAGGCAAACGCGATGCCGACCGTGCGGGCCTCCGGGCACTCTGCAAGGAAGCGGTCGTAATATCCCGCACCGTAGCCGAGGCGGTTTCCCGAGCGGTCGAAGCCGACCATGGGGACGATGACGGCGTCGAGGTCGGCGGGGGATGCCGGTATCTCATGGCCGATGGGTTCGGGCACATGGAAGGTACTCTCCACGAGCACGTCCCTGTCTTCAATATAGGAGAGGCGGAGGGAATGCGTTTCTTTCTCGATGATCGGGACGACGACCCGCGTGCCCCGCGCAAGGAGGGCGTCGATGAGGCCGGCGGTATCAACCTCGGGGGGCTTCGAGACGTAGACCATCACGGTCCCGGCCCCGTCGAGGAGGGAGAGGAGGCGGTCGGTGACGGCCCTGCTTTTTTCCTGGATATCGTCTGCGGAGAGGGCGAAGCGGAGTTTCTTCACGCTGTCCCGCAATGCCTGTTTTGCCGCAGGCTGCTCAGGACGCACAGCATTCATCTATACTCTATCGCGGTCGGCCGGGGATAAAGAAATCTCTCCGGGGTCTGGAGGATCTCTCAGGCTTTTGAGGGGAGATGTTTCGGGATGGGGGAAAAGTCTCTGTTGAATCGCTCATGAAACGAAGTTTCAAGCGATTCTTTGAAAAGCACTGAGGTGGTTTCCATGGTAATTCCTGTTTGGGCGTGTTTGTGCCGGGGGGTTTCACCCCCCGGTCCTCCCATCATTAGGATAGGGACGGGGATGGTAGTTCACTCCCCTCGGATTTACTTCTCCCTTCCCCCGACCAATCCTGAGCGGGGTGCGAGCGAAGCGAGTTCGAGAAGACCAGTAGGTCTTCGAGGGTGAGGCGTAGTCCCCCGGTCTCGATTATAGGGAAGGCGGTGGACCCGTGCTTTCCCTCATGCAGTCGGAGGGATACATCGATGCGAGCATGAGGGATTCTACAAAGTCCAACAGAACTTTCCCACAATCTCACTCACGGGAACGATTCCTTGAAGGCCCGGAGGGAGGAGGCGAGGACGTGCGTCTTGCCGATGACGCCGGCGATGAGGATCGTGTCCAGGATCTCGTCGCGGGTCGCCCCTTCCCTGAGGGCCGCACCGACATGGACCTTGATGCACTTGTCGGCACCGGCACCGGCACCGGCGGCGATCGCCACGAGTTCGGCGGTCTTTGCGTCCATGCTCGCCGGCCGTGCGGTCTTGTAGTCGCCGAGGGCGGAGAGGGTGAAGGCCTCCGGGCGCTCGCGCATCACGGTGAAGATGAAGGGGACGGTGCCGAGCCAGTTCTCGGTCTCGGCAAGGACGTCGTCGGCCATCGTGTCGGCATGGGAGAGGAAGTCATCGAGAGTCTTCTGGTTTTCCGGTTTCATAGGAGAAAGTTTGGGAGGCGGGGGTTATCTTTCTGTCTTTTCGGCCGTGGAGTGTAGTGCATGGGCCGGTAGTCCGGCATACGCCCGATTCACCGGAGCATATTCTCCGGTTTTCAGCGGATATCCTCGCGCCGGGGGAGACCCCCGGAACCCCCGAATACTATGGAGACATGCTCCCGGGCATCTTTCACCAGAATATCGACGGACTTTCCACGTCACCATCCATACCAGAACAAACAAAAACACGTGTCGATCCAATACCGCCATGCACTCCGGGTCCTCTCCCCTCCGCAGATCCAAAAAAACTCTCGAGTACCTCCTCCACACCGAAGGAGTGGACCTCTACGCCACTCTGGCCGTGGCCGAATGCTCTGCACCGGAGGGATATCATCCCCGGGACGTATTGCCCTCCGCAAAAACCGTCATAGTCTTCGGAATGGAAATCCCGGCTAAAACATTCTCTCTCACGAGCAGAGAGAAGACCGAACGGCTGCACCGCGTCATCGAACGCCTTGACGAGACCGCTTTTTCGCTTGCGAAAGCACTTGAGGAGGAGGGACACTCTTCCATCGCAGTTCCGTCTTTCTTCCCGGTGCGGGTGCGGGACAGGAGGATCAGGGGGTATCTCTCCCTGAAGCATCTGGCCGCAGAAGCGGGTATGGGGAGCATCGGGCAGAACACGCTCCTCATCACCTCGCAGTCGGGAAATCGCGTGGCGCTCGGGGCAGTGGTGACAGAGAAGGAACTGCACGTGGAGAGACCGGCGGTGCCGCCGCCCCAATGCCGCCGGTGCAACAGGTGCATCAAGGCCTGTCCTGCGGGAGCGTTGACTGAAGAGGGAGTAGATGTCCTCCGCTGCAGGAACGTGACCCACACGATCCCGGCGCCGGTGCGACCCGTCTTCGGCGTCCTCTTCGGGAGCAACGCCGGAGCGCCCCTGGCGGAGTGGCTGATCAACCGCATGGCCTGGGACGCAGAGATGGTCTGCAGCCGGTGCCTGACGGTGTGTCCGTACTTTCGAGAACCCCGTGCCGGTCAATCGAAGTGGCACGTCTGATCACCACGCCCTCCCGATGTTCCCGTCCGCTGCGCTGTTGTAAGAGGTGAGTACGTGATGATCGGACGGGCCGCTCCAGCACAGCCCGAAAAAAAAGATTCTAAAAAAATTTAGAAGTGGAAGTTTCTGTTCACGATCTTGAGGGCGCAGTAGTCGCCGCACATCGTGCAGCCGTCGGTGTCGGCGGGCATCCGCTCGTCCCGGATCTTCTTTGCGCGCTCCGGGTTCATGGCGACGGCGAACTGCCGATCCCAGTCGAGGTCCCGGCGGGCATGGCCCATTTCGAGGTCGTCGTCCCTCTTCTTCAGCTTGATCATGTCGCCGACGTGCGCGGCGATCCGGGAACTCATCACGCCTTCATAGACCTCCTCGGGGGTCGGGAGGGCGAGGTGCTCTGCCGGGGTCACGTAGCAGATGAAGTCCGCGCCGTAGGCCGAGGAGAGAGATGCGCCGATGGCGGCGACCCTGTCGTCGTAGCCCGGAGCGATGTCGGTGACCAGGGGGCCGAGCATGTAGAAGGGCTTCCTGTTCGTGACGCGCTTCTGGACGACGACGTTCGCCTGGATCTCGTCCAGGGGGATGTGGCCCGGTCCTTCGATGATCGTCTGCACGCCGAAGTCGTTGGCCTTGTCCGCGAGTTCGGCATTGATGATCAGTTCCTGGAGCTGCGCCCTGTCGGTGGCGTCGTGGACCGCGCCGGCCCGCATGCCGTTGCCGAAGGAGAGCGTGACCTCGTGCTCCTTCAGGATCTCAAGGAGATAGTCGAACTCAGCATAGAGTGGGTTCTCCTTCTCGTTGTGGAGCATCCATGCAGTCATGAACGCACCGCCGCGGGAGACCAGACCGCCGTGCCGGCCCTGATTCTTCAGCCTCTTCATCGTCTCCAGGTTGATGCCGGTGTGGATGGCCATGAAGTTCGTGCCGAGTTTCGCCTGCTCAGCGGTGATCCTGAAGAGGTCGTCGGGGTCCATGAAGACGACGCCGCCCTTCTTCTGTGCGGCCTCGATGAAGGCCTGGTACAGGGGGACACTCCCCACGGAGAGGGTCGTCGCCTCGATGACACGGCGCCTGATATCCAGGAAGTCGCCGCCTGTCGAGAGTTCCATGAGGGTGTCGGCACCGGCCTTCTCGGCCATCTTCACCTTCTCGATCTCCTGGTCCACGTCCACCATATCGGTGGAGGTGCCGATGGAGGCGTTCACCTTGGTGCGGAGGCCCTCGCCGATACCGCAGATCTTGACCTTCCTGTACGGGGAGACCGGGATGGTGATATGGCCCTCGGCCACGCCGCGGCGGACGAAGTCCTCGGTGACTCCTTCCTTCGCCGCGACGATCTTCATTTCTTCGGTGATGACGCCGCGCTTTGCGTCCTCAATTAGTCCCATGCCTTCATTGTTGGGTAAAATCTGAGATAAACCCTCTGTTTTGCCGTCGCCGGTTAAATTTTGTTTGTTCTCCAAACAAGTAAATTTGTTTACCTTTGGGCAAGTGGAATTACCTGAGCGTGCTCCCCTACCCGGAGCAGCGAAAGAGACAGATTTAGAGCACATCCCCAAACTCTCGTTCATTCCCCCCATCTCTGCATGCAGGGATCGGGAGAGAATATCATGTTCGGGTCGATATCTTCCTGAATTCCCTGAAGAATCGTGCGAAACCCCCACCTTCCCCTACCTCTCTGCCGGGGGACTGACGCCCCCGGACCCCCGAAACAGGATAGGGTCAGGGAAGAGAGACCAGAGATCCTGATGAAGGAAGATTGCCCTCCACCCCCTCTCGCAATGAGGGGGGGGTGCGAGCGTTAGCGAGCATGAGAAGACGAAGTCTTCGAGGGCGGGGGGTGAAACCCCCCGGACAAGACACCAGAACTGGATTTTTCAGAACCGAATGTGAGTCCTTTCATCGGCGTGAATGAAGGTTCGGATCAGTTTTGGGATGACCTCTTAGATAAAAAATGCTTCAATATCGGCTTTGTAGAAATCCTCCTCCATCGGTTGATAGTGCGTGCTGATCCTCTGCCTTCCCCTTCCTGTTCGCCGGGGGACTTTTGCCCCCGGGAAGAAAGGGTCGGAGTCCCGGAGGAGGAGGCCATCCCTGCCCCTATCGTAATGGCAGGGGGTATGGGGGGCGGCAGCCCCCCTGGGACCAGGCACGTCTGAAAAGAATTTTTTCCCCTATCACTTCAGGAAGTACTTTTCCGCAAGGGTTTCTACAGAGCCGAAAAAATAGAATTTATACATTATTGTCTTCTTTAAAGAAATCAAATATCTGGAAATATTTATCATTGCGTCAGAGAAATGTTCATCCGGTATGAACACCTTCTGGCTCCGCACTCATTTTTTCCATACCCGTGCCGGACGCGATGCGCTGGTTCTTGCGGTAGTCGGAGTCGCTTTTTTTCTGATAGCCCGGTCCATCGACGCCTTCGAGGTGCTCGTGGAGTTCGCCACAGAATACAAACAGTGGGAAGTCGACGAGATCGTCACCGTGGTCCTCATACTCTCTGTGGGCTTTGCCGTCTTCTCTGTACGGCGGTGGAGTGAACTCACGGCCGAGGTCAGGGCGCGGAAAATCGTTCTGGAGAGGTTGAGACTTGCCATCGAAGGGGGATCCCTGGGCATCTGGGACTGGGACGTCGCGACAGGCGAACTGTCGATAATCCATGACTGGATACATACATGACCGGCCCTCCCCGGCCCCGGAGGAGGAGACCCACATCTCAATTCTCCGGGAGCACATCCATCCCGACGACTTCCCTCTGCTGATACAGAGCATGGAAGAGGTGAAAGACGATGCCATGCCGTACTATGAGGTCGAATGCCGGGAACGATGCCCGGGAAAGTCGTGGCGGTGGGTGCATGTCCTGGGAAAGGTGACGGCACGCGATGGGGACGGTCGCCCCATCAGGGCGACGGGCATAATGAGAGACATCACCGAGACGCACCGGACTAGAGAGGCCCTTGAAGAGGCGAACAAAAAACTTGACCTCCTGTACAGCATCACCAGACACGACCTCCTCAACCAGGTCGGCGTCATTGCCGCGTACGCAGGACTGATCGAGGAAGAGGCGGAGACAGACGGAAAGACGCGGGAATATGCCAGACTGGTGACCCGCGCGACCGCGACGATCAGGGACCAGGTCGTCTTCATGCAGGACTATGAAAAAGTGGGCGTGAAAGTCCCCGAATGGCAGTGCGTTGAGAAGGTCGTCAGGTTTGCCGGGGAGAAGGCATCCCTCGGGAGACTGAAGGTCCGGGTCCATACCGGGAGATTTGAGGTCTTCGCAGACCCCCTCTTCGAGAAGGTCGTCTTCAACCTTGCAGACAATACTGTCCGTCATGGAGACCGGGCAACAGAGTTCACCGTCTCGTTTCATGAAGAGAACGACAGGGGCATCCTCGTCTTCGAGGACAATGGGATAGGTGTCCCCGCTGCCCTGAAAGAGAAGATCTTCACCAGAGGTTTCGGTCGTCGGGCCTCGGGCCTCGGCCTCTTCCTGGTGCGCGAGATCCTGGGGATCACCGGCATGACGATCCGGGAGACAGGGATAGAGGGCGAAGGGGCGCGCTTTGAGGTCGTGGTCCCGGCAGGGAATTTCAGGACCCGCCGGGAGTGATTGCCCTCCTGAGAGGACGGAGGCCGATTCTCGCGGAGGCCGTCTCCTGCACCGTTCGATACATTCTATAAAACCGCTCGCCCATGATATACAACGGTGGTTTTTCTGAAGGTGAACTTCGGCGGTTTTGTCCCGCTCAGCACGGTGGACTGGAGAGGCAGGGCAGTCTGCACGGCCTTTCTCCGCGGCTGCCCGGTCCGGTGCCACTACTGCCAGAATGCCGCCATACTCGACGGTAAGGACGAGCGGGAGGTCGACGAGGTCCTTGCCATGATAGAAGAGTCCGCCCTTGTCATCTCCGGCGTCGTCTTCTCGGGCGGGGAGGCGACGATGCAGAAGGAGGCGCTTCTCGCCCTTGCGAAGGGCGTGAAGAAGATGGGCCTCGGCGTCGGCCTCCAGACGAACGGCGTCTACCCGGCAACGATCCGGGCGCTCCTTGAAGAGGGCCTCGTTGACAAGATCTCCCTCGACCTGAAGACGCAGTGGCGCCACTACAACAACCTCCTCAAGAAGGACTTCGCCGATCGGGTGAAGGAGTCGCTCCTCCTCTGCACCGAGGCCCACCACGCCGGCAGACTCCCGGAGTTCGAGGCGGTCGTGACGACCTTCCGGGGGTGCGAGGACGACATCGCCTACATCGCAAAGGACGCGGAAAGCGTCGACCTCGTCCTCCAGCAGGGCGTCATCGCCGGCGTCGCCCCTCTCGACTTCGAGGAGCTCGCGGCCATCGCCGACCGCCTCGGCCGGAGCGTGCGGATCAGGACGCGGCAGGACGGCGAGGTCGCCTATGAAGGACGGCGGATCGTCAGGGCGGAGAGCATCAGAGATCAGGAGAGGAGAAGCGAACAATGAAGGTCATCGGAATCGTCGGCATGCCCGCAAGCGGCAAAGGCGAGTTTTCACGGATAGCAGCAGAGAAAGGGATACCTGTCGTGGTGATGGGGGACGCCATCAGGAAGGCCGTCACAACCGCCGGGCTTCCCCTGACAGACGGGAACATGGGAAAGGTCTCCTCAGACCTCCGCGCGAAGCACGGCATGGGGGCGATCGGCCTCATCACGGTCCCTGAGGTAGAGGCGACAGGCGCCCCCGTCGCCGTCATCGACGGGATACGAGGGAGCGCCGAGGTCGAGATCTTCAGGGAGCACTTCCCTTCCTTCCTCCTCGTCGGAGTGAGGGCCTCTTTCAAGACACGTCTCGCCCGCCTCGGCAGCCGCGGCCGGTCGGACGACCCCGCCTCCGCCGACGACCTCAGGAGGCGCGACGAGCGTGAGATCGGCTGGGGCCTCGGCGACGCCCTCGCCATGGCCGACGTCTTCTTCGAGAACGAAGGCACGATGGAAGAGTACGGGGAAAAGGCCAGGCACCTCCTCGACGCCCTGGAGGGATGCGCATGAGCATCCAGCCGTACTTCGCCTCGTCCTCGAAGGTCTGGGAGTCCGTGGACTGGGTCTTCGGCATCGAGGAGTGCGGGTACGCGGGCTGGGAGATCTCGGCAGACGGGAACTACCGCCTCGAAAACCCGAAGAACAAGGCGGCTATCCGCGACGTGCTGGAGAGCACCCACCTCAAGGCGACGGTGCACGCACCCTATGCCGACCTCAACCCCGCCTCCATCAACGACCCCATCTGGCGCGAGTCGGTGCGGCAGATCTGCCTCTGCGTCGAGCACGCCGCCGACATCACCGACCGGGTCACCATGCATCCCGGCTACCTCTCCGTTGCCGGAAAGTTGCTGCCCGACAAAGTGTGGGGCCTGCAGAAGGAGGCATTACGCATGATCGGAAAATGTGCCGATGAACACGGCGTCGTCGCCTGCCTGGAGAATATGATCAATATCCCCGATTTCCTCTGCCACGACCCCGGTGAACTCCTCGGCCTCACCGAAGGGATCGAGGGGATAGGGGTCACCTTCGACCTCGGCCATTCGAACACCGTCAGAAAGACGGGCGCCTTCCTTGCAGAGATCGGGAAGGCGAACCACCTGCACATCCACGACAACCACGGCATCACCGATGAGCATCTCGCCCTCGGCGACGGGACGCAGGACTGGAAGAAGATCGGGCACGCCGTCGCAGAGGGGTACCGCGGCGGCGTGGCTGTCGTCGAGGGGCGCAACCTCGACGAGGCGCGGAAAAGCCTTGAGGTCTTCAGGAGGTGTTTCGTATAGCCGGCGAAACCCTGCAGGTGTACTTCCTCGGCACGGCCGGCGCCCTCCCGACGCCCAACCGCAACCCCTCGTGCGTCATGGTCAGGCACGGTTCGGACACCCTCCTCTTTGACTGCGGCGAGGGGGCCCAGCAACAGATGATGCGGGCGCGGACCGGGTTTCTCGTCGATGCCATCTTCATCACTCACTGGCACGCCGACCATTTTCTCGGCGTCCTCGGCCTCGTGCAGACCATGGCCTTCAACGGCCGGACAGAACCGCTCGTCATCTACGGCCCCGAAGGAGTGCACGACTTCGTCGAGTACACCATCAAGATCGGGCGGACAAAACTCGGTTTCGACCTCCAGCCCGTCCAGCTGGTGCCCGGCATGGCCGTCAGGTTCTCGGGCTACCAGGTGGAGGCCTTTGCGACCTCCCACGGGATGCCAAGCCTTGGCTATGCGCTCAGGGAAGATGCGCGGCCAGGCCGGTTCGACCGCGAGACAGCGATCTCCCTCGGCGTCCCGCCCGGCCCCCTCTTCGGCCGTCTCCAGCGCGGGGAGAGCGTGACCGTGATGCGCGACGACGGCGGCGAGGTGACTATCACCCCCGACCAGATCCTGGGGACGCCCCGGCCGGGGCGGATGATCATCTATACCGGAGACACCCGTCCCATCCACCGTCTCCATACAGAGGGCCTCGAAGGGGCCGACCTCCTCATCCACGACGCCACTTTCGACGACCTGGAGAGGGGCCGCGCCGCTGAAGTCTACCACTCCTCGGCCGGTGAGGCCGGCGAAGCGGCGTCGGCACTCAAAGCCCACTCTCTTGCCCTCGTCCACATTAGTTCGCGTTACACCTCGATGACAAACCATATACGGGATGCAGAGGAGAAGTTTGAAGGCGAGGTGCTTGCGCCATCGGATCTGGCGATGGTAGAAGTTCCTTTCAGGGAGTGACAGCAATGACGGAGGGTGAGGATGAAGTCGGGAAACGGTTTGAGGCGCGAGCGGCGCCTCTTCCTGACTGGCCTTGCGGCGCTCCTCATCAGCACCGTGATTGCCGTCGTTGCCGGATCCTATCTCTCCTCGGTCCGTGAAGTCCTCGTCCTCATCCCCGGACTCCTGGTGCTGGTGCCGCCGACGATCAATATGCGGGGGAGCATCTCGGGCGTGCTCGCATCCCGCCTCTCGTCGTCCATGCACCTCGGGGAGTTTACAGGAAGCTTCCATGACGGCGGCGTCCTTGCCGAGAACCTCCATGTCTCCCTTATCCTCACCCTGGCCACGGCCGTCGCTCTCGGTATCGTGGCAAGCCTTGTCAGTACCCTGACAGGCGTCACGGTGATCGCCACAGGCGACCTCGTCCTCATATCAGTGATCGCCGGCATTGTCGCCGGGTTCATCGTCATGGGCTTTACCATCCTTATCTCCGTCCTTTCGTACAGGCAGGGCATCGACATGGACATGATCGCCGCCCCGGCGGTGACGACCCTCGGCGACCTGGTCACGATCCCGGTCCTCACCATAACGGCCGTGGTCGTCCTCTCCTTCCAGCCGGGGACACGAACTCTTCTCCTCTGGGCGATGCTCCTCGTCACAGCCGTCGCCTGTCTCTATTCCTGGTCGCGGGGCGGACGCATAAAGCGGATCTCCACCGAGGTCCTCCCCCTCCTCGTCTGCCTCTCTGTCCTCGGGACCTTTGCCGGGGTGACCTACACCCTCGGCCTTGACCGTCTTGTGAGCATGGCCGCCCTTCTCATCCTGATCCCTCCTTTTGCCGGGATATGCGGGTCTATCGGTGGCATCCTCTGCTCGCGCCTCGGCACCGAGATGCACCTCGGCATCATCGCCCCCTCTCTTGTCCCCTCGAAGGGAGTGCTGGTGCAGTTCGCCCATACCTACCTCTTCACCGTCCTGCTCCTCCCCCTGATGGCGGCCCTCGCGCACCTTGCGGCCCTCCTCCTCGGTGCCCCTTCCCCCGGCCTCCTCCCCATGGTCGCCATCGCCACCCTGGCAGGTGCGGTCGTGATGACCCTGGTCAACGGGATCGCCCACCTCACCGCGACGATCTCTTTCAGGTTCGGCCTCGACCCGGACAACTTCGGGATCCCGGTCATCTCCGCAGTCATCGACCTCCTCGGCGCCGTGGTCCTGGTTGCAGTCATCGACCTCTTCCTCTAGGGGCGTCCGGGTGTGCGAACTGCGAATTAATATACTGTCATAACACTATTGAGAGTGAAGACGGTACAGATTCATGATGGAAGTCGAGTATCAGCCGACCAGTCTCAAGGATGTCCTTATCGAGATGAAGGATATCTCGGAGCTGATGGTTGACCTTGCCTATTCTGCAGTTCTCTTTGAAAGCCACGAGATTGCCGGCGAAGTTGAGAAACTCGAAGAGGTCATGAACCGGCACGCGTATCAGGCGCGGATCTCGGCCATTCTCGGGGCGCGCCGGGTGGAGGAAGCCGAGTCGATGAGCGGCCTCCTCCAGATCGCCGAGGCGGCAGAACGAATTGCCAATTCTGCAACAGACATTGCCAAACTCATTTTGAGAGGGGCAAAATTCCCGCAGAAACTCAGGAACGCCCTGCCTGAAGCGGAAGAGGTGACGGTCAGGGCAGAGGTGCATCCCGACTCTCTCCTTGACGGCACGACCCTCGGTGAGGTGAAACTCCAGAGCCGATCGGGTATGCGCGTCATTGCGATCCGGCGGGGGTCGGGCTGGATCTATGACCCTGACAAGTATTCGAAGACCCTTGCCGGGGACATCGTCCTCGCGAAGGGTCTCGGTGCCGGGATCACCCCCCTGTTCACGATGACCGGCGCGAAGCCGCAGCCCCGGAAGGAGTGGGTGCAGGCCGGATGCGTCGACGACCTCGACCGCGCCGTCGCACTGATGATCGAGATGAAGAACCTCTCGGAACTGGCAGTCGGGCTCGCATATACATCTCTCCTCTTTACGAACGAGGACATTGCCGAGGAGGTCGTCGTCCTTGACGAGAGGATGGAGGACATGCGCTACCAGTTCGACCTCTGGCTCCTGGAGGCGACGCGGCGGATCGAGAACGTGGAGTACCTCCGCGGCCTGATCCACCTCTCTTCCTTTGCCGGGACCATCACCAGCGCCGCCTCGGCCATCGCCGACGTCCTCCTCCGCGATATCGAGATCCCTCCGGTCTTCAGGATGATTGTGCGCGAGTCCGACGAGATCATCACGCGGCTCGAAGTCGAGGAGAGGTCGGCCATCGCCGGCAGAAGCCTGCGCGAGGCCTCGCTTGCGACTGTCACCGGCATGGTCGTCTTTGCGATCCGGAGCAGAGACGGCAGGTGGAAGTACCGTCCGGGACGGGATGAGCGTCTGCAGGCAGGCGATCTCATCATTGCAAAGGGACGGAGAGACGGTGAGGAACGCCTCGCCGCCCTCTGTTCAAGTGAAAATACATAAGCACTTTCCAGACAAGAGAGTACGAAAATGGCGAATACTGAAGATACCGTTGTCTATGCCCTTGGCCCGAATTGCGGGATCGAGGACGTTGAAGAGGGGAAGATTTATGCAGGGACCGTTCAGGGCTTTGCAAATTTCGGAACCTTCGTACAGCTGAGTGCCCGGCTGAAAGGGCTTGTCCACAAGAGCAATATCCTCCAGAGCCACGAAGAAAAGGATCAGATCTTTGTCAAGATCATCAATATCAGGAATAACGGAAACATCGACCTTGCCGAGATGATCCCGGAGGTCTTCAGGCTGGAGACCATTACCCGTCGCGCCCATGTAACGAAACTGGGCGAGATCCAGTCTCTGGTGGGCAGGAACGTCACCTTTGAGGCCGAGGTCGCGCAGGTCAAGCAGACCAGCGGCCCGACGATCTTCACCCTTGTCGATGAGTCGGGGAGCGGCAATGCCGCGGCATTCGTGGAGGCCGGTGTCAGGGCGTACCCGGAGGTCGAGCTTGGAGGCGTCGTCTGCGTCTCCGGCGAGGTGATGCGCCGCCAGAACCAGCTTCAGATCGAGGTCAGCTCGATGGAAGCGCTCACCGGCGACGATGCAAAAACAGTGCACGACCGGATCGAGGCCGCCCTCGACGCACGGGCAGAGCCCGAAGACATCCCGCTCCTCGTGGAGAGCGATGTCCTCACGCAGTTGAAGCCCGAGATGAAGAAGGTCGCCAAACTGATCCGGCGCGCCGTCTTCGAGGCCCAGCCGATCATCCTCCGCCACCATGCCGATGCCGACGGCATCTGTGCGGCGGCCGCCGTCGAACAGGCGGTCATTTCCCTGATGCGGGAAGAGGGCGACGACCTGGACACGGCGTACTACCTCTTCAAGCGTTCCCCGTCCAAGGCCCCCTTCTATGAGGTCGAGGACATCACGAGGGACCTCGACTTCGCCCTCAAGGACCACGAGCGTTTCGGGCAGAAGATGCCCCTGATCGTCCTGATGGACAATGGTTCGACCGAGGAGGACCTGCCCTCGATGAAGATGGCGCAGGTCTACGGCCTCTCGATGATCGTCGTCGACCACCACCACCCCGACGCCATCGTCGACGAGTACGTGATCGCGCATGTCAACCCCTATCATGTCGGCGGCGACTTCGGCGTCACGGCAGGGATGCTCGGGACCGAGGTGGCACGCCTCATCAACCCGAAGGTCAGCGACCTGATCCGCCATCTCCCGGCCGTCGCCGGTGTCGGCGACAGGAGCGAGGCGCAGGAAAGGCAGCGCTATCTCGACCTGGTCGCGGATGAATACTCCGAGGACGCGTGCAAGGACATTGCTCTTGCCCTCGACTACGAGCAGTTCTGGCTCAGGTTCAATGACGGCAGGGAACTGGTCAAGGATATCCTGAACCTCAAGGGGAACCGCGACCTCCAGACGCGCTATGTGAATCTCCTGGTGGAGCAGGCGAACGAAGCGATCGAAGACCAGATGGCGGCGTCGATGCCCCATGTGACCGAGGAGATCCTCCCGAACGGCGCTCACCTCTTCAGGATCGACGTGGAGATCTTCGCGCACCGCTTCACTTTCCCACCGCCGGGCAAGACCTCGGGCGAGATCCACGACCGCCTCTGCAGGCAGCACCCGGGCGAACCGGTTGTCACCCTGGGCTTTGGCCCTGACTTTGCCGTGCTCCGTTCCCGCGGTGTCCTGATGAACATTCCGAAGATGGTCCGCGAACTCCGCAATGAGATCAACGGCGGCGGCATCAGCGGCGGCGGCCACCTTGTCGTCGGGTCTATCAAGTTTGTCGAGGGAATGCGCGAGGCCGCCCTCGTTGGTCTGGTCGAGAAGATCGGCCTGGCAGATGTGGAGAAGTCCTGATCTTGGGACAGGATCCCCGGTCCTTTTTATCCCACGTCTCCGAAAGACATAAGTGACGTGACTGGTATGAAAGGGTGAGGGAATCCCATGGATCGAAAATATCGTTCACTGCTCTCCCGTACAGGTGTACTCTGTTGCACCTTTCTTCTCCTTGTTGCGACGGTTGCAGCGCCGGTTGTAGCAAGGGGGACAACGATTTCCGATATACAACCGGGAGACACCGTCTTTGTCTATGAGACCGGATTGGACCTGACGGCCCTCAGGAATGCAACAACAGACAATCCCGTCACAGCGCTCCAGCGCTTTAATGACGACGACCCGAAAAAAGGTCTCATCAATACGATTCCGGTCCCCGACGACACGGACTTCGACCTCATCGACGCCCTGGTGAGTGACGATACGGGACTGTACTTTGCCTACAACTCGCAGGACGGCATCACGAACAGGATTTACATCCGCTATCCCGACGTGAGCATCGAGGCGGTGCTTGCAGCCCCGAACCATGCGGAACGTATTGAGGGAATATCGGTTCCGACAGGGACGGAGATCGCCTTCCGGGTGATATCGTCTGATGTCGGTACATACTATGCGGCCGGAGAGACGCGTGCGGCGGTCGAGCTTGTGCTCACAACGCCGGGAGGTGCGGAGATGACGTCTTTTGGCGGACGTGATTTCTCGAACCTGCCGATCGACGGTTCGCTGTTCTACACAGACGACCCTGGCAGGCCCGGATCGGTTGCCCTGGAAGACCTTGAGCAAGGGATGTACAGGGTCCAGGCCAGGTGGACATCGCCGCAGGGCTTTGCCGACGATGCAGAGGATTCCAATGTCATCACATTCTCTGTCGGCGATCGGGTCGGGGTGAACACAACGACGCCGACGACCGCGGCGACGACAGCGCCCACCACTGTTCCGACGACGGCTGTGACAACAGAAACAACGGCCCCGGAGACAACCGCAACGACACCGTCCCTGACAACGGCCGCGACCACGGAGACGACAGTGCCGGTGACGACCATGACACAGGCATCGGGAACCCTGATCCCTGCACTCGGGGCAGCGGCCCTCCTCCTCTTTGCGCTGAGACGGCGGTGATCCTCTACTCCCGCCACCTGATCTCATGGGGATGAGGTCACAGGGGATTTCCGGGCGCAATTGCCCGGAAATCCTCCCGGAAAAACAGAAACTATTTATAATAAACCTGCGATACGTCTAACACGCTGAGGTATTGAGATGGATAGAAAAAAGAGTATCCGGGAACAGTACAACGACAGTCAATGCCGGATTGTTCATTACCTCAAATCAGGCATACAGCGAGGCAAACACTATTTCAAGTCAAAGTACATCGCTCATGACCTCGGGCTTTCTGCAAAGGAAGTCGGGACAAATCTTGCCATACTTTCAGAGATCTGCGATGAACTTGAGATTACCCGCTGGAGTTACTCCAATTCCACGACCTGGATGGTCAGTCCGCGCGCAGCATAAGTACTATCATGTGTCATACATCTGAACATGGAAAAGATCATCTCATTCGAGTCTGAGATCGAGTTTGTTGCACGGATCAATGAGCAGAAGGACTGCATCATGCAGCAGGGCCCGAAGGGCTCCGGTGACGCGGACCCCGGCCAGCTCTGGTTCAATATCGACGTACCGAAGGGGCATGGCCTCAAGGCTGGCGACAGGGTCAGGGTCACCGTCGAGAAACTCTAAGAAAATACCCGCAGTGCCAACCAGACATTTTTAAAGCCCCTGATTTTTTTTAAAACTCCGGATTTTTTTGTAATTCATTCCGAAATGTCGAAATAGACCTGTACCCAAAGCAATGGTGATGGCACATGGTAAGTTCAAGCTCTGTGTCTTCGGGCCGTACGACGCCGGGAAGTCCAGCCTGATCCAGGCACTGGACCAGAACACCCGGCACATCGAGGCACGGTGCGAGGGCGGGTCGACCACGGTTGCCCTGGATTATGGGAGGGTCCAGGTAGGACAGGAGACGGTCTATCTCTTTGGAACGCCGGGTCAGGAGCGTTTTGAGTTTGTCAGGCAGATACTTGCCCGGGGCATGGACGGAGCCATTATCGTGGTGGACTCGACCGCGGACCCCGATCCCATGGTCCGGCGTCTCTCGGACTGGCTTGTCGCGCAAAAGGTTCCATACGCCATCATGCTCAACAAATGCGACCTGCCGGGTTCGTCTCCCTCCCGCTTTGCCCATGAGATCGGGGATGCATCCGTGTACCTCGTGTCCGCAAAGTCGGGAAAGAATGTTCATGAAGCGCTCTCTTTATTTATCCAGGGCCTGAAAAGATGACGTCTCCGGCAACAGACCAAAGGATATATCTTTTTTCAGCAGTGACATTCACATGGTGGCCGGAATGAAGATTGGACCTTCGATTGTGATCGGTGTCTGCCTCTGCATGGTCGCGTGGACTGCCGGATGTACAGGGATCGGTTTCGGGGACGTGCACTATGCAGACGCAAACCTGCAGGTCACGGTAGAAAACCCCGCTGAGGCGTTGAACGGCACGGTTCAGGTGACTGTCTTTGAGATCCGTGACTTCAAGCAGACCGAAGTAACGAAGATCGCCCGTTCGGAAAATTTACCGGCCGGCACGACGACCCTGACATTCCCGATGGACCTCTCGCCCGGGGACTACAAGATCTATCTGTATTTCATGAAGGGCAACGAGAGAACGGTATCGGTGATCAAGGACATCCAGGTGTGAGAGATGGGACGGACCATCAGGGTGGCGCAGGGGCTCGAGCCTGCCGACCGACTCTTCACGCATCTCTCTCTCTATAATCCCTTCACCTGCTCCTGGGACGAGACCTCCTTCGCGGTCGCTGACGGCATCGTCGTCGGGATAGGTGTCTATGAGGCGGCGGAGACGGTCGACCTCGAGGGAGCACGGGTGGTCCCCGGCCTGATCGACGCCCACACCCATATCGAGAGTTCTCTGCTGGTGCCCGGCGAGTACGCCAGGTGCGTGGTCCCCCACGGCACGACGACGGTCGTCGCCGACCCCCACGAGATCGCAAATGTCTCGGGTATCGAAGGGCTTCTGTTCATGCGTGCAGAAGGGAAAAAGGCCGGGTTGTCTATCCTCCTCACCCTCCCCTCCTGCGTTCCCGCCACCCCTCTCGACAGGGGCGGGGCCGACCTCTCTGCCGATGACCTGGCCACTTTTGCGGATACCGCCGGGGTGGTGGGCCTCGGGGAAGTGATGAACGTCCCCGGCGTCCTCTCGGGAGACCCGGAGGTCTGGAAAAAGATCGGCCTCTGCGCGGTGCGGGACGGCCATGCCCCCCTCCTCTCGGGCCAGCCCCTCAATGCCTATGTGCTTGCCGGCATCCAGAGCGATCACGAGTGCACCGCGTGCGCGGAGGCCGAGGAGAAACTGAAGCTCGGGATGTACATCATGATGCGCGAGGGCTCGACAGAGCAGAACATCGCGGCCCTCGCCCCTCTCCTGACGCCGTGCACGGCCTCACGCTGCTGCTTCGCGACCGACGACCGCCATGCCGACATGCTCGTCGCCGCGGGGCACATCGACGACGCGGTGCGAAAACTCATGAAGGCCGGGGTCTCGCTGGAGACCGCCCTCCGTGCGGCGACCCTCACCGCGGCAGAGCGTTTTCGCCTCGACGACCGCGGGGCGATTGCGCCCGGACGCCGGGCCGACTTCTGCGTCCTCGCGGAGGGCAAGGTCTTCGCCGTGAAAGAGACCTATATTCTCGGGAAGAAATACGAGGACCCGGGATTCAGGAAACCTGCATGCCCGAAGCCGCGGTTCGCCTGCCCGGTGCCGTCGCCGGCCGATATTGCGGTCGGGGGACAGGGCAGGGCGCGGGTGATCGGCCTTGTGCCGGGGCAGATCGTCACTGAGTCTCTCTCCAAGGAGGTGGCCGCGGTGCCCGACCTGGAGGAGGACATCCTCAAGGTCGTCGTATGCGACCGCTACCGCGGCACAGGCTGCGGCGTCGGCCTGGTCCATGGCCTTGGCCTGAAGGAAGGGGCGATTGCGACGAGTGTCTCCCATGACGCCCACAACATCATCGCCGCCGGCGTCACCGACGAGGAGATCGTGCGGGCGATCAGCGAGGTCGTCGGGCACCAGGGCGCGATGACCGCGGTCAGGGGTGACGCGGTCGTCACCCTGCCCCTCACCTGTGGCGGCCTGATGGCGGCCATGCCCTACCCCGCGGTCTGCGAGGCCCTGGACCGCCTTTCCGCGGAGACGGGGGCGATGGGGGCGGTGGACCAGCCCTTCATGTACCTCTCCTTCCTGGCCCTGACCGTCATCCCGCACCTGCGGGTGACGACGCGGGGGGTCTTCGACGCGGACGCGTTCAGGGACGTCCCGCTCTTTTCGGAGGGACCATGACTGACGAGCATATCATCGAGGCAATCGGAAAGACGAGGATCGTGGTGCGGGACGGCAGGGTCGTCGAGGTCGGGAAGCCCCTGATCCGGTCCTGCCCCCTTGCGGAGAAGTTCTCCTGCCCTGTCCGCGAGATGACGGAGGAGGCGATCAGGGAGAACATCGAGGAGAGGATGCAGGCCTTCGGGATGTGCACGCCCGACAGGCAGGTGACGGACAGGTCTGACTTCGTCCTCTTCGGGGCGTCTGAGGTGATCTCCTCCGCCCTCAGGAACGGACTTGTGCGCTCGGCGGTCATCGTCTGCGACGGGGCTGGCACGGTGGTCGTCACCGCGCCCGACCTGGTGCAGGGCATCGGCGGGAGGGTCTCCGGGATCGTGCAGACCTCCCCGATACCGCAGGTGATCGGGCGGATCGAGGCGCTCGGCGGCCAGGTGCTTGACCCGGCGACGGCACGGATCGACATGCCTGCCGGGGCGGCATTCGCCCGCGACCTCGGCCTCGTCCCGGCCGCCGTCACGGTGGCGACCGCGGACGACGCGGAGACGGTGCGGACAGACCATCCGGAGGCGCTGATCATCGCCGTCCACACGACCGGCGTCTCCCGGGAGGAGGCGCGGCGCCTTGCAGCCGTCGCCGACCTGGTGACGGCCTGCGCCTCGGCTGCGGTCAGGGAGGAGGCCGGGCCCCGCGCCCTCCTCCAGGCAGGCACGGCGGTGCCGGTCTTTACGATGACGCCCCTCGGCAAGAGAGTGGTGCTCGCAAAGTTGCAGGAGACGGAGAGGCAGGTGCTGGTCAGCGGCAAGGCGCTGCCCGTCAGGGGCGGGGGAGGGCCGGAACCCCTGATCTGAACTCCGGCAGGAGACACCGATCCACTCCCTTCCCCATCATTATGAGCATATCTCGGCTCTGTTGAATTCCTGTTTTGGTGTGCCCGTGCCGGGGGACTTTTGCCCCCTGACCCCCGCGCGAGGATTGGACCTCGAAGTGGCAAACGTGCATTTTGAAGAGGGGTCTTCCCTCCACCTCCCTATCCTCACGGCAGGGGGACAGGGGGGCGGCAACCCCCCGACCAGGCACGTCTGAAGAGAACTTTTCTCCCTATCGCTTCAGGAAGTACTTTCCCGCAAAGGTTTACCATGAGGTCATCCCAAAACTCTCGTTCACCCCCCATCTCTGCATGCAGGGATAGGGAGAAAAGATCATGATCGGGTCGATATCTTCCCGAATTCCCTGAAGAACCGTGCGAAACCACCGCCTTCCCCGACCTCTCTGCCGGGGGACTGACGCCCCCGGACTCCCGAAACAGGATAGGGTCGGGGAAGAGAGACCGGAGATCCTGATGAAGGAGATTGCCATCCCCCCCTCTCGCAATGATGGGGGATGGAAGATAATGTCCGATTCATCGTAAACCATTTTTCCTTGAACCGGCCGGTTCAAGGAATGTCCTGTCGGGTTCAACAATGGCCCCCGGGATATTCTGGGAATATATCTCTCCTGCTGACGAAATGGTTTCCTGAAAGGGTATGTACCCCTCAGGAGACACGCATGAGAAAAATCGTATGGATAACACTGATCATATTCTCTCTGCTCATCGGCACCGTTGCCGCGTCGACAGACGAGAATTATGCCGCCGCTGCGCAGGTGTCGGTCACCGATGTGCAGATTAACCCGGCTGTTCTGATAAAGGGCGATACTGCCACAGTCGCCGTGACCGTGAAGAACACGGGCGACGATAGTGTCGCCATATCACGCGCCACACTTTCCGGGACCGGTATTGCAGTCTTGAACAGCCAGACCTACGACACCGTCGGGGACATCGGCGCCAGCACGACGAAGACCTTCACCTTCACGATACGGGCCGACGGTTCCGACGGTTTCTATTACCCGACCTTCACCCTGGACTTCAGAAACGCCGGGAGTCTCAGGTCGCCGGTCCCGGTGCAGGTGCAGAGCAACGAGGTGGAGATCTCAGTGCTGAACAAGCCCGAAGTCTTCACCGCAGACAAGAAGGAAACCGTGAAACTGTTGATCGGAAACTCCAGGGAGAACGCGGTCAGCAGTGTGACTGTCACGCCGTCGGGAGACGGTATCGAGAGTACCCAGTCCAGTTCCTTTATCGGAAACATCTCGCCTGACGGCTCGGCAGAGGTCACGTTCGATATCGCAGCCTCCCACTCCACGGACCTCGTCCTTACGGTCACCTATCGCAACGGGATAAATACCCACACCACCGTGCTCTCCGTCCCTATCGACGTGGGCACGTCCCTGACCGACCCTATCCTGGTGGTCAACAACCTGAAAATGAGCGCGAGCGGCGGGACCTATGACCTGACCGGCGACGTGACCAATGCCGGCCTCGAAGACGCGATGTCGGTGATCGTCACTGCCGGCAGTCCGGCAAAAGCGACAGACCCCTATCCAAACTATGTGATCGGCAGCCTCGACTCCGATGACTTCTCAAGTTTCGAGGTGACCTTCACGGGGCAGGGTCTCATATCGGTCCCGATACTAGTACAGTACAAGGACGAGGACGGAAATGACTATACGACGACCTATACCTACGAGATGAGTACAGGGATGGCCACCGCTTCAGGCGACAGTTCGTCCGTCTCTGCATCTTCGGGATCCCCGTCCTCAGGAGGAGCGCCAGGAGGTGGCGGACCGGGCGGCATGAGTATGTTCGGGATGGGAGGTGGAGGCCGCTCAGGATCACTTCCCCTGACTCAGATCGGCATTCTGATTGTCGTTCTGATCGTTGGGGTCGTCGCATGGCGGAAGGGATACCTCGGACGCGCCCGCACCGCCCTGAAGAACCGGGTGAAGAAGGAGTGAGAGGAGAAAAATGAGCAGCGTTCCGGTCATCAGCCTGAAGGACGTCGTCAAGGTGTATCCTCTGCCCGCAGGAGACGTGGTGGCGCTCAAGGGGATCTCCCTCGACATCATGGACGGAGAGTTCGTGGCGATCATGGGGCCGTCCGGGTCCGGAAAGTCCACTCTGCTCAACCAGATCGGCAGCCTGGACGTTCCGACCTCAGGCGACCTCTTCATCGCGGGTCGGAACATCAGGGAGATGAACGACGACGAACTCACCGACATGCGGCGCGACACCATCGGCTACATCTTCCAGAAGTTCAACCTCATCCCCCTCCTCACCCTCTACGAGAACGTGGAATATCCATTGATCCTGAAATACGGGAAGAGGGACACGACCGGGAGACCGATCGAACTGCTGAATATGGTCGGGTTGGAGGGACCGATGATCGAGCACAAGCCCACCGAGATCTCGGGCGGGCAGCAGCAGAGGGTAGCGATTGCACGGGCACTCGTCAACGACCCGAAGATCCTCCTCTGCGACGAACCCACCGGAAACTTGGACACAAAGACGAGCGAACAGATCATGGACATCCTCACCGATCTGAACAGGCAGGGGCGGACGGTCATCATGGTCACCCACAACCCCGAAACGGCCACCTATGCCAACCGCACGATCGTCATCAGGGACGGGAGGGTCGTCTCATGAGCAGGAGCGTGGTCTTCGACCTCTCGGTACGAAACGTTCAGAGACACTTCCTCCGCTCCCTCCTCGCCGCCGTCGGCATCGTGATCGGTGTCATCGCCATCACCGCCCTCGGCATCATGGGGGCGAACATGACCCTTTCGGTTACCGAAACGCTTTCGGAGAACAGCGACACGATCAAGGTGTCGCCGGGCGGAGGGCATGGGGGCGGTGGCGACGGACCGGGCAGCGGACCGGGCGGAGGTGGCGGAGGATCCAGCGACGAGGACGAGTACATCTCTACCGATCAACTCAAGGACATTCAACAGGCCGCAAGTCCCAATACCGTGATCCCTGTCTACTCGGAGTCGGACACGATATCTGTCGGTGGTCAGGAAGGCAGGGCAACTGTCTACGGTCTTAACGAGAATGACATCGCCACCCTGCTCACCGTGACCAACGGCACCTATCTGAAGAGCACGTCGACCGCACTTGTAGGTCCCAATCTGGCCGAGCGCTACGGGATAAAGATCGGGAGCAGGATCGAGATCGGGGACGAGGATAGCGATGAGGGTACGAGCAAAGTCCGTGTCGCCGGCATTCTTGAAGAGCGGGGGATGACCTTCGACATCACCACCGACAACGCCATCGTCGTCTCGGATCGCTGGTTCACCGGCTTCTACGGCGGCGAAGGGGAGTACGACGAGGTCATCGTAAAACTCGACGATATCAACGATGCCGACGCGGTCGAGGAGGCGATCGATGACCAGTTGAACCGCAAAGAGGACGAGGTCACGATCTCGGACGCCTCGCGGATGATGGACTCGATCACCTCGTCGATCTCGACGATCATCTCCATGATGATGGGCATCGGCGCGATCTCCCTTGTCGTGGCCTCGGTGAGTATCTTCAACGTGATGATGATGTCGGTGACCGAAAGGGTCCGCGAGATCGGGATCCTGCGGAGCATCGGCACCCGCAGAAACGTGGTGCGGAAAATGTTCCTGTACGAAGCGTTCATCCTCGGTGCGGTGGGCGCAGGGATCGGCGGCGTCCTGAGCGTGATCATCGGGTATATGATCGTGTACAGTATGGTCGGGACGACGGATTACTTCTTCACCATCGAGAGTCTCATCTATGTCCCCTACGGGATAGCAGTCGGGATCATCGTCTGTGTGCTCTCGGGGGTCTATCCGGCATGGAAAGCCTCGAATCTCGATCCGATCCAGGCGCTGGCGGCTGAGTAGGGAGGGGGACCGATCTCCCTTCCCCGATGCAATGACTGAAATGATCCGGGACACATAGGGGGATAGAAGCATGGGAGAGAAAAAAGGACAGCATACGCTTGTTGTGGAGAAGGACCGGGCATTTCTCGACGAACTCTCGGAGTACCTCGATATCCTCGGGAATCCGACGCGCCTGCGGATCCTGACGGCTATCGAGACAGTGCCGAAGGATATCAGGACGATCTCTCGGGAGATCGAGACGAGTTATGAGAATACGAAAAAGCACCTCGACAAACTTCTCATGGTCGGCGTGATCCGAAAAGAGGCAGGAATGAGTGCTCCGACCTCGAAAGGGATCCATCTGGTCTGGAAATACTCGGTCATGCCCGGCGGCATCGAGGGGATCATCCAGAACCTCGGGCTCTTTTCCAATCTCCAGGTCCGCTTTGACGATGAGACTCTCTCTGAACGGATCGAGGCGGTGCTTGAGCAGGTTTCGGGAAAGATCGGTGCGGACATTCCTGTCGTCGTCCTTCTCGGCGGCCCCGAGGACGGCAGGGCCTTTCCCCTTACGACCGATATTGTTTCTGTAGGACGGGCCGACCCTGCGGCCGCGGGACCGTACGATCCCGAACATGACATCGTCCTCCCCGAAGAGTACGGCGCGGTGACACGGATCTCGCGCCCCCACTGCCGCCTGATCTCGTCAGGTGGCAGGTGGCAGGTCGAAGACTGCGGCAGCACCGGGGGGACATATCTGAATACCATGCGCCTTGACCTCCGCGTACGGGCAGATCTACATGATGGCAGCATCATCGAACTCGGAAAAGGGGCGAAGGGAGCGAGGCTCGTCTTCAGGATCCCGAAAGAGAGTACAGGCACATAATTCTTTTTTCTGTCCCGGTTCCTGTTTCCATGTGCTTTTAAACATTGAACCGATCATTACTATCTGCAGGAAAACAATTCTGCACGAGGCGCTGAAGAACCATGACCCGGGAGATTTGCCGGAGGGAGATCGTCTGTATCCTGCTCATTCTCCTTTGCATCCTCCCTGTCAGTGGTACGGGGAACCTGAGCGCATCCGTTCCGGAGAATCTGACTCATTATCCCGGACCGGAGTCCGTTTCCCGGATTGATGGTGAATACACCATTCAGGATTTTCTTGCTTCGGTGATTTTGCCGGAGCGTCCTCACGTCGTCAGGTCGGAGAACCTCTCTGATAGCCCTGTCATTCCTGAACAAAAACCGGAAAGAGATTTCAATGCGACGACGACGGCCGGACCGCCCCGTTTTATGCCGTTAATAGAGACCGGAAGTGCCTATATCATATTTCTGCTGACCTTCGGACTTTCCGTCCTTCTGCTTGTTACTCTCTCAAGGGCTGGAAGAAGGCCCTCCGTACAGTATTCTCTGGACTGCCGACAGGTCGCGGTCGTGGCGCTCGCGACTGCGTATCTTCTCCTGGGTATGGTTGCAGGATTCCTGTCCATTCCTGTCCTGTCCTTCTTCAGTGCATTGATGATTACCGGGGATCAGTTCTGGGTCGGGGGAGTGGCGGCATTCTCTATGGTCTATCTCTTCCTCTCGTCATTTTTCCTTTCTTATGCCACTTTTCATCGGAGTCCTCTTGTTCTCCTGCAGTTTGCTCATCCTCTCCCGGCTATTGCCCTGATGGCGATGTTCTGGTTGATGGCCGGTTCCGCGCCTCGGCCACCTATCGAAGGGGTGATCTATCCGATCTTTCTTATCATCTCGGTGATCCTCCCTATCCTGCACTGGCGGTGTCTCACGAAGCATCCCGGGACCACCGAAAAATCTTCCTCGTCTCAGACCCTGATGAGCGGCGAGGCACCCCCTTCCGTACGGATTGGAAACGGCTTCCCCTCGGAACTGGAAGAACGGTATGGAGATGCCGAACTCGTCGGCCGAGGAGGGATGGCTCTCGTCTTCAGGGCACAGAGACGGTCGGATGGGAAGATGGTTGCCGTCAAAGTGCCGACGCGCTACGACGAGGCGACAGGCCACTGTTTCATGAAGGAGATGCAGATCTGGAAGCAACTCCGCCACAAAAATATTGTCGAGGTCTACACCTACAACATCCTGCCCGTTCCCTTCGTGGAGATGGAGTTCGTCGGCCCCTCTCTGGCAGAGAGGAAGGTTCCCGTTCCTGTCGGAGAGGCCGTCTCCATCGTCAGGGGTGTTGCCGAAGGACTTGCGTACGCCCACGCTGCCGGCTTGATCCACCGGGACATCAAGCCGGGAAATATCCTGATCGCACCTGACGGAACGCCGAAGATCACGGACTGGGGGCTCGGCAAGGAGGTGGCCGACAGAAAAGAGACTCAGTTCATCGCATTTTCCCTTGATTATGCCACTCCCGAACAGATCTCGCCGAGCACCTATGGACGGGCGGACGCGCGGACCGATATCTTCCAGATGGGAGTGGTGTTCTACGAACTGCTGACAGGAAGGGTGCCTTTCAGCGGAGACGGCATGGGCGAGATGAGCGTCGCCATCCTCACCGACGCGCCGCTTCCCCCATCCCGGATCATGGAGAATCTCGGGGCCTTTGACGCCATTGTCCTGAAATGTCTTGAAAAAACACAGGAAAATCGGTATCAGTCCATCGAGGATCTTCTTTCCGACCTCGACGCCCTGCCGGGCGGACCGAACGGATCAGATGATCCGGTATAACCGACCGGTTCAACGATGGTCCCCGGCGATATCGTGCACGAAACCGGCATATTTTGGGAATATATATAGTCATAGGTCTATTTTTGATCAGGGTACCCCGGGAGGTACCCGTACCACCACACGAGATCAACCGCACAGAAACCAGCACCCCACCCGGGACCACAACAGTGCTCTGCCTCTGGCCATTGTCCCGGTACGCACCGCCCTGTGACCAGAAACGCTGGTACCATAGCCCGGAAGACAGCGGCGACCACAGAGTTATAAACCAGTCACGCTGCCCGAAAAAAAGGGGGACACAGAATGGAAAAAATGAAAAATGAACTGAAAAAATCGAGAGATGCGTTTTTCGAAAGTGTACGCACTCTTCACATGGCGTACCTGAGATCTAGGATACCCGGGGCCTCTGATGAAGACGCACCAGAGGACGACGCGATCCTCACGTCGCTGGCATCGGAACTGGGGTATCATACGACCCCTATCACGGGAACTACCCGCCTGTCCTGATGGCGATGGTGCACTATGACGTCGCAGGGATGAGCCGCGCCGGCCACCTGAGCAGGAACGAAGATGCCTATGCTGTGATCGAGACCGCTGATGCCTGCCTGCTCGCTGTCGCGGACGGTGTCGGCGGAGAGGCCGACGGAGACCGGGCAGCACAGATCGCCATTGAAACCGTCACATCGTTCTTCACCAGCATGTACCGCACAGGGATGGACGGTTCTGCGGTGAGGGGCCTCCTGGAATATGCGTTCTCCGGGGCAGACCGGCAGATCAGGGCCGCGGCCGTGGGGCAGGCAAGGATGGGGACCACTCTTGTTGCCGCCATTGTCAGGGAAGATCAGGTCTGGATCGCAAACTGCGGGGACAGCAGGGCTTTTGTTGCAGGTAAAGAGATCCTCTTCAAGACATGGGAGCATTCTCTTGTCAGCACGCTGGTCAGGATGGGATTCCTCGACCCGACTGCCGCCAGGGACCATCCCCTGAAGCATGTCATCACCCATGCCCTTGGCCTCACCCTCTGTGTGGACCTGTACGACGCGACGATCCCGGCAGACACTGCCCTTATCCTCTGCAGCGACGGCCTGAGAGATGACGTGGTCCGTGAAATCCTGGCAAAAGAAGAGATCCTCGAAAGCGAGACATTTGCACGGGCACTGGTGGAAGGCGGGGCCGCCACATCGGATGACGACGTGACAGTTGTTGTGCTGAAGGCCTGAACTCTTTTCATCCGGTCACAACCCTTGCGGCGAGGAGGACGGCCACGATCACCGGTTGGTGAAGGAGGTAGATCGCGAGTGAGTTCCTGCCCATCATGCAGAGGGCGTCCGCGCCCCTCCCCTCCATCGCAGGGACGCCGAACCTGCGTCTCCCTCCCGGATAGAGGAGAAAACCGATCGCCATGCCGATGAGGGCCACGCCGAGCCAGGGGACGATGGGGACATAGTCGACGCTATAAAATCCGGCAGGGGGGATGCCGAGGGGGATGAGCCAGGACGGGCCGGCGAGATTGCCGATGGGCACGGCGGCAAGGATGATCGCGGCGCCGACGAAGAGGTTCCACCGCCCGAAGCGCAGGAAGAAGGGGGCGGTGATGATGGCGAAGCCGATGAGGTGGAGGATGCCGAAGACGATGAAACCCTCGCCGAGGAAGATCCAGGTGGCGAGGGTGGCGAGCATGCCGAAGAGAAATACCTTGCCTCCTCTCCGCCCATACTCAAAACAGAGTGAAAGCCCGGTCATCTTCTGCCGTCTCCTCTCATAACTGATCGGGAGGGAGAGGCCGGCGAGGGCGATGAAGAGGGTGGCGGTGGCAAGGGCGAAGTACCGCCAGAACCCGTCCAGCACATCGACGGCAGCGGTTCCGAAGAACCAGAGGTCGAAGAGGAGATGATAGGCGACCATCATGACGATGGCAATCCCCCGCAGGAGGTCGATCTCCCGGAAGCGTCGTGACGACGAATGGGTGGAGAGGACCTCTCCCCATTTCCGGGCATATGGCTGTACATTCATCCTTTCTTCTTTCCTCCGGAAATCTTTCCGGATGATATGATTCCAGAGTATCTTAAACCCTGGTAACAGTGTCCTCTTTTCGGAAAGGACAATCCCGGGCAGGGCCCTGGACAAAATAGAATGAATCATATACAGAGAACAATATGTATTGTGTGCCGTCGAAAAAGTGAATGACAATCCATTACCTCATTTTTCCGGGAGATATCCATGATAAGCCTTCTGCTTGTGGACGACGAACCCGCCCTCCTCGATATCGGCACGGTATTTCTGGAAGAATGCGGGGACCTGTCCGTCGACACGGCCACAACCGTCGCGGAAGCACGGGAGAAACTCCGGAGTGGCAGATACGAGGCCGTCGTCTCAGACTATGATATGCCAGATATGGACGGGATCACTTTTCTCAAGGAGATCCGCCTCCGCCATCCGGACCTTCCTTTTATTCTTTTCACCGGAAAGGGACGGGAAAAAGTCGTCATAGAGGCACTGAATAGTGGGGCCGACTTTTATCTCCAGAAAGGTGGCGACCCTGTGGCACAGTTCGCAGAACTGTCCCACAAGATCCGGCAGGCCGTGCAAAGGAGAAGAGTAGAGTACGAACTCCGGAAATCTGAGAAAAAGTATCGGGAACTTGTCGATAACCTCCCGGAGGCACTCTTTAAATTGGACATTGAGGGAAACCTTGTCTATATCAATCGCAGGGGCCTGGAAATCCTTGGTCTGCCAGAGGGCGAGGCCTATGGGAAACCATGGTATTTCCATGTCCATCCTGACGACCGGAAAGATGCACAGGGTATAGGTAACCGTCTGATACGCACAGGCGGTCGGGCAAGAGATCTTGAGTTACGAGTCTTGACAGCGTCCGGAGGGGAAAAGACAATTTCCGTCCTCCTGAATCTTACCTCCATCAGGGACGATTCCGGCCATTTTGTGGGAGTACAGGGGATTGCAATCGATATCTCCGGGAAAAAACAGGCTGAAATCGCGTTGCAGGAGGCCGAAGAACGCTACCGCCTGATCACAGAGGGTATTGCCGACGGCGTGACCCTCGGGGATATGAGCGGGATCATTTTCTATGCCTCCCCTTCGATGACCAGGATCACCGGATACAGGAGCGGCGGCATGGTCGGCCATTCGTTCCGTGAGTTCGTTGTCGAAAAGGATCGGGAAATAATCGATGCCTGCTTCGAGAAAACACTTTTGAATGGAGAGAGTTTCGAGGGGCTCAGGGTCAGAGTGAAGAGAAAAGATGGAACCTGTATCTATGTTGAAATCAACGGCGGCCCGGTCATACGGGACGGGAAGGTAATAGGGGCGCAGAGTGTCACGCGGGATATCACCCGGCAGGTGCAGGTCGAGAACGCCCTCAGGGAGAGTGAAGAACGGTTAAATGTCACGTTGCACTCCATTGGAGATGGCGTCATCGTCACCGGGGAGGACGGGAGAGTGACCCTCATCAACACCGTGGCCGAGTCCCTGACCGGATGGAAGGAGGAGGAGGCTATCGGCATGTCCCTCACAGATGTTTTTCATATCGTCAATGAAAAGACCTTAATGCCGGTGAAAAATCCGGTTAAACGCGTGATTGAGGAGGGGTTCGTCACAGACCTTGCAAACCACACGGTGCTCCTGGCGCGTGACGGCACACGGAGGGCGATTGCCGACAGTGCCGCCCCCGTCAGGGATAAAAACGGCGTTATAATCGGTGCGGTGCTGGTCTTCCGTGACGTCACGGCAGAGAAGGAGACTGAGAAGGTCCGTCGTCACCTTGCAGCCATCATTGAGTCCTCTGACGATGCGATCTACGGGATGACGGTGGAGGGGGTCGTCACCAACTGGAATCAGGGGGCCGAAAGGATCTACGGGTACCCTGCCTCCGAAGCGCTTGGCAGTCATGTCTCTCTTTTTGCCCCCCCTGACCAAAACGAAGAATTCATGGACGTCATCAGGCAGATCACCCGGTCGGGCCGTATGGACTCCTTCGAAGCCGTCAGGTTGCGAAAGGATGGCGCCAGGATCCTGCTCTCTATCACGATCTCCCCGATAATGGGTGACAATGGCACGATTGCAGGATTTTCCGCCATTTCACGGGACATCACCAGACAGAAGGAGGCGGAGCACGCCCTCAACAAGAGCAGGCAGTGGCTTGAACATGTCGTTGAGGGTGTGAGACTGGGCACGTGGGAGTGGGACGCGCGGACAAGGAAAGTGACATTTAACCGGCACCTTGCTGTCATGCTCGGCTATCCGCAGGATTGTCTGGAGGCAGATGGACAGGCGATCGGTCTGCTGGTCTCTGAGGCAGACCGTGTCCCCGTGAAAGAGGCTGTTATTGCCACTCTGAAAGGGTTATCTCCTATCTTTGTACAGGAGGTACATCTCACAGGCGAAAATGGCCGTACCGTTCTGCTTCAGGCCTGGGGGATCGTGATGGAGAGAGACGAAGACGGCCACCCTACACGTCTGAGCGGGATCTGTCAGGACATCTCCGAGATCCGCGGGTACCAGGAGGCCCTGAAGAATGCAAACAAAAAGCTCAACCTCCTGAACAGCATCACCCGCCACGACCTCCTCAACCAGACGACGGCACTGCAGGGGTACATGACCCTCATCAATCGTGCTGCCGGTGAAGGCGATCCTGTTGTCAGGAAATATCTTGGCATATGCAGCGGGTTGATCGATGGGATCCAACGCCAGGTCGTCTTTACGCGGGACTATGAAGACATGGGAGTGAATGCCCCGGCATGGCAACATGTGGGTAACGCGGTCAGGAAAGCAGCTGCCGACCTCTCTTCAGGTGCCAGGAAGGTATCCATTCTTTCCGACACCGGCGATATCGAGGTCTATGCCGATCCCATGTTTGAAAAGGTGCTCTTCAACCTCTTCGACAATGCCCTCAGACACGGCGAAAGGGTGACCGAGATCAGGGTGTCGTTCCGGGCGAATGGCGACGGCGGTGTCCTCACGGTCGAGGACAACGGCGGCGGGATCGACCCTGACTCCTGGAGCAAGATCTTTCTGGCGGGATACGGGAGGAACACCGGGTACGGCCTCTTCCTTGCAAAGGAGATCCTTGACATCACCGGGATCAGCATCTCCGAAACCGGTGAGAATGGTGCAGGTGCGAGGTTCGAGATGACGGTGCCCGAAAGGGGTTACAGGGTAGGGAAAATCGGCATGCCGCCTGCCGGGTCATGAAAGCAGGGCGAGGGTCAGGGCGGTGCCGACCGCTACCGGTATGACAAGGTTGTCGTCGATGGGGGAGAGGAGTTCGGCGAGGGCTGCGACGCCGGCGACAAGGAGGGCAGCAGAGGGGTGCAGCATCGGCAGGAGGACAATGAACAGTGCAAAAAAGCCTGCCCCCGACCCTTCAAGTGTCTTCCCGTTGATGATCTTGTGCCTCCCGAAGCTGAGGCCGGCGATTGTCGCGACCGAGTCGAGGACCGTGAGGGAGAGGACGGCAATGAAGGCGACCTGCGGTGCGAAGGCCACCGAACAGAAGAGGGCGCTTGCAACGAAATAGACCGTGCCTTTCCCGGGGAAGACGTCCTCTCTTTCGAGGGCGCCGATGATCTCCGCGATGCCGGGCACGTACCAGCCGCGAAGCACGGCCTCGACGAGCATGAGGCCGCCAAGAAGGCCTGACGCATAGATGAGCACGGCAAGGCCGGGCACAGGGACAAGAAGGATGGATGCGATGCCCAGACCAAAGACGAGGTGGACCATCTGGCGGCCGTACTCGTGCATGCCCTGCGTGGCATGTGATAGGATAAATCCTTGTGGATCACCCCTTTCGAAGGATTAATCCTCTTCGCAGCGAAAAATTGTGTGATATGGCTGAAGATATCTATGAAGAGGTCGTCTGCAACCACTGCGACGGTATCGGCTGCACCAACTGCGGTCGCACCGGCAGGGTACTTGTGCGGCGGCCTGCAAAACGCTGCAGCCGGTGTGACGGTGTCGGTTGCATCTACTGCGGCTACACGGGCTGGGAAGGTCTGAAGGGGAAATACGAGGAGTAAGTACCTTCCCCCACAGCAGACCACACCTGCTGCCTTCCTTTTGAGTGTACCGGGGGATTCTATCGAAAGCCCCCGCCCATCTCAGGCTCGCACCTCGAAGACCTGACAGATTGTGGGACATTCAAGATGTGCCCTAACAGGAGATCATGAAGAGGCATCCCATTCTCAAGAGCAGCCGCTGACAGTCGAGGGCAAGAATATATATCGGGCCGGACGCATGGGAGTCCGGGGGACCATGATGGCAAAGGTGAACCGGTATATCTGCAGGTACTGCGGCTACGTGTATTCTCCGCTCAGGGGCGAACCGCACCGGGGCATACCGGCGGGGACGGAGTTCGAAGACCTGCCCGAGGATTATATCTGTCCGGTCTGCGGGGCGACGGGAAAGGGGCCGATAGGCACCTGGGGCTTCGAACCCTGGAACCCTACGAGATATGTCTGCAAGATCTGCGGGTATGTGTACGACCAGAAGCGGGGTGAACCGCACCGCGGCATTCCGGCAGGGACGGAGTTCGAAGATCTGCCTGATGACTATGCCTGCCCGGTCTGCGGACTGGACCCGAAGATATCAAAGTATTACGGCAAGGTCGGTAAGACCCAGTTCGAGGCCCTGGAGTACTGATCCTTGCTGAGGTTTGTGGTGACTGTCCTGTTGAGGATCTCCACAAACCGTCTATTTTCTGCCTCGGTAAGAGGTCTGTCTCTCATCTCCTCGATCCTGAGATCGAGTTCTCCGTCCGAGTACTCCGCGATGACCACAAGACTCTGAGAGGCCGGGTTCCCGAAGATCTCTCTGAGTTCCTCGTTCCTGTTCAGGTCATCGATGATCTGTGAGAGTACCCCCATCCTGATGCCCACACGCTTCATACCCCCTCCGCATATTGTGGTGATGGACGGCGTATTGCCATTCAGATATATAAAGAGGACGCCGGGGGTACGGACAGGGCCTCAGGGGCCTCATCCCGGTCCAGAACCCTGCGTCTCTGCCGGGACGGTGCGTCCCCGCGCCTGTCGGAGGAAAGGCGAATGTCGGGAACGAACAATACAGATTAGACCTCCGCAATGGAAATATTTCCGGATCTTTCATCATAAATCATGAGGAAGTCCAGAAAATTATAAAGGAAGACATATATGGGGAACCTTCCAACTGAAGGAAGGAGATGAAGACGAAGATGCTCATGTACCAGGATTCGATTTCTGAGTGGTACAATGGTGAGTTCAAGGAGTGCGTGCGGAATATCAATCTGTACCGTACCGTCGCGATGAAACTCGGGACCGTCGCGAAGGCCGACCTTGAAATCCGTGACCTCTGAATAATCTAAAATATCGGCTCTGTTGAAAACCTTTTCTGGTGTGCCCGTGCCGGGGGACTTTTGCCCCCGAACCCCCGCGCAAGGATTGGCGGGGATATGGTGCTCTCCCCCTCTGAATGTCCTGTTCACTCTTCCCGAGCCCATCGCAATAGGGGGTCCGGGGGTGAAACCCCCGGCAGAAAGGAGAGGAAAGGCGAGGGATCTGTGCTCCCTCCCCGGGATCACAGGGGAGACATCAAACATGGTATGAGGGTTTCAACAAAGAGCATATCCCAAAACTCTCGTTCACTCCCTTCATCCGTGCATGGGAACTCGGGAGAAAAGATCATGAACGGGTCGATATCTTCCTGAATTTCATGAAGAATCGTGCGAAACCACCGCCTTCCCCCAGATCTCTGCCGGGGGACTGACGCCCCCGGACCCCCGAAACAGGATAGGGTCAGGGAAGAGAGACCAGAGATCCTGATGAAGGAGATTGCCCTCCACCCCCTCTCGCAATGAGGGGGGTGCGAGCGTTAGCGAGCATGAGAAGACGAAGTCTTCGAGGGCGGGGGGTGAAACCCCCCGGACAAGACACCAGAACTGGATTTTTCAGAACCGAATGTGAGTCCTTTCATCGGCGTGAATGAAGGTTCGGATCAGTTTTGGGATGACCTCAAAGCCAAAATATCGTCTTTTTCGGGGCGGTCGGACCAGACCGAGACGGCGCCCCGAAGACCTCCCTGTTTTGTCCGGCAGCGCCTGCACGCGCACTGCCGGGAAACTCAGGGGCACATCAGTACTTTGCGCTGCCGGCGCCGTCATGGCGGTGCTGGTGATGGGTGTCAGGGCTGTGCGGGTGGTCATGCCAGAGGTCGTGGTGGGCATGGGGATGGGAGTGGTACCCGTGCCGGTCGATGGCAGGCGTGCCTGCCGGGTGCTCGTGGTCGTGGTGGAGGTCGTCGTGCCTGTGACGGTGTTCGTGCACCATCGCCTCGTGGTGGTGGGAGTGAGAATGCCGCTCTGTGATGAGGAGATAGGCGCCGAGGCCCATGGTCAGGAGAGACGGGTAGAAGAGGACGCCCGGGTCGTCCGTGAAGAGAAAGAAAGAGACCAGGACACCGAAGAAGGGCGAGGTCGAGACGAGCGCACCTGTCCTGGCTGAACCTATCCCCCTCAGTGCCATCAAGAAGAAGACACTCATCAGGCCGCCGTACCCGAGGAAACCGATGATCATGGCGGCGCAGCAGGTCTCAGGTGACGGGATGGCCTCGCCGAGGGCCCGGGCAATGAAGAAGGTGACCGTACCGGCGCCGAGGCCCTTGATCATCACAATGGGTATGGGGTCTTTCGCCGAGATCATCTTACTGAAGTTGTTGTCAAGACCCCAGAAGGTGCAGGTGAGGAGGATGCCGAGGGCGGCAATAGAGAAGCCGAAGGCCTGATCGGGGTTCCATGAGAGGATGATACAGGAGAAGGTGATCAGGCAGAGCGCAGCCCCCATCCGGCGGCCGATCGGTTCCCGGTACCACATGACCGCAATGATGGCCGTGGCCACGGCCTCGAAGTTGAGGAGGAGAGCGGCGGTGGCCGCCGGCGTGTGGGCGAGGCTCACCATCAGCACAATAGGCGCAAGGACGCCGCCCGAAACGACCACGCCGACAAGCCAGGGGAGGTCTGAACGGCTGAGCGACGCCTCGACACCGTCTCTTCCGTTGCCTGAAAGGGATCCTGCCATGAGATAGATCAGAAGGCCGGTTCCGCTCCCGAGAAAGAGGAGTGACGCCATGGTGACCGGCCCGACACCGCCGAGAAGAAGTTTGGAGAAGGGTGCCGTGATCCCGAAGAGTGCGGCGGCAGCCAGGGCATAGATGACAGGAAGGCGCTCAGAGAAAGACATATGACCAGATATGACTGTTCATGTTGGTCCGGCTGTGTCTTATACCTGTTGAGGCGGGAGGGAGTTCATGCACGGTGCGCCAGGGAAAACGCCTGACCCTGCTGGAACACTGTCCGTTCAAAGACAGATCTGACAGAAGAGTTCTTGCAACAAAAGCAGAGAGAACAGATATCATAAAAGAAAATGCGAGGGAAGGGATTCGAACCCTCGAACACCTACGTGACAAGGCCCTCAACCTTGCGCCTTTGACCTGGCTTGGCAACCCTCGCCTGTTACCCTATAGAGAAGGATCTTCACATTTTTTAATCTATCGCTCAACCCGGGCACGCAAACCTCTCCTACAGAGTACCTCCCCGGAAAATCGCGGAATGGCGGGGTATCCGGCCCGGTGAGCGCAATGGTGCCGACCCCAAGAATCATTATCCCGCAGCGCCGATGATAATGCTGGTTATGTGGGCAAAAATCATGCAGGAATTTGCCGATTCCCCGGCCCAGGCCCGGGTCGTCAGGTTTCTCCTCGAGAACGGCTTTGGCGTCTCCTCTGAGGGGCGCATCACCTGCAATGGTATCGAGATACCGGCCACGCATATCGCACGGGAGATCGGGATCGACCGCCGGGTCGTCGATGCCACGGCCCGCCGTATCCTGACGATGGGGCCGGCAGCAGAGATATTTTCACTGATGAGAGCAACTCCCGACCTCTCCCGGGTGGCCGGGTTCCTGAAACTCACCGTCATCACCATCCTCCCGAGAGACGCCCATGAGAAGGGGATTGTCGGTGCGGTGGTCGGCGTCCTTGCCGCGCACGACCTGACAATCAGGCAGATCTTCGTGAACGACCCGTACTTCTCCGAGTCCCCGAAACTTGTCGTCGTCCTCGACGAACCCCTGCCTGTCGGCGTGATCGAAAAACTGCGGGCCCTCCCTCATGTTCAACAGTTGATCATCTGAGGTGACGGAGGGGTTCGAGATCGAGGCCGAGCCTGAAGGCCCGCACCATAAATTTTCGGCCGAGGGTAACAGATCGGTCCATCCGCTCCTCAGGCGTGATCACCCGCGTCCCTTTGACAAGGTTGTCGGCATGGGCGACAATCCGTTCCTCCAGTCTTTGCGGCACCGAGTCACGGGGAATGAGCCCGAGGAGAGAGCATTCCTCGACGGTCAGTCCCGCGCCGATATGCCTCTGGACGATCCTGACGACCTCATCGGGACACCCTGTCTGCCGGGCGAGGTCGGCACCGACCTCGGCATGATGGAGAGAGTGGGTCTCTGAACGCCCGAGATCGTGGAGCATGGCCCCGGCTGTCAGCAGTTTCCTGTCGATGACGGGAGACCGGGCATATCCTGCAGCGACAGCGTTAACGGTGCGGCAATGGGCGATGACGCCGGGATCGCACCCGGCATCACTCAGATGCGCTTCCAGTTGTTCCAAGAGTTGCATGGATCGCCGCGACCCGCCGTTTCAGGGCGCCAAGGAGCATCTCATTGTCGAAATGCTTCACCGGGGCACTGCAGTTGGGACAGGTAAAGTTTGAGTCGGAGACATCGTTGAAGGTGAAGATCCCGCACTCCTCGCAGATGAAAAAGTCGTTTTCCTCCTCGTACTTCGATCTTTTTGTCAGGATCTCCAGGACACGTTCAAGTTCCTCCCTGATCACCGGATAGACCATGTCGGTCCTGAGTGTCCACAGATACGTGAGCCAGCCCGACTCCGGGTCCTTGATCCGCCTGTACTCGGCAAGACGCCTCTCGTAGAGCGTATAGAGGGTGTGCCGTACCGTATTGAGATTGATGCCGGTCTTCTCGGCAAGTTCCTCGTCTGAGTATTCGCCTGCGGGCGGGAACCTCTCGAGGAGATCGAGGCCCTCGTTCCCGATATGGCGGAGGAGATATGCCCTGATTGCCGGATCTGCCAGCATCTCGTCTATGCCAACCATCAGGGAATATATTGACGGACGCGTGTTATATTTCTATCCAGCATGTCAAGGGCGGCGGTGCGGTCAGGACCCCATCCGTAGATGCTCACCACCGCGCCTCCCTCCTCGATCTCGGTCCCTGGCCAGGGGATGTCGGCGCAACAGTCGGCACAGTCGCCAAGGTCCCGTGTGAGGGTGAGGTCGCGGTCGGCAAAGAGGATTGCCCGCGCCGCAACCGTCCCGGACTTCAGGCCATGCGGAGGAAGGGTGCCCTGACAGGCGTCGATGTGTTTCTTGAAGATGCTCTGGCCGGTGGCGATCTCGACGGTGTCGAGGGTGCCCTGGAAGCGGGGGTTGATCTCGATCGCCCACGTATCATTGTCGTCGACGACAAAATCGACGCCGACCGACCCGACGCACCCGCTCCTGCCTACGGCCTCCTCTGCAATCGCTGCCATCTTCGCGGCAAGGGGGTGATCGAACGGCGTGATCGAGCCGGAAAAGCCGTACGCACGGTCGCCCTCTCCGCCGCGGAGAATCTGCTCGTTGACGGCGATGGCGACGGCCCGCGTCCCGTCGGCGATGCAGGAGACGCTCGCGGGTATGCCGGAGACGAGTTCCTGGGTGATCGCCGGGACATCGGGCCATTCTTTTTTCCATGCCCTGAGGTCTTCAGGAGACCCGACGACCCGGTTCCGCCAGCCTCCGGCACCGTGCCGCGGCTTGACCATGGCCGGGAAGCGACCGTCTGAGAGGTGCGGCGTCGGGATGCGAGCGTCCTCGAAGAACATCTGGATCTCGAGTTTGTCCAGGAAACGCGCCGAGACGTCGGCAGGCGTCCCTGCATGGGGGAGGGGGACGGCGAGGTCCTCGGCCCCTGAGGTGGCGACAAAGTAGTCGATGGTGTGACCGTCGGCGATCGTGGCGATCGTATCGGGAAGGTCCTCGAGTTCGTCGAACCTGAGGTGCTTACTGGCATTCCAGCAGAGGTCCTGGTCGCAGAAGTGGTCGACGGCATAGACCTCGAAACCTGCCCGCCGCGCCGACTGGACCACGTGCCTGGTCGCGAATCCCGCGACAAGGACACGTCTCAAAGCTCGACCACCCGTTTTCCTACCTTGCAGGGCTCGACGCGGATCTTCGCGCCCTCGAACTTGTGGTCCATCTCCTGGCCCTGGAAGAGGCGGTCGAGGAAGATGGCAAGGCTCGATATCTCGGAGTGGGGCTGGTTGGTCACGGATACGTTGTAATCGACCATGCCGTAAACGTCGCCCGGCACTTTCTCCGCGCCGACGATGATGAGCAGGTCTTCGGGGCGCTCCCGCACCTCGTCGACGACCTCCCCGACCTCAAGGCCGTACATTGTGAGATGGGCGACGATGCCTCCCTTCTCCTTCCACTGCTTGATGCATTGCCGCCATTTCACGTTGTTTTCAACGAAAAATTCTCCGCCCCAGCGCTCGACCACGTCCTCGATAGAGTCGACGATCCCGTGGTCTTCGGCCGCAAGGTACATTCCGTCCGCGCCGAGGGCGCGGGCCGTGAGGCCGACATGGGTGGTCACCCGCAGGTCGCGTTCAGGCCGGTGACCGAGTCTGAGGATACACACTTTCCTCATGAGTTATTATCTCCTTTACGTGCAAAATCGGGTATCTTTATGACGCCGTCCTCGATTTCGAGGGGGATGCCGGGGCCTGCACGCAGGTGGCATTTGAGAATGGACTCCTCGATCGAGAGGGCGCGGTATTCTTCATCGTGCCGCTCTATGAGCAGGTACGAGACGAGGCGCTGCACCGAGGCTTCGACTGCCGCCGCATCCCCGCCGGTGTATTTCACGAGGGCGGGGACCGTCGTCGCCCTGTTCCAGGCGATCGCGTGATAGACCATCCAGTCGAATTCTTCGGATTTCACACCGTATTTTGTGCTGGATCTCACAATATACTTTTTTATCTCCGGGGGAGAGGTATCATGATGACCGATTACGAGCAGCTTGCGGCAGTGGCCGACCAGATCTTTGACGAGGCGGAGGAGGACGACGCACGCCTTGCCGGGATCCTTGATGGGATCGCCGACGATATCAGGCGCGAACTCCTCACCTCAGACCTGCTCAATGCCCTTCAGGTCTACTACTACTATTTCCGGGAATATCCGGGCGACCTCCCGGCCGAGCGCCTCGTGCTTGCCCCGGCCTCGGAGACGCTCCGCGGCGTGCTCCTCGACGAGGTCGATATCTTTGAACTGGTCTTCGAGGTCGATGCGTCCGGGCCGGCGATCGTCGTCACCGACGGGGAGACGGAGTACGGGAGGTTCAGAGGGGAGGGGGCGCGGAAGAAGGCCGAGGACTTCGTCCTCGACGAACTGGCCTGAGCTAGTTTTTGGACCCGGGGATTTCAGTTCTGGCAGGTCTATCTTCTCATGTCCGGATAAGAGAGGATAGCAATCCCCTCTTCAGGATTTCCTGTTCTGTCTTGTCAGATCCTATTCCCGGTGGGCATTATGGGAAAGGCGGTGGGTCGACGTCCTCCGCCGGGGGACTGCCGCCCCCCGCTCCCCGCCATTGTGATAGAGGCAGGGTTTGCATACTCTGCCGTGACTTCTGCTCTCTCTTCCCCGGCCCTATCCTGGATCGGGGAACCGGGGGCAACGAGAAAACCGAAGGTTTTCGAGGCGGTCCCCCGGCGAACTCTATGGGGAAGGCAGGTTATCGTGCTCTGCACCGGGGGACTACGCCCCCGGACCCCCGCTCAGGATAGGGACGGGAAGGTTATCTCCCTTTTGGATGAACACTCTCTATTCCACGGTCCAATCCAGAGTGGGGATCGAGCGATAGGGAGTTTGAAAAGATATTCGATGTCCGAACAGAGTATGTTCTATTTTGATCAACCCCCCCGACATCCCACCCCTCAGACGTCCTCCCCCCGCGTGATGAGGTCTGTATCGACCCGCGCCTCGACGATCTCGGGGAGCGTCCCCCAGGTGCCGACGGCGTCGCCGAGGATGGCGAGGGCGCCCTGCACCCCGGTGCCTGCGAGGGCGGTGAAGGGGGTGTCGTCGCCGGGGCTGAGGTCGTTGCAGAGAGAGGTCGCCCAGGCGTCGGCGAGGGCGACGTCCTCCGCAACGACGCAGACGGCGTCGGCGATGCCGAAGGAGATCGACGGCCCGACTGTCGCCGAGGATGTGCAGATGCCGAGGATGGCGGGGTGCGGCGGGACGAGGAAGGCCAGTCTGTCGGAGAGGGGCGACTCGCCGGCGTGGATGCCGACCCGCACGTCGCGGTCGGAGAAGAGGGCGATGTCCCCGCCGTTGTCGACGACGCCGAAGGAGGCGCCGGCCTCCTGCATCGCCTCGGCCCCTGCCCAGGCGATGGTGCCGGCGACCGCCGCCATGGGGCCGACGCCTGCGGAGACGGACGCCGCGCCCATCCGCCGCACGGTCAGGCTCTCCGCCGGCGGGTCGTAGGGGTCGAAGGTGATCCCGAAGAAGGGGTCTTCGGCGATGAACGCCTCCAGTTCGGCGCGGGCCTCGAGCATCGCACCTTTTGCCGCGTCGATGAAGGACTGCTCGTCGGCCAGGATCGTCGTGATCGTCTGCCTGTACTGGAAGTGTTCGCGGATCATGATAGGAGAAGTGTGTGTTTGCGGGTATAGATAGGGGATGGGTGAGGGAGGGGATTTTCGAGAATCATCTCATGGTTTTATCTATGGAGGAATGTGGTGTAGCGCTGTCCTATAGGAGGAGAGCAGGAGGAAGACAGGGGGTCTGCACCGCCCGTCATGGGATTCAGGAGACCTCTACCGGAACCATCTTCGATACTTCATCCTGAATCTCCCGGTTTCTTTTACAAACCCTCCCGGATTTCGGTCACGGTCGTGATCACCCGCCCTTCAGTTTCATCGACCAGGAAATCGACGACAACCGTCTCGTTTGCGATCCTGAGCGCCGGGGCGCACCCGTCCCCGGTCGAGGGGAAGGGCGTCGGGTGGCAGGAGAGGAGCACTCCCTCAACGGTGCCGCCGCCGAGGTACATCGCCCGCGCCGCCTCGTCCCTGAGTGCGAGCCTAGCGATGTATGAAGCATTCGTCGTCATCCAGTCGGTCTCATCAGGTGAGATGACCGGGACATTTGCATAGTCGAAGTCGGGAAGGTCGGAGGATGCCACGGGGCGGGTGGTGACCGGCGTTTCCTCCGGGAGCGGAGTCGTTGGCGGCGGAGGAACATCCACCGGCGCTATCGTACACCCGGCGGCGAACGTCAGGATACTAAAGATCAGAATGAGATACCACAGGTCTTTCATTTATACACCATCAGATCAGATTTTTAGTTTAAAATATATATTCTGGTATCTAATTTATTGCCCTAAAACTGGACACTGCTGTAGCATTTCCATCCCTTAGAACTTTAGATCCAGATGGTACTTGATGAACATATGTAGCAGGGACAAAACCACCCGGTGTCGCTATCTTTTTTACATTTTCATCATGGGCAAATAATATTTCTTTCCCATCCTGTGAGAATACCCGAGTAATACCATTGTTTGAATGGATAATTATGGCTCCAATGGGAACATAATGGGTGTTAGTATCTTTAACTGGACTTAATTCTCCAGATATTATCGCTTCATTATGGGATTCATATTTCTACAATACGGGCCAATCTATGTTCACTCCTTCATTAGCCATCACTGGCATGATTAATACGACCATTACCAGAGAAGCCACAAGAAGGCTGACTGTAAACACTTCTTTTGTGTTCATTCTTCTACCTCCAATGTTTTTCCCAGAGGCAAACAGACCGCAACGGCTATCACTGATGACATCCAACAACCCGATCGCCTCCGGGCAGAGGAAGGCTGGGACACGACGCCAATCGAAGTCCCCGGCCTCCCGCGGGACACCCGTTTAGGCATCCACGATCCATAGTATCTCTGTTATTTTATATATCTGTTCTGTGGAGATCATCTACGCGTTGGGGGAATTGTATTCTCCGCATACAAAAACAGTCATGCAAAAGGGGTCTGACCCCACAAAAAAAAGAAAAATTTCTGATCCTTACCGGTTCCCTCACTTTTCCAGCGCCTGTGCCAGTTCGTAGTGGTTCTTTGCGCCTCTACTGGCACACCGCGATAATGTCCCCCCAATTTCATGGGTGTCAATAGGTACATCCTGAAGATGGTAGGAGCACATTTTCTCCCGGAGAGGGCCCTTTTCACCTGAGATCGAGCCTCTGGAAGCGGATATAGGCATAACCGAGGGAGATGGCCGGGATGAGGAGGAGTGCGACGATGTTCTTCCAGAGGTGTCCGAGGATCTCGGCGTAGTCCAGGTCGTCCGCATCGAAGTGCGACCACGCCTCGTCCGGGTCGCCGTGCATGTTCAGGTACATGAGGGGCTGGGTGACGGCGCGGGAGACCTCGGCGTAGTTGAGTTGCGGCGAGAAGACATTTCCAGTCGAAATGACGGCGTTCCGCATCTTGTCGCGGTCCCTCCGCTCCTCCAGGTAGGCGTTCCACTTCTCCAGGTCGGAGTCATCGACAAGGGTCGGCTTTTCCGGTTCTTCCCCCGCTATCACATCGGCGGCAAGGGTCATTGCCGCCGGGACGACGGAGGAGAGGAAGAAGAAGACGACCAACGCATAGAGCAGCGCCTTCCCGCTCCGATCGGCGACGACCGACATGGCAAGGGCGATCGCATACCCGCAGGTCAGGTAGAGGAAGGAGACAAGTCCGAAGATGAGGATGAAACCCGCCTCGTCGGTCGAGGGGACGTGACCGGAGATGAGGAGGAGAGCAAGCGCGATGCCGAGGGCGACCGCCATGGCGAATGCCACCGATACGATGCCGCCGAGGGCCTTGCCGGTGATCACCTCGTCCCGGTACACCGGGTGGGAGAGGAGCATCTTCAGGGAGTGGTCCTCCTTCTCGCCGGAGATGAGGTCAAAACCGACGGCGATGCCGAGAACCGCCCCAAGGGTCGACATCGCCTCACCCATCCGCATGAAGACGTCCAGGACCGAGGGAGGGATACGCGCTATCGATGGCATGATCTCGGTGCCGGCGACCTGGAGGGCCTGCATATACCGTTCGAGGGCGGCGGTGTAGTCCTGAATGCCCTGCCATGCCCCGACGGCCGCGATGATGAGGAAGAGGGCGAGGACGAGGAGGAAACGTCGTCCCCTGATGTTCTCGGCGAACTCTTTTTCCGCGATTGTACATATCCGTCCGATCTCCATCATCTCACCTCAGGCCGCATCGGGATGGTAGGAGCAGAGAAGCACCTCGCCGGTGTGGGCGTCGACAAATGCATTGGCGTCGCCGGGGTACGTGAGAGAGCGGTAGTGGTCGTCGTCGAAACACACCTCCCATACAAGTGGGATCGGGTCTGTGCCTCTGATTTTCATGAAGGAAGGCGAGTCGTACCACATGAGGTCGGCCGTATGGACGTCAAGGCCGGGCAGGTCGCCCCATGTCTCCTTCAGGTACGCCCGGACGGCGTCCTTCGCATCGTCCCCTGAGACAGACGGGGCCGTTTCGGCGGTGCAGAGGTCTTCGTCGGTCTTCCACCATTTCGAGTACCCGCAGACCTTGCCCGTCACCGCGTCGACAGAGATGTGAAAGCCATCGCTGAGGCATGGGACGCCCCTGATCAGGCGGGCATAGTTGAACGAATACCTGCCGGCCACTGTCCCGGTCAGGGCGCTGGAGAAGGTGTTATAATGTTCCGAGGTCCGTTCCAGGTCAGCACCGCCTGATTTTTCATCGACGTACGCCCGTGCGGTCTCCCGCGCATCGGCCATCGAAACGAGAGGTTCGGCAGGCCGTCCCATCATCCTTGATCCTGCAGAAAACTCACGGAGGTCGCCGGTCGCCGGTCGCCGGATCGATCCACACCTGGATCTTTTTTTCGTCCTCTGTCCAGACCACGCATTCGTAGAGGAAGTAGTCTCCATCGCCGGTGAGTTCGACGGTCGTCCGGTCGATCTTCGTCTCCGGGAAGATCTCGAGGGCGACTTTTTCCGCCTCATTTTTCGCTTCCTGCGCGTCTATCCCCGGTGTCGCCGTCACCTCGGGTGTCGGCGTCGGCACGCCCGCGGGGGAGGGCGGGGCCGGCGATCCTCCGGACGATGACGGCAGGAGGCCGCTCAAGACGACGACGGCGAGAAGGGCGACGAGGGCTATGAGAGCAAAGATGAATGTTTTCATGATAGGGTCTCCCGGGAGGTACCTGTTCAGGCATCCATGGCCCAGAATATCCTCTTTGTTTTATATATCTGTTCTGTGACGATCGTCTACGCGTCGAAAGGGTCACATGCCCTGCCCTCCGCTGCCGTCACGCAAAAGGGGACTGAACTATCTAAAAAATCTGGCTCTGTTGAAATCCTTTTCCGACGTGCTTGTGCCGGGGGACTTTTGCCCTCCGAACTCCGCACGAGGCTTGGCGATGATACGGCAATCTCCATCATCGGAATGCCGGGATAACTCTTCCCAAGGCCAATCGCATGTGTGGACGACCGAAGGGAGTCGAGGAACCGAAGGTTTCTGCTGTCAGAAAGAAGTGAGATCAAAAATACAGGATATCTTAGATATCCTGTTCACGCCCATCTTCGATGTGCAATGGGTAGAAGGTCGTCACTGTCTGTGGGCGGTCATCCGCCGAACTCAATGATGAGGAAGAGAAAGAACCTGCGCTTTTCCTTTATGGGATCTGGAAGATGCATTGACCGGAGCATGAGGATATGTCATGATAAATATTTTATGTGATGTTCCTGAGACGTGCTCTCGAATCGTGCCCAGTTCTACAAGGCCAGAAGACACTCTTTGTCGGTCATAATTCCCTCGCAAAATACGATTTTGTGTTATTATCCCATGACCGTTTTTTCCGTCAGTTCATCGTAGATGTGTATCTTTTTGTCGAATGGATAATAGCCGACGAAGATATTTTTTTCGTCGTCCTGACTAAGTTCCCACACAGGACAGGTGGGGGACTGTGTTTGTTCACAGGGTTTCCAGACAAGCCGTGCGCTCCAGTTCCCTTCATAGCCGTTCTCCGAGAGAACCTCTTTTACCTCCTCCAGTGTTGGCCGCACGACGTCCTGCGTCTTGAAAAAGGGCGGATAAGCACTGCTGAAGTCTGCAACATCGTCCTTGATGGAGACCTGCGCGATGACGGATATATATCCGTCCTTCTCAAATGGAATCAAATAATAGTCGTGCCGGTTCTTGTCAAGCGAGTGTATGAAAACCGGTTTGCCTGGAACCGCACCGGCCAGTTCTTCCTGGAATATACCGAGTTTGTTCATTTGATCCTGGGCAAATGCAGCGAGATCTGTGCTCTCGGTCAGAGGAATGTCATCCTCCTCGTCCGGCATCAGGGTTATGCTTTTGGCCGCAGTTTTGTTCTCTGAGATGTTGAGGGCAGTCTGCTCAGGTAATTTCTCTGCACCGAAACTCGACAGGCAGATATAGGATATCGCAACGATCACCAGCAGGAATGCCAGAATGATAGTGCCGGCGATTACTCGGTTGACCATGAGAGATGTTCCCTCCTGAAGTCATCTTCTATCAGAAAACAAAAAAAGTAGGAGTTCTCTCCTGGAATAAGGGAAGAGGATATTGTCAGTATGTTCATGTTAACCACTCAACGTCTTTTCGGTCAGCTCATCGTAGATATGTATTTTTTCATCGAATGGATTATAGCCGACGTAAATACTTTTTCCGTCATCCGAGCTGAACTCCCATAAAGGACAGGTTAGAGACTGAGTCTGCTCGCAGGGTTTCCAGACAAGTTGAGCATTCCAGTTCTCATTATAGCCATTCGTCGAAAGGACCATTCTCGCTTCCTCAAGAGTCAGGCGGATAACATCCTGCGTTTTTGTTGAGTAATAGGAATATGCACTACTGAAGTCTGCCGTGTTACCCTTGATGGAGACCTGTGCAATTACGGAGATGTACCCTTCCTTTTCAAAAGGTATAAGGTAGTAATCGTGCCGGTTCTTGTCAAGCGAGTGTATGAAAACCGGTTTGCCTGGAACCGCACCGGCCAGTTCGTCCTGGAATATACCGAGTTTGTTCATTTGATCCTGGGCAAATGCGGCGAGGTCGATATCCTTGGTCAGAAGGATGTCATCCTTCTCGTCTGACATCAGAGTAATGTTTCGGGCAGCGGCTACATAATCTGGAGCTCCCTTGCTTTCCCAGTATCCCTGAACAGTAACCCAGTAGTTATCCCAACTGCTACTTTGTGAAGGCGTCTCGACTCGTGTATATACACTGTCCCAGTCGTCTATGGAATAGTAATGATTGGCATCGTTTTGCCAAGGGTCGTGAACCCACAAACCGTTTACCTCATTCACTCGCCCGGCGGATTCGTCATATGAGACTCCTTTCACCAAAACCCAGTGAGCACCCGAATTTATCAGTACTGCAGAGGGAATGTCTCTATTGACCAGATCGATTGCAACTCCTATGTTTGCAGCGTCAAAAAAACTCCACTTGTGGTCCTCAGTGACAAGGTTGTCAACATAATTCGCTATGCAACACGCGAGGCCGTATGGATCAGTGCACCATAAAGGCGCCCCCTCCTGATTGTGAGACTGGATATAGCTGTATAACGTGTCTTGGGAGACGTAACCGTCGTGGTAATCTATCCACATCTGGGAAACACCTGGACCACAATAGTAATTTGTCTCCTGCTCATAATAGGGGACAGGGAGTAACTTGGTTGTCTCTGTTGCTGTTACAGGAGCAGCCACAAGTCCTGCAAGTATCAGCGTCAGGATCAGGACGCCGATTTCAGAAAATCTTTTTCTTTTCATTTTTTCTACCTCTAATACATTTTCCCAGAGACAAACAGACCGCAATGGCTATCCCTGATGACATCCAACAACCCGATCGCCTCCGGGTACACGAGGGGCCGGGCTGCATGCAGAACTAACATGCCTGACCTCTCGCGGGACACCTTTTCAGGCATCCACGAGCAGACATTCGCCCATCTTTTATAAAAGGAATCTGTCACGATCGTCGATCTGTCCGATAATACCCTGGACATAGCGTAAACACAAAAAAAGGGCTCTGTAGAATCCCTCACTCTGGGTACGAACGTGACTCAACGCCTTTCTCCATCTTCGCGCTGGGGGCTCCTCGAAGGTCTTCGACCTTCTCTAACTCACTCTGTTCGTACCTCGAAAGCCTCCGGCTTTCTCGAACTCGCTACGCTCGTTGCCCCCGGACAGCGAAACCTCTGGTTTCTCGCCTCCCTCCGGTCGTCCCTAGAATTGCGATGGGGCGGGGAAGGCGAAATCAACGATCACGAAGGGGAGTTACCATCCCCGTTCTAATCTAATGCGGGGAGTTCGGGGGGAGGGAGCGATAGAGACCGTGAGAAAACCGAAGGTTTTCGAGCGGTTAGCCCCCCACAGAGATAATTCTCCGGAGGATTTCTACAAAGCCAAAAAAAGAGACCCAATAGAAATTTCCATGCCTCCCTTCCGTTTCACTGGAGATGCCTCCGGGTGAGCGCAGACCCACTGCCTTTCTCTTTACCATCCTCCCAGTATCATAATCATTCAGAGTCTGACAGATCGACGATCCTGACAGAAATGTTATCATGACCTCCGTATCATTTCCTGCTTATGAAGATCTCCAGGATAGTCTGTATGGCCCTGATCATTGCGGCGGTCCTGACGCCGTTCGGCGCAGCACAGGGTACGATCGCAGAACTGGATGGATACACCATTGCACCGGCGGCAGATGAGAACAGAGGACTTGTGGAACTCCAGAGAAACGATGCCACCATCAGTCAGGGAGAAAGAGATCGATACTCACATACCGTCCCGTCCGGTACATCACAGATGAACATCGATCTGAACTGGGGGAATTCCGCAAACTCACTCTTCCTGACAATCTCCGCCCCGACAAGCGCTATAGGAACATTCCATGACGCCGACGACGGCGCAATCGACGGCCGGATACACATCACCATCAGCAAAAGTCCCTGCATCGAAGCCGGGACGTGGGAATTTGTCGTCTACGGAGAGAAGGTGTCTGGAAAGGAAGACTACACATTCGGCTGGATCTAAATCGGTGATTTTATTCCATCGCCTTCCCCCCACTATCTCATGGATAAGCGCCCCCTTTTTCTCATCCTCATCCTCTCCAGTATCCTGACGGCACCTCCGGTCACCGCCCTCGGAGGGTACACCGTCACCCCGGCCTATGATATCTCCGACCAGGAGTATCATGACTTCGACGAGATCTCTTTCTTCGAAGAGTCACCCAGAATGATGATCATTGAACTGGCCCTCTTTCTCTCACCGGCGCTCATCCTCCCGGCGGAGATCCTCTACTCCCTCGTTGTCATCTCATGCCTCGGGTTTCGCCGGGTCACCAGGCAGACCATCCTCGACCATAAAGGAAGACGTGAACTCTATGAACTGATCCGAGACAATCCGGGAATATCCCTTTCCACTCTTCGAGAAAAGACAGGACTGAATGACGGGACGGCACGCTACCACCTCGGACTCCTGAACCTCCACGGTATGATCGTCTGCCGCTCCTATCACGGGTCCAGGTACTACTATGCCAGGAACAAAGACTACGGCAGAATGGAGGCGGCCCTCCTCACCTACCTCCACACTGAAAACGCCCGCGTGATCCTCGACCTCCTCTCCCGAGACGACGACCTCTCGCACCACGACCTGATGGCGGCGACCGGCACCGCAAGTCCGACCATATCCTGGCACATGAAACGTCTCATCGCTGATGGCATCGTCGAGTCGTACCATGAGGGGAGAAAAACGAGGTACCTGCTCACCCCTGCCGCCGCGGAGATCCTCGGGACCGCAAGCAGGAACGTGGATGACGGGACAACGCAGGAGTCAGGGGCCGTACCGGGGTGACGCAGGGGTATGCCGATCCCCTGCTTCCCCCTACAGTCCTCGGAGGACTGCTCGAAGACCTGATGGTATTCTCGTTGCCCACGGAACTCGAAACCTCCGGTTTCTCGACTCCTTTCAGTCGTTCCTCGAAAATAGGACCGGACTGAGGAAGGATTAGCCCTGCAACCTGAAGACATCTGCCATCATCGAACAGTCGGCAGACCTCCTCAGAACACTTTTCATGCGGTATGCTTGAACCCGGGGATCATGCCTGGTTCAAAAGGATCGCAAAAAAAGGAATAGTATCTGCCCCAGAGGGCCGCTCATCTCAACAGAGAGAGCGCCCCGTGCGGGCACGCCTGGAGGCACCGGCCGCAGAGAACGCAGCGCTTCTGGTCGAGGACGAGGTTCCAGTCGTCGTCGAAGGAGAAGACGTCCTGCGGGCAGATGCTGATGCACGCCCCGCAGTCCACGCACTCTGTCTCGTTGTGGTGGATGGCGTCTTCGAGCACCCGCACCGTCGCTCCCATGTCGCGCATCTTCTGGCTGACTTCGTCTGCAGAACCGTTCGGGACGTCGATGAGCACCTCGCCCTCGCCCGGTTCGATCCGTGCCCGCTCGACATTGATCAGGACGCCGGTGTCCTTGACCACCCGGGCGATGATCGGTTCGCGGACTTTCTTTTTAGAAAATGAGACCATCAACTTCATGGTTACTGCCACCTCCCGCCGAGGAGTTTGCCGAGGTCAAGCGCGGTGAGCATGCCGATGACCCTGTTTGCGGGATCGACCACCGGCAGGGCGCTGATATTGTTCCTGTTCAATTTCTGGGCGGCGATGTCCACCGCCTCGTCGGGCGTCGTCCTGACAACCTTCCGGGTCATGATGTCCCTGACAAGGAGACGGTCGTCCGGCCGTGCGACAGCCTTGGTGACGTCGTAGGTCGTGACGATCCCGACGAGGAAACCGTCCGTGTCGAGGACGGGCAGGTGATTCGTCTCGCCCCGGAGAAGCCTCGTCGCCGCCGCAATAATCGGTTCGTCCTCGGTGATGCAGACGACCTCCGGGTCCATCACCTCGCGCACCATCGGGACCACCTTCGTCTCCCTCATGGGGTGCGTCCTCTTTGCGGCATTGAAGTGCCTGGTCGGGAGGGCGAGTTCAATCGAGCCCTGCTCCACCCAGCCGCGCAGGGTCTCCGCGACCTCGCGGGCCTTCTTGTAACTCGAAAGGGAGGAGGTCTTCACCTCTTCGCCATTGATCTCGACCTTCCCGCTCTTCAGTTCGGCATAACTGACACGCCTGATGGCCGGACGGTCGCGGTGCGGCACGCCGTAGTCGACAATGGTCGTCATCAGGTCCTCATCCCGTACGGCCGTGCTCCTGACGACCTCAAGGTCAGTGACAGGCAGGGGGACGCCGACGCCGACGTACATCGTGACGCCGTAGCCCTGGTACGTCGCCGCCCTGATAAAGTCGGGGCTCATCTGCTTCAGGTCGCCGGTCGTCATCAGGGTCGCAAAACCGGTCGCGGGGGAGGACTGCGTGCCCTGCCCGACGATCATACCCTCTGCCCCGCCAAGGAAGATGGGGACGCCGCTCCCGATCCGATGATAGTGGGGGTCGTTGGCGAGGGGGGAGAGCGCCCCTGCCCCGGAATAGGAGACATTCCCGCTGTTCGGGAGGAGGAGGCCCATATAGGTGTGGAGGGTGCGGTCGGTGGAGTTCGTCGCCGCATTGTAGTTCTGGTAGGCGTTCCGCGGGTTGACCATCACGGCATCGTTGAAGTCTTCGAGGAGGAGGGTGGAGGTCACCGTCCGGCGCGGGTAGCAGTCTGTCCCGCGGGAGATCGCACGGAGTTCGACAGACCTGCCGGAGATCAGGTCCTCGATCACGTGCGCACCGCCGTACGTATCGCCCTGCGTGGTGGACTGCTGGGTCGCCCCGAGATAAGCGTCGACGGCGGCAACGCCCCCATATGCCTCGACGTCGTTGAGCCAGACTCTCTCCATCCTGATCGGGGGGTCGGTGTGGCCGAAGTTGAGGAAGGCACCGGAGGAGCACATTGCCCCGAAGGTCCCGGTCGTGACGACGTCCACCTCCTTGAGGGCCCCTTCCTCGCCGAGTTCCGCGACAATGTCCGGCATCTCCTCTGCCGTGACGACGCGGGCATTGCCGTCGCGTATTCGTGTATTGATCTCTTCGATCGACTTCTCCATATCTCCCTATTAAATGTGCATATTTATAGGTCTTTCTTATTACTCCAGATAATAAGTGCCTTGATTATGCCGGAGACAGATCTGTGTATATGGATAGTGCAGACCTGGTTGCGCACCTGGAACGAATCGCGCCGCCGGAACTTGCTGAAGAATTCGACGAAGGGCGGATCGGCCTCATAGTCGAAGGGAGGAAGGACGTCGGGACGGTCTGTTGCGCCCTCGACGCAACGCCCGCGGTGGCGGAGGCCGCCGCCCGTGCCGGTGCCGGCATGCTCGTCGTCCACCACACTCCCATCTGGGAACCGGTGACTGCCGTTCGCGGCACGACCACCGGCGTCCTGCGGCCCCTGCTGGCGCACGAGATCGGCCTCTATGTGATGCACACCAACTTCGACCGTGCCGCCGGCGGAGTGAACGACACCCTCGCCCGCATCCTCGGCCTTGAGGAGGTGCGGCCGATGTCGCTCGGACGCGTCGGCACCTGCACCCGCACCCTCAGGGAGATGGCCACCCAAATCGGCGGAAACGTCAGGGTGTACGGCGACACACGCGACCCCGCCACCCTCGCGGTCGTCGGCGGGAGCGGCTTTGACCCCGCCCTCATCGATGAGGCCGTCGGCCTCGGTGCAGAGGCCTTTCTCTCGGCAGAACTGAAGCACCATGTGGCGCGGTCGTCGCCGATCCCCTGCATCGAGTCGACTCACTACGCACTGGAGGCCCCGGGCATGCAGGCACTCGCGGAAAGGGAGGGCTGGCAGTACATCGATGATCGGCCGCAGGTCACGACCCTCCCATGAAAGAGATCTGGGAGGAGATCAGAGACGCGGGCGGCCTGACACCGCAGGTCAGAGAGCGGATCTGCCGGTCCTACAGGAACCGGGGGGAAAAAGCGCTCGCGGCAGCCGACGGCGGCCTGGTGTGGAAGTACAACGACTTCTTCATCGTCACCGGTTGTTCGGACGAGTACATCGTCGAGGACGACTTCTGCACCTGCAAGGACTTCATCTACCGGGGGCGGTGCTGCTGGCACATCCTTGCCGTGCGGATCGCCATAGCAGCAGGGTCATATCAGGAAAAAGACGGTTGGTACATCGATCGATGGAAGATGATCCGGTGAACACGATAAACAATATAATCATCCATTACCGAATAATAAGTAATAAGACGTGGTTTTGAATGCTCGAAGAAGAGTATCAGCTTGAATATTTTAAATCCCAGGGCTTCGTGCGGAAAGTCTGCACCAAGTGCGGGTCGGCGTTCTGGACCAGAGACCCGTCCCGGGAGACCTGCGGGGATGCACCCTGCGAGCCGTATGCCTTTATCGGCAACCCGGTTTTTCAGCCGCATTCCCTGGACGAGATGAGGGAGGCATTCCTTTCGTTTTTCGAGCGGCATGGCCACACGCGTATCGAGCGCTACCCTGTCGTCGCCCGCTGGCGTGACGACATCTACCTGACCATCGCCTCGATCGCAGACTTCCAGCCCTTCGTGACGAGCGGCCTCGTGCCCCCTCCGGCAAACCCGCTGACGATCTCGCAGCCCTGCATCAGGCTCAACGACCTCGATTCTGTCGGCAGGTCCGGTCGGCACCTGACCCTCTTCGAGATGATGGCGCACCATGCCTTCAACTCGCCGACCGAAGACATCTACTGGAAGGACAGGGCGGTCGAGTTCTGCGACCAGTTCTTCGCCTCGATCGGTGCCGACCTGAAAAAGATCACCTTCAAGGAAAACCCCTGGATCGGCGGCGGCAATGCCGGCGCATCCGTCGAGGTGCTCATCGGCGGCCTCGAAGTCGCAACCCTTGTCTTCATGAGCCTGACACGGGAGAAAAACGAGCAGGAACCGGTCATGCTGGAGGGCGAGCCCTACTATCCGATGAAGATGCGGATCGTGGACACCGGCTACGGCCTTGAGAGGATCACCTGGGCCTCGAAGGGGTCGCCGACGGTGTACGATGCCGTCTTCCCGGAGATGGTGAGCCACCTGATGCACGCGGCAGGCCTCGAACACCTCCTCGACAACAAGGAGTTCACGAAGATCCTCAGCCTCAACGCAAAGTTTGCCGGCCTGATGGACATCAGCGGCCCGAACCTCTATCAGCTCAGAAAGAAGGTCGCCGCCACGATCGATGTCCCCCTGGACAAGCTGGACAAGATGATCACGCCGATCGAGAAGATCTACGCGATCGCCGACCACACCCGCTGCCTCGCCTATATGCTCGGCGACTGCATCGTCCCCTCGAATGTCCGCGAGGGCTATCTTGTCAGGCTCGTGATCCGCCGCACCCTCAGGATGATGGCAGACCTCGAACTCAAGGGCAGCCTCGCCGACCTTGTCGAGATGCAGATGAAGATCGTCGGGCTTGACGCCTTCCAGCAGGACGTCAAGGTCGTCCGCGATATCCTGGACCGCGAGGTGGAGAAATACGCGGCGACCCTCGCCCGCGGCGCACGTATCGTCCAGAGGATTGCCCGCACCTACAAGAAGAAGAGCGAGCGGATCCCCCTGCAGGAGGTCGTCACCCTGTACGACTCGCACGGCATCCCACCCGAGATGGTGAAGGAGATCGCTGCACAGGAAGGCGCGGTCGTCGAGATCCCGGACAACTTCTACTCGCAGATCGCCGACCTCCACTCGGAGAACCATGTGGAGAAGGAAGCCGACCCGCTGGCAAAGTACCGCGAGCGTGTCGCCGGTCTCCCGGCGACGAAGAAGCTCTACTATGATCAGCCTGCCGACGTCGAGTTCGAGGCAATGGTCATCGACTACTTCGACGGCTATGCGGTCCTCGACCAGACCCTCTTCTATCCGGAAGGCGGCGGTCAGCCCTTCGACACCGGCACCCTCGTCACAGTGGAGAACATGGTGAGGGTGGAGGAGACGATCAAGCTCGGCGAGGTGATCCTCCACAAGGTGCAGGGCGGCATCCTCAAGCGCGGCGACCGCGTCAAGGGTATCGTCGACGAGGAGCGGCGCTGGACGCTGATGCGCCACCACACCGCGACCCACATCATCCTCCACGCCACCAAGGAGGTGCTCGGCGCCCATATCCACCAGGCTGGCGCCCAGAAGGGGATCGATACATCGAGGGTCGATATCAGGCACTTCAAGCATATCACCCCCGAAGAACTGAAGAGGATCGAGGTCCGTGCGAACCAGATCGTGATGGAGAATGCCCCGGTCTATATCACCTGGGAGGACAGGACGCGTGCCGAGCAGAAGTACGGCTTCGGCCTGTACCAGGGCGGTGTCCCGCCGGGCAAGTTGATCCGGGTCGTCCAGGTGGCCGGAGATGTGGAGGCCTGTGCAGGCACGCACTGCCGCTCCACCGGCGAGGTCGGGCCGATCGCGATCCTGCGGGTCGAGCACATCCAGGACGGTATCGAGAGGCTGGAGTTCTCCGCGGGTATTGCGGCGATCTACGCGATGCAGCACGTGAAGGAGCTCATCGCCCAGTCTGCCGAGATCCTCAGCGTCCAGCAGGAGAACCTGCCCACCAGCGTGACCCGCTTCTTTACCGAGTGGAAGGAGCAGAGGAAGGATATCGAGAGGCTGCAGCAGAAGGTCGTGGACCTGGAGGCGCAGCAGCTTGAGGCGGAGGAGATCGAGGGCCACCGTATCGTGGTGAAGCAGGTCGATTTGCCGCCGCAGGAACTGGTGGCGCTGGCATCAAGGCTCGCGGAGAACGGCGAGGTCGCACTCCTTGTCGGCGGGAACGAGCGTGTGCATGCCGTGATGGCGTCCCCGGTTCCCGAACTGAATGCAATCGAGGTCATCAGGGATGTCTGTGCGGCCCTCGGCGGCAAGGGCGGCGGAAAGCCCCAGCTTGCTCAGGGCAGCGGTCCCGAGGCCGGAAAGATCGGCGAGGCACTTACTCTCGGCCGGTCCCTGATCGAAGCGAAACTGCATAGCTGACAATGACGGAAGAGGTTGTGGTGCTGGAGCCCGGCGACGAGCGGGCGAAGAAGATCGCGAAGGCGATGGCGAGTCAGACGGCGAACGATATTCTCTCCGACCTGAAGGAGGGGCCGCTCAGCGCCGCCGAGATCGCTGACCACCTCTCCATCCCCATCACCACCCTCAAATACCATATCGAGAACCTGGCCGACGCGGGCCTGATCAAGATCGTCAGGACGAAGTGGAGTTCGAAGGGGCGTGAGATGAAGGTCTACGGCCTCACCGACACTCTCCTCATCGTCGCCCCGCAGGTGAAAGACATCAGGTCGATCCTCCTGAAGTACGCCTCCCTCTTCGGGGTCGTCGTCTTCGCGACGGTCATTGCAGCGGTGGTGATGCCGATGCTCATGCCGCCGGCGCCCGAACCCATGCCGCGGATGGTGGCGTTCAACGAGGGTGCCCCTCTCGGGGCCGCACCCAAAGCAGGAGGGGAGGGCTTCCTTGGTGGGGTCGACACCTCGGTCCTCGCCTTCTTCCTCGGCGGGAGCACGGTGCTCCTTGTACTCCTCGTCTATGAGGTGTATCTGTACTTCACGTACTATCGGCGGAGAAAGAGCAGGGTGTGAAGGATCGAATTATCCTTCATTTCTTTTTTTGATGTGCGCTTTGACAGTGTGAGAGATCATCAGGTACGTACGCCGCCTGCCTGAGTATCTCTATCTTGCTCACTGTCCCGGAGGAGTGTGCGAGCGACAGAGAGCATGAGAAGATCTCATAGATCTTCGAGGAGGCATCGACAGGTGCCGGGTGGGGGATGCCGCCTTCACCCGAAGGGGATGCCGCCTTCACCCGAAGGGGATGCTCGCCCATCTCCTGAGGGGGAATGTCGGGGAGGATAGAACAAGAGGCGGGAAACTGTAGCCTATACTAATGGGATCCTCAATTCCATGTTCAAAGGTTAATGAAAAAATCAACCAGACTACAATAAGAATATTTATCGAATAATAATTGCCATTGCTTTTCTGACTGCTATGTCTGGCCCCCTGAAAGGTATCGATCCTGTAAAAAACAGTATAGTATGTTTTTCAAAACAGACTTCACCTCTTTTTGACGAGACTGATGAGAGGCGGAACATATGAGAGCGTCAAAAACCCCAGAACGCTCTCAGAAAAAGAAGGACGAAAATATTATGAAATTCTTCGGATTTTTAGGTGTCTTTTTCTTAATTGCTGTTTTTTGTACCATCTTAACTTCAGTTCAGACTTCTCTTGCCCTTGATGAATATTTTTCAGTCATATACAAAACGACAATACAACCCCACGGGGAACAGGAAATTGAGCAGATTGTCGCCAGAGTTCGAAATATTTCAGATACCTCAGAAAAACTCGACGCCATTGCTGCATGGGAAACAGAAAATTTCACCGAAATATACTGGGAAAAAAGCCGAGAGAACAATCTCTCAATAAAGATCATGGATCCGCCAATCGGGAGATGGGTCTATGAATCAACAGGAAAGATCCGGCCGATGAATAATCCCTATGCAAATGATCCAGCATGGATCGCATATTACCGATTCGGAGCGTGTGGTGAACTTGCTCATCTCTTTGCAGATGTGGCGAATCGATCAGGGTATGAAACAAGAGTTGTAGTTGCGATTCTGAAAAACCCACCCGGAAATCATGCTTGGGCGGAAATAAAAATAGGAGATGAATGGGAATATTATGATCCGACGGTGTATGGAGAATATCACTATTTAGGGAAGCAAGCATTTCATGGACGTTGGTTCAATAAAATTGAAAATTATGATATATTCCAACCAGAAAGAGTAGCGGGAGTATATTTCGTGGATGATGGAGTGGACACCGGAAGCAGATATCCCAGATTGATCGTATCTTCACCTAACAGAAAGATCGATGAACAAATTGAAACAATCATAGATTACTGGCATATCGACGAAATTTTTAAGATTGAACCTCAATAAGTACAAATTAACCTTTCTTTTTCTTTTAATAAATTCAAAACCAAATAATTCTGGTCGCACAATTGTAATAATAACTAAAATGATTGAATCTCTCTTATTGAAGCGTACATTCTGCAAATAATAATATAGAGTTCATAGCCTGTGTGGTCGATGGAAAAGAGACCACTCAGTACATTCCTGATTGTCGTGCCACACCGGAAAAGAGAGTGACCGGACTATCGTCGGGCCATGAGGATGAGGGCTTCGCGGTTCTCCTCCATGGAGGCCCGCAGACTCTTTTTTTCAGAGGGAGAAAGGCCGTCTTCTCGTAAGACCCTGCGTTTTTCTGTGAGTAGCATCAGGTCCCTTCCCTGCACCCTCTCTCCGGTCATAGAGGCCCTCACACCATCCCGATAAAATTCCCGAGAATCCTCAGCCCCACGTCCCCGCTCTTCTCCGGGTGGAACTGGACGCCAAAGACATTGCCCTTCCGCACCGACGACGAGAAGGGGCAGATGTAGTCGGTCGTCGTCATCGTGTGCTCGGGCGCCGCCTCCGCATAGTACGAGTGGACGAAGTAGACATACGACCCGTCAGGCACGCCCTCGAAGAGGGGTTCGCCGGATCGGATCGAGAGAGTGTTCCAGCCCATGTGGGGCACCTTCATGCCGGGCGTCCGGGGGAAGCGGCGGACAGGGCCGGGGATCATGCCGAGGCCGGCGGAGAGGCCGCCCTCCTCCGAACTCTCCATCAGCATCTGCATGCCGAGGCAGATGCCGAGGACCGGCACCTCCCTCGCCGCCTCGCGGACCGTCCCCTCGATCGGGCCGAGCATCTCCATGCCGTCCCTGAAGGCGCCGACGCCCGGCAGGACGATGCCGTCCGCCGCGGCGATCTGGTCGGGGTCCGCCGAGATCACCGGCGACGCACCCGCCTTCTCCAGCCCCTTCCTGACGCTCCGGAGGTTGCCAAGCCCGTAATCAATTATAACTATCGTCTTCATCGCCGCCAGACTCCCTCTTCCGCCACAGGTCTTCTGCCGCCCAGTCTGCGGGCATGCCGTGTGCGGCGCCCCAGGCGTCGAGCCTCTCCGTCCACCCCTGCCAGAGGTCCGGGTAGGCCGCCTTTATCCGCACCAGCAGTGCACGGTCGCTCGACGGGCACATAAAGCAGCCGATCCGGTCGAGCCCCCTCTCGTAGAGCACATTGTAGGGGGCGTGCTCCTTGAAGAGATAGAGCCAGACATGCATCGCCGTCCAGTGCTGGATCGGGGCTGCGGAGACCTGGTTCCCGACAATCCTGTTCCGCCAGACCCTCGGGCTGTTCTTCCGGTTGAGAGACTCGTACTTCCTCTGGCCGATAAAAGAGAGTGACTCGCCCCACCGCTCGTCGATCACCCTGGACACAGGTTCGAGTTTTGCGACGCGGCAGCACCAGCGGGCATTGACCGCCGGCGGTCCCTCGACCTCGAAGTTCTTCCAGAAGGCCTCGCCTGTCTCGGCCCGCACCACCTCCACGCCGTAGCGCTCGGCGACGGTGGCGACATTCTCCTCGGTCTCAGGGAACTCCAGGCCCGTGTCGGCATAGAGGGCCGGCACCTTGCCGATCGCCTTCAGCACCAGGATGAGGGTGACAAGGCTGTCCTTGCCGCCCGAATACGAGACATTCGCCGGGAGATGGGCATGACTCTCCCGCACCCTCCTGATGAAGTCGAGCGCCGCCCCCTCATAAGCATCGAGAATACGGGTATTCGCCCTCACGGCGTCGTCCCAGCTGGCCTCGCCGGGCACGGCGTCGGCATCCCCGATCTTCCGGGTCCGCACCACCGCGCCCCTCTCCATCGTGCGCGCTTCGGCCGCATCGACCCGCGCGCGGCCGACGCCGATGCACTCGCCGCTCCGCGAGAGGAGGAAGACCTCGTCGCCCGTCCTGACCGAGTCCTCGATCTCCACAAGGCCCGGCGCAAGCAGACTCGACCCGCCCTCCCGGATCGACGCCACGGCGCCGTCGTCGACGACGACGTAGCGCTTCGTCGGTTTCATGTACCGGCACGCGGACGGCCGCGGCAGGGGTTCCCAGAAGCCCTCGTCGGGCATGTACCTGATGGCCGCAACAACCGTGCCGCCCAGGACCACCTCCTCCATCCTGTCAGGATCGGGGACCTTGTTGAGGACGGCGAGGTGCCCCTCAGGGATGAGGGGGACGCCGAAGTAATCGATGAAGATACTGTTGACGAGTGCGACGTCTGACGCAAAGGCCGGGCGTGCATCGCCAGGCGGGGTGATGGAAACCGCGTGGGTTTTTTCCCCGCAGGCGCACTGCTCCCCGAGCACGGGCGTATGGCAGGCATCGCACCAGCGTAGCTGGATCTTTCCGAGATATGACGGACGCATTGCATGTACCATGTGGATGCATAGATTAAAAGGACAGGGTTTGCGTCCGGGTTTGGACCATGATAAATATTAATCATGAAGGTTTTTTGTCATTTGGGGCGCGCAACAATGAGCACCACCCAATCAGGAGCCAATACGACCATAAAAATAGTATTGAATATCCTGCGACAGATATTTCATCCCCGTTTTTACCGGTCAAGCGACCGGAACCAATGAGATGGCGGAAAAAACTCGATGGATAAGGCTCCGATATGATCGGTGTTTCGCATGGTTAATAAACCACAAAATTCCATGGGGTAGGTGAGGGATAGGGATGTACGACCTGATATTCCTGATACTATTCCCCTGTATCATTGCAGCCATCCTGCTATTGCTCAATAATAACAGGGTGAGGCATGCAATTGTCGCTCTGGGGGCACTCGTCATCTCGGCGGGATCCATCTACCTTCTCGTCTCCTCATTTACACAGGGAGCGGTGTACTACACCTTCCCCTTCGAGCCGACGAGTCTGGTGATGTTCGCTCTAGAGATGGGTATCGCACTCCTGCTCCTGTACCTGGGAGTCAGGTTCAAACAACCGATCGCCGTCCTGCTGGTACTCATTCAGTCGGCGATGATGATCTACTACGAGATCACCTGGGGCATGGCAGTGGAGCCTGAGATGAACCTCTTCATCGACCAGTTCTCCATTATCATGGCCCTGATCATCGGCATCATCGGCAGTCTCATCGCCGTCTTTGCCACCAGTTACATGGACACCTACCATGGCCACCACCCGGAGGTGCGTGACCGCCGCAGGCTGTTCTTCTTCGTGATCTTCATCTTCCTCGCCGCGATGTTCGGCCTCGTCTTCTCCAACAACATCCCGTGGATCTTTTTCTTCTGGGAGATCACGACCCTGTCGTCTTTCCTCCTCATCGGGTATTCGGAGACAGAAGAGGCGACGAACAACGCTTTCCTCGCCCTGAAACTGAACCTCCTCGGCGGTATCGCCTTTGCCGGAGCAATCCTGTATCTCGCATCCGTCGACCCCTCGGGCGGCCTTCTTGAACTCGACGCACTCCTTGCCTCGGGCCAGGCCGTCGCCATCATCCCCGCGGTGCTGATCAGTTTCGCCGGGCTGACAAAGAGCGCCCAGATGCCCTTCTCGGGCTGGCTTGTCGGCGCCATGGTCGCACCGACCCCGGTCTCGGCCCTGCTCCACTCGAGTACCATGGTCAAGGCCGGCGTGTATATCATCGTCCGTTTCGCCCCGGTGCTCGCCGGCAGCCTTGCCGGTCTCTCGATCTCGTTCGTCGGCGCCGTGACCTTCCTCCTCGCCTCAGGGATCGCTATCTCCCAGAGCAATGCAAAGAAGGTCCTGGCCTACTCTACAATCGCGAACCTCGGCCTGATCGTGGCCTGCGCTGGTGTCGGGACACCCCAGCTCGTCTGGGCAGCGATATTCCTGATCATCTTCCACGCAGTCGCAAAGTCGCTCCTCTTCCTCTGCGTCGGGACTGTCGAGCACAGGACAGGCAGCCGTGACATCGAGGACATGGACGGCCTGATCGTCCGCCTCCCGAAGGTCGCGGCCATGATGTTCATCGGCATGGCCGGCATGTTCCTTGCGCCCTTCGGCATGCTGATCTCGAAGTGGGCCGCGATCGAGGCCTTCATCGTCGCCCCGCTCGGCCTCATCTTTGTGATGATCCTGGCCTTCGGCGGCGCCGTGACCGTCTTCTTCTGGGCAAAGTGGATGGGTAAGATCATCGAGGTCACGCCCTTCGGCGAGAACCTCGAGGGCACGGTCTCCACCGGCAAGTGGGTCGTCCTCGGGAGCCTCACGGCCATGACCGTGCTTGCAGCCCTCCTCTTTCCGCTGATCTCCTCGTTCCTTGTCGAGCCCTACGTCCTCAGTATCTTCAACGAGACGGCGCGGCTCGCTCAGGACAACGTCATCATCATGGTCATGATGATCGCACTCCTCCTCGTCCTGCCCCTCTCCTACCTCTCGTACAGGAAGCAGGGACGGACGATGCCGGCCTACATGGGCGGCAGGCCGACGACGCCCGACATGAAGTTCCTCGGATCCCTTGGCATCGAGCGCGAGATGACGACGAAGAACTACTACTTCGCCGAGTACTTCGGCGAGGCAAAACTCCTGAAGATCGGAAATCCCCTCTGTATCCTCCTGATCATGGCGGCTGCCGCCGCCCTTGTGGGGGTGGTGCTATGATCTCCATACTCACCGCAGTCCTCTACCTGCTCCTCGCCCCGATCGCAGGCGGGCTCATCGCCGGTATCGACAGAAAACTCACCGCACGCATGCAGGGCAGGGTTGGGCCTCCGCTCCTCCAGCCCTTCTACGACGTGGCAAAACTCTTCGAGAAGGAGGACGTGACGGTCACGCCGTCGCAGAACTTCTACATCCTCTCGTATCTCGTCTTCATGGCAGTGACAGGGGCCCTCTTCTTTGCCGGAGGGGACCTCCTGCTCGTGATCTTCGCCTTCACGCTGGCGCACATTTTCATCGTCCTCGGCGCCTATGCGGCCTACTCACCGTACAGTTACGTCGGTGCAGAGAGGGAACTGATCACCCTGATGGCCTACGAGCCGATGATCATCCTCACCGCCGTCGGCCTGTATCTCGTCACCGGCAGTTTCTACGTGAACGAGATCGCGGTCTCAACGGTTCCCGTCGCCCTGTACCTGCCCGGTGTCCTCATCGGGTTCCTGACCGTGCTGACGATCAAGCTCCGCAAGTCGCCCTTCGACATCTCGACCTCGCACCACGCCCACCAGGAACTGGTGAAAGGGCTTACGACCGAGTTCTCGGGCGCGACCCTTGCCAAGATCGAGATCGCCCACTGGTACGAGACCGTCGTCCTCCTCGGTATCGTGTACCTGTTCTTCGGGTTCAACCCGCTGCTGGCACTCGTCGCCATCGCCATTACATATTTCCTGGAGGTCTTCATCGACAACACCTTCTCCAGGATGAAGTGGCAGTGGACAATGAAGGAAGGATGGGGCGTTGCAGTAACATTCGGTTTCATCAACCTCGCCATCCTGTATTACTTCTACATGGGGGTGTGAGACATGGCATATCTGAAGAAATCACCCTGGCTGATCCATTACGACGCGTCGAGCTGCAACGGCTGCGACATCGAGGTGCTCGCCTGCCTCACGCCGCTCTACGACGTGGAGAGGTTCGGGATCATCAACACCGGGAACCCGAAGCACGCCGACGTCTTCGTGATCACCGGGAGCATCAACGACCTCAACCGTGCGGTCGTGAAGAACATCTACGAACAGATGCCGCACCCGAAGGTCGTCGTGGCCGTCGGGATCTGCGCCTGTTCGGGCGGCGTCTTTGCCGAGTGCTACAATGTCGCGGGCGGTGTCGACCAGGTGATCCCGGTCGACGTCTATGTGCCCGGCTGCGCCGCACGGCCGGAGTCGATCATCGACGGCATCGTGAAGGCGCTTGGCATCCTGGAAGAGAAGAGAGCAAACATGACACAGAAGGAGGCGACCCATGCCTGAAGACCAGCCGATGACCGAGTGCACGATTGAAGGACTCCTTCCGGCGGTGCGGGCCTACCATGAGAAGGGCTACCGCCTCGTCCAGGTCAGCTGCACAAAGGTGGACGAGACCTTCGAACTCAGTTACTGCTTCGACATTGACTACCACATGGCGGTCCTCCGCCTGGTCGTGCCGGCGGGCACGAAGGTGCCGAGCATCTCAGGGATCTACTGGGGTGCGTTCATCTACGAGAACGAGACCCACGACTTCTTCGGCGTGGCGTTCACCGACATCAACATCGACTTCAAGGGGACGCTCGTGCGGACGGCAAAGCAGTATCCCTTCAGCAACATCAGTTTCAGGGAGGTGGAGAAATGTCAAAAGAAATAGTCATACCCTTCGGCCCCCAGCACCCGGTGCTGCCTGAACCGATCCACCTCGACCTTGTCATCGAGGATGAAAAGGTGAAGCAGGCGATCCCGTCCATCGGCTATGTCCACCGCGGCCTCGAAACGCTGGTGGAGAAGAGAGAGTACCCTGAGTACGTGTACCTTGCCGAGCGGATCTGCGGGATCTGCAGTTTCATCCACGGGGCGACCTACTGCCAGGCCGTCGAGACGGTCATGAACGTCGAGGTGCCCGAGAGGGCCCTCTTCCTCAGGACGATCTGGTCGGAGTACTCGAGGATGCACTCCCACCTCCTCTGGCTCGGCCTTGCGGCCGACGCCTTCGGCTTTGAGAACCTCTTCATGGACGCGTGGCGCCTGCGGGAGTCGATCCTCGACGAACTTGAGGCGACGACCGGCGGCCGCGTGATCCAGGGGAGCTGCAAGGTCGGCGGCGTGCGCCGCGACATCGACGGGGAGACGCTCGACGCGATGACGACTCGCCTGGACGGTTTCAGAGGCGAGTTGAAAGAGATCTCCGATGTCTTTCTCAATGACAGTTCGGTGAAGGGGAGGATGAAGAATGTCGGCATCCTCCCGGCGAAGGAGGCCTACGACTACGGTGCCGTCGGCCCGACCCTCAGGGGGAGTGGCGTCGCCTCCGATGCGAGGATGCTCGGCTATGCCGCCTATGGGAAACTCCATTTCAAGCCTGTTGTCGAGGACGGGTGCGACTGCTATGCCCGTTGCGCGGTCAGGATGAAGGAAGTCTATGCCTCCATTGATATCATCAAGGAGGCGGTGCAGAAGATCCCTGACGGCCCCATCGAGGTGAAGGTGACCGGGAAACCCGAGGGCGAATATTTCGCGCGGGCCGAGCAGCCCCGCGGCGAGGTGGTCCACTATGTGAAGGGGAATGGCACCCGGCACCTCGCCCGCCACAGGGTGCGGACGCCGACCCTGACGAACATCCCGCCCCTGGTGAAGATGCTGGAGGGCTGCGAACTCGCCGACGTGCCGGTGATCGTGCTCTCCATCGATCCCTGCATCGGCTGCGCGGAGAGGTGATAGGAGTATGGGATATTTTCAGATGACGAAGACGGTGGTGAAGGCGCTCATCCACGGCCCCTCCACTATCCGCTACCCTGCCGTCCCGGGCAAGAGGACGCCGATCTCGCGGGGCCACGTGACCATCGACCCCTCCCTGTGCATCTCCTGCGGGATGTGCATGCGCAAGTGTCCGGCGAACGCGATCTGTGTCGAGCGCCAGGAAAAAACCTGGGAGATCGACCGGTTCCGCTGCCACGTCTGCAACTGCTGCGTGGAGGTCTGCCCTGTCCACTGCCTCACGATGGAGAACACCTACACGGCGGCGGCCACGGTGCACGAGGGACGGGAACTCGTCCCGATCACCTATGTCAAGCCGGAGAAACCGGCGAAGAAAGAGCCTGAAGAATAAGGCGCTTTCATTTTTTTCCTATTTTTTTGGTTTTGTTGAAATCCTGTCCGGGCGTGCCTTATCCATGGGGTTGCCGCCCCCCAGATCCCCTGCCACCAGGATAGGGCGGGTTGGCAATCACCCTCCTGAGAACCTCCTGCCTTGTCTTCCCCCATCCTATCCTGATTCAGGAGACGAGCTTCAGCGAGTTCGAGAAACCGAAGGTTTCGAGTTCCGGGGGCTGTGAACGGAGTGAGCACAAGAAAATCTTTGATTTTCGGCGTCAGTCCCCCGGCAAAGAGTGTGGGGAAGGCGGGGGATCTGAGCGTCCCTCAGAGGATCAGGGAAAGACACCGATCCTATCATGAGGGTTTCTTCAATCAAAGCCAAATGAACGAGATTTCTGGTATGACCTCATGGTAAATCCCCTCGATCCCATTCATTATTGTGCCTGCATGGCGGAACGTGAGGGTGATGCCCCGCCGGACACGCCCGGGTCAAATACGCCCAGATCTACCTCCGATCTGGGGATCACACCTCCCATTCTGGGCCATATCGGGGAGAACCGGCGATCCGGGCAGAATGGGGTCCGCGGGCGAAACTGGACGAAATCCGACAGGACTCAACGCCCCAGGGCCGTCGATATGAGTGCAGGTAATGCCCCGCCATTCCCGGTCTCCCTGGTGCCGGGAAAGGAAAGGGAGCGGGGTTGGAAATTGTCCGGATCCGAAATCTGTGGAAATCCCTGTTCTGACGTACCTGTGAAGGGAGGTGCGACCGCAGGGAGCGTGAATCTTTGGTTTTCGAGGAGCCCCCAGACCCCTAAGATGGGCTATCCCGAAGAGCAGGTATATCATTGAGGGTCGGATGCCTGGGCAGAGAAGGATCGGATGCAGAGGTGCCGCACACGGCAAAATAACCCTGAAATCAGCGGGGATCCGACACCTTGCAGGGGCTCTTTTCCACCGTGGTGCGAGGGGTGGAATCGGCATCCGATACGAGGAGGAAAATCTCCAGATTGTGTCGGGATCCACGATCCGGCTTAAGTATGCCAGCAATGTTTATACACCCCTCAGGAGTATCATTCAATATCCCACTTCACGGGAGGTGAAGTCCATGGCAAAGAAGGGAAGCAAGAAGCAGCCGAAGGAACCGCAGGAGTAAATATATATTCTGCTCATATTTTTTTCTTTTTTATAAAATCCGCCCGGAACGGGTAGAAAAAGTACATATCCCACCCTGAAAACATAGTCTATCCATGGCCGCCAGATCTGCGGGTGCGATCCGGCACTCTACGCCCGTTTTCCTTCAACAGGGCAACCAATGAGCCCCCATATCATGAGCGTCATCCTGATGGCAACCTCTTTTCTCATCGGTACTGCTTTAATCCTTGAAACCTGGAAAAGGAAGCAGAGTCCCGGTGCAATCTTTTTCTGCATATTTCTCTCCGGTATCCTTCTCTGGTCCCTGGGTTTGGTGATGGCCCTCCTCCCCCTTGGGGGGGAATGGATAGTTTTCTGGACCGATGTGGCCTTCCTCGGTGCGGCCGTCCTGCCTGTTGCATGGATGGTTTTTGTCCTCCAGTACACGCGGAGAGGACACCTTGCCACGCCTGCCGTGACGGCCGCCATCGCCGCCGTGCCTGCTATTACGGTCTGGCTGCGATGGACCGGCGGTACCGCACCCTACAACCTCGTCACCGAGGTCTGGCCCTGGATCTTTATCGGCTATCTGTACCTCGTCGTCGTCGCGAGCATCCTTCTCCTTGTCTCGATGCTCCTGACCGCCCCGCCCGTCTTCAGGAAGCAGATCGGTTTCGTGCTGATGGGTACGCTCATACCCTGGGCTGCGGTTATTTCTTTCATCGGCGAAACGGCAGCAGGCAGCATCACGCTCCTCCCCTTTGTTATCATGCTCACCGCGCTTGCGATCTTCGCCGGCGCATTCAGGTTCAACCTCTTCGAACATATCCCGCTCCTCATGGACAGGGTTGCAAACAGCCTCAACGACGGCATCTTCCTCCTTGACCCGGAGTACAGGATCATCGAGATCAACAACAACGCCGCGCGGCTCATCGGAAAGGAGAGCGACGACGTCGCAGGGGAACCCGTTGCCGGGGAGATATACCTCTTTCCCAGACTGATCAGAGATTACGGCGGCAACCAGGAAACGGCATATATCCAGACCGTGAAACAGCGGGGCGACATGCTCCAGCACTACGAACTGCGCATCTCGCCGCTGAAAGACGAGCGTGCGCAGGTCTTCGGACACCTCCTCGTCGTCAGGGACATCAGCAGGCTCAAGGAGACGGAGGATGCGCTGCTATCTGCACACAAAAAGATCACCATCCTCTCTGACATCACCCAGCACGACATCAAGAACCAGCTCGAAGTGATCGAGGGATATGCCGGCATCCTCACCGAGAACACACCCCCTGGATCGGCTGAGGCAGAGTATATGCAGAAGATCTGCCGGGCCGCAGAGTTGATAGGCAGCCATATCACTGTATCCCGTGACTACCAGAACCTCGGCGTCATGTCCCCCTGCTGGCAGCCTGTCAGGGAAATCGTGCTGAGGTCGGCACGGATCCTGCAGAACAACGGGATCACCCTCGACGTCACGACAGGCGACCTTGCAGTCTTTGCCGACCCCCTCTTCGAGAAGGTCTTTTACACGCTCTTTGAAAATGCGGTCAGGCACGGCAGAGGGGTGACGAAGGTCACTGTCAGCTTCACGGAGGGCCCTGACTGCGGGGTCCTCGCCGTCGAGGACGACGGCGAAGGGGTGGCCGATGCAATCAAGGACCGTATATTCGACAAAAGTGTCGGCAGCCACACGGGCCTTGGCCTCTTCATCGCCCGCGAGATCCTCCTGACTACCGGGGTCTCCATCAGGGAAACGGGGATCCCCGGGGAAGGCGCACGTTTCGAGGTGTGCGTGCCGAAAGACCGGTACCGCCTCGGGGGTTAAACATTATATCATACCCTGCCCCATGCCGGGCCATGGTGAGCATATGACCGGAGGTACCGCTGGGGAGAGAGGCGACCCCACCGTCGCCGAGGTGATCGTCGACGAAATCGCACGCAGGGGAGTGAACCTCGTCTTCGGGGTTCCGGGGACGTCCTCCCTCGGGATCATCGACGCGGTGAGAAAAAATCCCGATGTCCGTTTCATCCAGGTGCGCCACGAGGAGAACGCGGCGATGGCAGCGTCGGCCTACAACAAACTGACAGGGCGGATAGCCGCGTGCGTGACCATCGCGGGGCCGGGTGCGACGAATCTGGCCACAGGTCTCTACGACGCAAAGGAGGACCACGCGTCTGTCCTCTCCCTCAACGGCCAGGTCGAGGTGCAGTACACCGGGCCGGGCGGCTTCCAGGAGATCGACCAGGACGCCTTTTTCCGGCCGATCACCGTCTTCAACAACACGGTCCACGACAGGACAAAGGCGATGAAACTCGTCGATGCCGCCCTGCGGCATGCGGTCGTGAAGGGGGGCGTCGCACAACTCTCCGTCCCGAACAACATCCAGAAGGAGGCCCTCGACCCTGCCTGCTGCCCGCGGGAAGGGCCGCCGCCGCCGACAGGGATCGCACCGCCGGAGTCGGAGGTGCAGAGGGCGGTCGAGGCGATCGAGAAGGCCAGGCGGTCGGTTATCATCGCCGGATGGGGCGCACGCACCGCCGCGGAGAGCGTGACCGCCCTCGCGGAACGGATCAGTGCGCCCATCCTCACCACCTTCAGGGCGAAGGGCGTCATCCCCGAAGACCACCCCTGGCACCTTGGCATCCTGGGCAGCGTGGGGCCGGGGTATGCGCGGGAGCAGGCCAGGGCCGCCGACCTCCTCCTCGTCTTCGGCGTCGGTTTCTCGGCGCAGACCCATGTCCCGGAGGAGGTCCCGATGGTCCAGGTCGATCTCGACCCGATAAAACTCGGGCGGAACGCCGACTCCGTCCTCCTCTGGGGGGACTGCGCCCGCGTCATTCCCGACCTCCTCGGCCGCGTGCGGGAGAGGAGGGACGACGCCCAGAGGGAGGAGGTGGCGCACCAGAGAGAGGCATGGAAAGCGCAGAGAGATAAGGAGGCCAACCCGGAGGCCGTGCCGATCCGTCCGCCGTATATCATGAAGGTGCTCTCGGAGACCATCCCCGACGACGCCATCATCTCCATCGACGTCGGGGAGAATGGCTGGTGGTTCGGCAGAAATTTCACGATGAAGGAAGGGCAGGCATTTGTCATGTCCGGGTACCTGGCGACGATGGGTTTCGGCCTGCCCGGTGCCATCGCCGCGAAACTTGCCTATCCGGAGAGACCCGCCGTCTGCATCACCGGCGACGGCGGGTTTGGTATGGCGATGGCCGAGTTCCTCACCGCGGTGAAGTACGACCTCCCCATCGTTGTCGTCGTCCTCAACAACCACGAACTCGGCATGATCCTCGTCGAGCAGAAGATGGAAAACTACCCGAACTTCGGGACAGAACTCCACAACCTCGACTTCGCCGCCTATGCACGGGCCTGCGGCGGGGCCGGTTTCAGGGTAGAGAGACCCGCCGACCTCGCCCCCGCGGTTCGGGAGGCACTGGCGGCCGGCGTACCGACTGTCGTCGACGTGGAGACCGATCCAAAGCGTTTCTGATCCCCCTCTATTTTTCGCTGGCAGAGGGCGCTTATCATCAGCCCTGCCCATCCGGGCATGCTATCGGGGGGACGGTGATGCAGAAGATATAGAGGTCATCCCAAAACTGATCCGAACCTTCATGCACGCCGATGAAAGGACTCACATTCGGTTCTGAAAAATCCTGTTCTGGTGTCTTGTTCGGGGGGTTTCACCCCCCGATCCCCCCATCTTTGCGATAGGGGATGGATGACAATCTCCTTCATCAGGATCTCTCTCTTCCCCGACCCTATCCTGTTTCGGGGATCAGGGGGCGTCAGTCCCCCGGCAGAGATCTGGGGGACGGCGGTGGTTTCGCACGATTCTTCAGGGAATTCAGGAAGATATCGACCCGAACATGATATTCTCTCCCGATCCCTGCATGCAGAGATGGGGGAGTGAACGAGAGTTCTGGGATATGCTCATATACAATTCAGACAGAACCACATTGTGAGACCATTGCAATGCCCGAGAACCTGCGGGTCGGCCTGATGATCGCACGGCAGATGGAGAGATACACCAGAATCGGTTGCCTCGTCCTCGCCGATTTCAGCACTCTTGCCAATGACCTCGCACGGAAAGGCGTGAGGTATGCAAACGACCTCTCCCGCACCCTCCTCAATCATCACCACCATGTCGCCACAGTCAGCGGGGACACCATCATGCTCCCCTCCGATGTCTTTGCCACCCGGGTCGCCTTTGTCGACTACGACGGCAGGAGGGAGATGGAACTGTACCGGGGGAACCGCCGGGAGACAGGTCTGGACGAGGTCGCCTTTGTCCAGGACGTCGCGCCGCGGATGATCGAGGGGGTCGAGGCGGTGCGGAAGTTTGTCGAGGGGGTCAAAAGGAAGACCGCCGAGTTCGTCTAACCTTTCGGCCCCCCTTCGGGACAGGGACAGGAGTATGCCAGAGCGAGAACGGCGGTGATCACGGAACGCCGGGCCCGTGTGAGAACCGGAATTTCAGACCATAAATTCTCTTTTTCCCGTTTTTCCCGCAAAAAAATTATTTTTCCAGTGACTGGCCAGATGAAAGCTCCTTTATACTGTAACTTTCAGATCCTGAAATGGCCTATTTCCGGTCATCTGATGCGATATGAATACAATAAAGAAGGCGACGGGCGTTCTTGCAGGAGTTGCCGCCCTTGCACTCATCCTCCTGATTGCCGCCGGCGGGTGTGTCGGGTCTGGCAAAGGAGTTTCACCGGACCTTCAGGTTCCGGTTGATGAGGAGGAGCAGACTCCTCTCCCGACAGAGTCCCTCCCGACACCGACGCCGGAAGAAGGCTATGCCCTGCCGGCAATCGTCCCGGCCACAGCGCCAGTACAGAAGACGATGACACGAGCCTTCCCGACACAGTTCGAGAAGAAGACCTATACTATCGAGATTGATGTGAACGGGAGCGTCTATGATGGGGCCAGGAACGTCGACAGGCGGTGGCCGGTCAGTGTGTCCTGGGGCGACCCCACGGTCATGACAGCCTATTACCGGCGTTATATCGAAGACCCCGCAATGGGGATCTTCTTCGACGACCTGGCAAGGCCATTCCGGTACATCAAGGCGGCCGACGGCCTGAACGACGAGGAATACCTCGAACTCCTGATCACCTTCGTGCAGCAGATCCCGTACGACGCCGACGCCCCGTCAGAACCCCGGTATCCGGTCGAGGTGATCGGAAACATGAAAGGAGACTGCGACGAAAAAAGCCTGCTCCTTCTCGGCCTGCTCGCCCACGAGGGCTATGACACTGCCCTTCTTCTCTTCCCCGGCGAACACCATGCGGCCACGGGAATCGGTATCACGGTCAACGGCAACCCCTCCTTCAGGGTATTCGAGAGCCCGGACCGCGAGAAATATTTCTATATCGAGAGCACGGGCCCGACCTATATCGGCCGTTACACCGAACCCTTCGGGAGTGCAAAGGCCTTCGTCGTCCCCCTCGGCAACGGGACCAAGCGTTTCGACCGGGTGAACTATGTCACCCGCATCACAGGGGTCTACCAGAAGATCGACGACCGTCTTCCCTATATGAGTGCCAGGATGGAGGAGTGGCGGGACGAGATCGAGGACCTCAAAGAGAGTCTCACGCACGGCACTTACGAGACGCGGGATGAGTGGGACCGCGACCACCAGAGATATACCGACTTGATCAGGCAGCACAACGACTATGTGCAGAAGTTCAACAGGTACATCGAGGTCAGGACCTATATTGCCGACCACTCCTATGACATGGCCGGGGTGTACCGCTATATCCAGAACAGCAATGTGGAGGATATCAGGATCTGATCGTGGTGCGACCCGCACCCCCTTTCATCTAAATGGGCAGGGAGACCCCGGCCAACAGGTGCGGCGAGGTATTGCCCTTTTCACCTCCGATATCGTTTTGTGTTACCATGATCAGCATATGCATGTGATCAGGACAATCACGTTCAAACTTCTGTTGCCCGATGGCGGTTCTTCTGCTCTCCTTGATACGATGAGGGCCTATTCCGCTGCGTTCTCTGCCTCTGCACAGTGGGGGTTCGAGAACCATACGTGGAACAAGGTGGAGAACCACAAGGCAACATACAAGGTTGTTCGTGAGGCTGTACCTGATCTCCCGTCCTCTCTGGTACAGGGTGCGCGAGACTGCGCGTGTGAAGCCCTGAAAGCCGTGAAGTGTAAGACCATACCAGAACGAAAACCGCTTGCTGCAATGCGATACAACCAGCGGGTCATCACAGTGAACCCGGTGCATGGTCTTGCGACCATTGCATCGGTGCGAGGACGGATCAAGGCGACGGTCCCAATCTCCGGGTATCATCGTAATTACCTCTCCTGGACTGTCACCTCTTCGACGCTCTCCTATGATCGGAGGAAGAAGGTGTTTTACCTCCACATCTCGATGGAACATCCGGACGTGGAGCCGGTGCAGGAGGTTAAGGTGCTCGGGATTGACCGGGGGATCGTGAATGTTGCTGTTTGTTCCGACAACACTTTTTTCAACTCTCGGCAGGTGAAGTGCGTTCGGTCGAAGTACGCTCATCTCCGTCAGGAGTTGCAGTCCGGAGGCACCCGGTCGGCACAGCGGAAACTCCGCAGGATGGCCGGACGGGAAAGACGGTTTGTGACTGATGTGAATCACTGTATCTCGAAGCAGATTGTGAACTCTGAGTACACGGTCTTTGCACTGGAAGACCTCTCGAAGATCCGGGTTCAGAAGCGGAGAGGTAGGGAGTTTAAACGAAAGCTGAACACCTGGTCGTTCTACGAACTCGAACAGTTCCTCCGGTACAAGGCCGAGGCTCTGGGAAAGCAGGTTGTTCTCGTTGATGCCCGATACACCTCGCAAAAGTGTTCGGTGTGTGGGCATACCTACAAAGGAAACCGGGAAGGCTCGTCGTTCAGGTGCCGGAAATGTGGCTTTCAACTCCATGCTGACCTCAATGCTGCTCGAAACATTGCTCAGGCGGGTATATCGTGCCTGAGCAGGCTGTCTGTCAACCAGCCAAATGGAGCGCATTCGTAAGAGTGCAGGTACAAGCCACGCCCAACAGGTGCGGGGTAGTTGACATACTATGTGCGATACTCTTGCGGAGGTATCGAGGATGGAAAACCCCATCGTAGAGATCGGATTCAATGCCTTCCCGACGAGGCACACCTGCGACGGCGAGGACATATCACCGAAAATTCGTATTTCCCGGTTGGAGTCACCCTATTTTGCGGTCATTCTCACGGACCCCGGTGCGAAGGTCGATCACTGGCTCATCTGGAATATCAGGGCGACTGATGTCATACCTGAAGGGATTCCCCGGAAAATTGAGGTTTCATCCCCTATTTCGGCACGGCAGGGAATGAACGACCTCGGGACTATCGGGTACAGCGGGCCCTGCCTGCCCGAGGGGGCGGCCCACGAGTATTACTTCAACCTCTATGGGACCGACACCCCTCTCGATCTCCCTGGCGGCGCGACCGGAGCGGAGTTGAGAGAGGCGCTCAGGGGGCACACAATCCAGTACAGCGGGATGGCGGTGGCAGGGTACAGCAAGAAAAAAATCGTGGTCTGAATGAAGATGACCATGGCCCCGGAGCAGGCACCGAGAGAGACGGGGGGCCGGACGATGTAGCGTACCGCAAGTGCAGGGTACGATAGAAAAACCATTCGATATTCTCTCCCCTTTCTGTCCCAGGATAATTTAAAAATATTGATACATCGCGAGCATCCACCTGATTCTGGAGACGCACGCGTGACCGCCATACTGAATGTACGAAACCTCACGAAGGTCTACGGGGAGACCACCGCACTGGACAATGTCACCCTCTCGGTCGAGCAGGGAGCGCTCTTCGGGCTTCTTGGCCCCAATGGGTCCGGGAAGACCACGATGATCAAACTGCTGACCGGGCAGGTGCGGCCGTCGGGCGGTGCGGCGACGGTGCTCGGCATGGACGTCGTGGCAGACCCTGTGGGGGTGCGCTCACGGGTCGGGATCATACCCGAGCAGGAGACGCCGCCGAGTTTTCTCACCTCCGAAGAGTACCTCCGCCTCGTCGGCGCCATCAGAAAGATCCCCGACATCGAGGAAGAGATGGCGTGGTGGTTCGATTACCTGGAGTTCGAGGACAAGCGCGACGTGCTCTGCAAGGACCTCTCCCGCGGCACGCGGCAGAAACTGATGTTTGCCCAGGCATTCCTCCACCACCCGGTGCTCGCCCTGATCGACGAACCTCTCATCAACTTTGACCCCATCATGCAGGAGAGAGTGAAGGACTACCTGACCGGGTACGTGAAGAAGGGCAACACCGTCTTCATCTCCACGCACATCCTGGAGATCGCGGAGGAGATCTGCTCGGACTTTGCCGTACTCCACAGGGGCAAACTTCTTTCGACCGGCAGCGTGGCCGGGGTCACGGAGCAGGGCCGGCACCTCAACGAGTACTTCCTCTCCCTTGTCAGGCAGGACAGCCATGTTTGAACTCTTCTCCGCCATGATGAAGGAGGAGTGGCGGGTCCACTCCACGATGTTCGGGAGCCTCAGCTTCGCCCTCTATCCGGTGCTGATCTTCGCCATCGCCTTCATGGGTTCCTTCCTCCTCCCTCTCATCAGGCCACTCCTCCCCTTCGGCGACCTCGCCCTGGTGACGCACGCCCTCTTTCTTCTGCTCGGCCTGATGGTCGGGGCATTCGGCCTCCTCATGAACGAGGTGATGGAGAGGCGGTTCGGGCAGGCGAGCACTCTTGCCTATGCGGCCCGCACCCTGCCCGTATCCGAGAGGGTCATCTTCCTGAACTTTGTGGTGAAGGACACGGTCTACTACTTCGTGCTCTGGGTGCTCCCCTTTGTCGCAGGGTTCGCCCTCGCCGCACCTTTTGCCGGCATCCCGCTGGCGACGCCGGCGCTTCTCCTCCTCACTCTCTCCCTCTCCTTCCTCACCGGCCTCTCCGCGGCGTTCTTCCTCTCGATGGTCTATACCCGCTCGAAGTGGGTGCTCGTCGCGGTCTCTGTGCTCCTCGCCGGTGCCGGTGTGGTGGCCCACCTCGGCGGCGTCTCTCTCTTCCTCCCTCTGGCCCTCTTCCGCGCCTTCTCCCCGGTGACGCTCCTTGCGGCGTGCGCCGTCGTCCTCCTCCCTGCCGCCCTCTCCATCGCCCTACTGCGCTCGGAGGCCGCGGCGCGGGCGAAGCACCACAGGGAGATGCTCGCACCCCTTACCCGGCACTTCTCCCTCTTCCCGTACCCCGCCCTCGCCGCGAAGGACTGCATCGACCTGCTCCGGAGCGGCAGCGCCGTCGGCCAGACCCTCTTCTCCTTCCTCATCCCTCTTGGGGTCATCTGGTTCTTCCTCTCCCTCCTCGGCCCCTTCCTCCCGGCGTCCGGCATCCTCCTCCTCTTCTCGGCCCTCACCGGCGTGGTCGCCTCGACGATGTACATCTGGCTCACAATGTTCGACAGCTTCGGGCCGTACGCCTGCCTGCCCCTCGGCGTCGCCGACGTCATGAAGAGCAAGGTCTGCAGTTTCGCGGTGCTGCAACTCATCCCGGCCGCCTTCATCGCCCTCGTCACCGTCCTTACGGGAGAGGCGGCGCACCTCCTCCCCGCCCTGGTGCTCTGCCTCTCGGTCTCCTTCTACGGCCTCGCGGTGACAGTCCACCTGACCGGCCTCTCCCCGAATGTCCTCCTCTACGACCCGCGGGTGCTCGTCCTCCACCTCCTTGCGCTGGGCATCCCCCTTGTCGCCCTCCTCGTCCTCTCCTTCATGAACCCCTGGTATGCGGTGGCGTCGGTGGTGCTGGTGGGAGTTGGGTGGGGGATCGTGCAGAGGGGGTTTGTGAAATGGGAGGGGAGGGAGGTGGTGGGGTATTGAGAAAGATCCCTCCCGAAAAATCAGTTGATGAGGTCATCCCAAAACTGATCCTACCCTCTGTCCTGTCGATGGAATGATCGGTATGTGGTTCTGAAAAATCCTGTTCTGGCGTCTTGTCCGGGGGTTTTCACCCCCCGGTTCCCCCATCATTGTGATAGGGGGTAGATGGCAATTTCCTTCATCCGGATCTCTCTTCCCCGACCCTATCCTGTTTCGGGGGTCCGGGGGCGTCAGACCCCTGGCAGAGATCTGGTGGAAGGCGGTGGTTTCGCACGATTTTTCATGGTATTCGGGAAGACATCGACCCGATCATGAGATTTTCTCCCGAGTTCAGCATGCGGGGAAAGGGGAATGAACGAGAGTTTTGGGATATGCTCGATATATAATGACCCGACATTGCCGGGAGGAAAATCACATCTTGACTACGAGGTCATCCCAAAACTGATCTACTGTCTGTCCTGTCGATGGAATGATCGGTATGTGGTTCTGAAAAATCCTGTTCTCGTGTCTGTTCGGGGGGTTTCACCCCCCGGTCCCCCCCTCATTGCGATAGGGGGCGGAGGGCAATCTCCTTCATCAGGATCTCTGGTCTCTCTTCCCCGACCCTATCCTGTTTCGGGGGTCCGGGGGCGTCGGTCCCCCGGCAGAGACCTGGGGGAAGGCGGTGGTTTCGCATGATTCTTCAGGGAATTCGGGAAGACATCGACCCGATCATGAAGTTTTCTCTCGAGCCCCCATGCAGAGATGGGGAGAGTGAACGAGAGTTTTGGGATATGCTCTACGAATGAAAATCCATCAGGCAATTATAACAGAACTGTGTAGAATGCAACAGTACCTCCTCGCAGGTGTCGAACTCATGCCATTGCCAGTTCTTTACAGCAGTGTTTTTCAAACCAGATAACATCCCGCCAATATTTTTTTCATCAAAACCCTTCTCGTACATCACCAGAACATATTTTTTCAAAGAGAGATCGTACTCGCATGCACTGAATACCAGTCCAATTTCCAGGATTACGGAATAATTAATCGCCGTTTCATCCGGATTTTCATGAAAGAGATGTACGATCAGGACATGGCTATCCCTGATCAGGGTACGTCCAAGGCGGAAATTATATGCTTTTTCGTCTTCCACAGGATCTCTGGGATATTCCTGAGAGAGATCGGTCGATATTTTTGCGTTGAAGTTCTCGGACTCGCGCAGGTGCTCTTTCGCACGATACAGATGTGGCCGCTTGAATGACCCCAGCAACCCGATCTTTAAAGATTTTTTATCCTCTCCTGAGCAGAGATAGTGCCAATTTAACTCAGAGAGAAAGTCCATCTTAAAAAATCATTTCTGTTCCGGGTAATAATAGTGTAGAGTAACATTTTTGTTACTCAAACCTGTGCGATATATATACTGGTAACAGATAGTATACCCACAAGCCGCAGGTGCAGACATGGATGAGACGATACTGGAAAAACACCTCTCCGAAGTCCCATCGGTGATCATCAACGCAGTCAACCCCTTAAGCGACAGAAAGTGCTGGGGCATTTACATCGCACTGCTACATACAGATGAGGGACTGAGATTTAACCAGATAAAGGAACTCTTCAACGCCGAGTCATCGGAAGTGTCGAGGGCCTTAAAAAAATTAGCAAATGCAGGCCTTATCGCAAAAAAGATCCATGCGATAGAAGATCTGGGCAATAGGGAGGCGGCATATTATGTTTCAACCCCGCTTGGAAAAAATCTGCTGAGATCTCTCTATGAAGGTCTGCTGCCCTCAAAAAACAGTCCCGATGTTCAGCGCCACATCAACCGGGCATCCGGATGCTACCCGAGAATACCATATACAAAACCATCCCGCGTCGGGATTCACAATTCTGCGAGGACGCTCCAACCTCACGTATCCCCATCATCACGGCGAGCACGGAGGTGACACAACTCTGCCGGTGCCGGGAGACGAACCCAGGGACACGTCAATCCATGATGACCCGCAGACTCTTCATCGACAACCCAGAGATCGCCCCCCGCTCGATCATACCGATAGAAAATTTCTGGAGACAGATCTCTCCTGCGCCCCGAAAAAACACCTCACTACCGCAAAAATCTCTCGAAAAGACACAAAAAAATGTCACCGATCAATCAAGGGAAAGAAGAAGTGCGCCGACCGGGACTCGAACCCGGGTTTAGGCGTTGGCAACGCCTAGTGATAACCACTACACTATCGGCGCCCTGCAGGTGTCGTATCACCGCAGTGCTCTACAATATTTGCTATACTCACATATAAGGATTTTCCACAGGCCCTGCCCGGACCGGGCTCTGTGGGGGTCAGGAACCCCGCCGCGCAGAGAACGACCCCGCAGGGCCACGCCGAGGATGCGAGGGAGCGGGACGGCGATCGGGCAGGACATGCGCGACATCAGCCTATTCCGGACATGTTTCCTGGACATCCTGGTACCGGAGACAGATCGACCCGCACCGGCCCGGCAACGCCGCAGGGGTGGGGCAGCGCATCCCTTGCCCGAGGTGTCGCGGGGTGCCGCAGAAAAAAAGGGAGAGTGTCCCTCATGCCGCCGCGTCGCCTTCGGGCTCTGCCAGGAGGTCATGCGCCGGGCTGAACCGCCGCAGGACATCGAGGGAGTAGAACCTGAAGAAGGTGACGAAGGGCACCTGCAGGAGGAGGAGGAAGGGAAGGGCGATGAGAATGCCGATGACGATCAGGAGGACCAGCGCCCATATCATGGACGGACCGTTGGCAAAGAACCCGGCAAGAAGTGCGACGATAAAGAGCGGGACCCCGATGATGGCGAGGACGATCAGGCCGAGAATCCCCATGATCAGCGCGGCGACGATGGCGAGAATGACCTTCACGACGACATAGACCGCCGCATTCTTCAGGTCGGCACGGAGGATGCCATAGACCCGCCGCCACCCCTCGACGATCCCGCATCTGTCCGCTATCATCACCGGCACGACAAAGTCGACGGTGAGCATCAGCACGACCCCGACGACCAGGGCCAGGAGGAGGATCACCGGTATGAGGACGAGAAGAGCGATGACATTCGAGACGCCCGAGAAGATGCCGGTGACGAACCCGAAGACCACAAACCCGACCATCACGGCGATGAAGACAAAGGCGAGCAGGATCTCGAAGAGGAAGAACGAGAGACCATGACCCATCCGCTCCCTGAAAGTGCGGGAGAGAGAGACCGGGCCCGAGGTGAGACAGTCCACGAGCACGAACTGGAAGACCGACCCGACATAGGCAAAGAGCAGTGCAAGGACGATCACAGCCGCAAGGATCAGGAAGAAAGTTGTCGGGGCGAGACCGAAGAAGTCGGGTACCGGCATGGAACTCATATCCCGGCCACCCCGGTCCGGGAAGGAGTAGTTGCTGCCGCCGCCACCGCCGAAGCCCCCGATGAAGAACGCTATCACGGCGAGCCTGAGCCAGATACCGAGATTGAACGGCCAGAGCAGCGACTTTGTCCGGGAAAACGCCCCGTCAAACGCGCCGAAGGCATGATAATCCGCAGTCATGCGCAAATATCGGAAAAGGGAGAAGATAAAGAAGGTGGTCGGCCAGGTATTACGGACGTGAACCGCGGATAATACATAATCTTAATTTGCGGCCGCCACCCACAGAACAGTGATGATCCCGCTGATCCTCGACCTCACCGGGAGGCACGTCGTCATCTTCGGCGGCGGTGCCGTGGGAGCGCGAAAAGCGGCATATTTCTGTCGCGAAGCGAGGGTCACCGTTGTCAGCCGGAGTTTCCTGCCCTCCCTTGCCGGTTCCGGCGCCGCGTGCGTCGAGGCCGATATCGAGGCACTGGACGACCATGCGGTCCTCGCCCTGCTGGAGGGGGCCTTTCTTGTCGTCGCAGCCACGCCCGACGCCGCCCTGAACGACAGGATCGGGCGCCTGGCGCGGGAGACGGGCGTTCACTTCAACAACGCGCACGGGGAAACCGGCGACGTCCTTATCCCCTCGGTCCTCCGGGGGGAGCGCTACCTCATCGCCGTCAGCACCGGGGGGACGAGCCCGGCCGTCCCGCGGTTCCTCAGGGAGCACCTTGAGGAGGCCTTCCCCAACCTCGACGCGATGATCGGGGTCGAGGGGAGACTGCGGGAAGACCTCAAAAAGTCCGTGCCCACCCAGGACGAACGGAGCCGGACCCTCAGGGCCGTCCTCCGCGACCCCGACGCCTGGACATGGCTTGCCGACGGCGAAGACGAGGCGTACCGCAAAATAAGGGAGCGATATATCAGTGGAAACATATCTCTATGCTGACCTGGCCATGGCCGGCCTCAACCACCACGCGGCCGGCCTCGCCGACCTCGAAGCCTTCAGGTTCGCGGACGAAGAGGCCTTTCTCACCGCAGCCAGGGAACGGTTCAAGGGCGTCTTTCTCCTCCAGACCTGCAACCGGATCGAGGTGCTCGTCCACGGGACTGCGGGGGACCTCGCCGACTTCCTCCACGACCTCGGAAGAGAGAAATTCGAGGTCCGCGAAGGGGGGGACGTCCTCCGCCACCTCCTCCAGGTCGCCACCGGTATCGACTCAATGATCATCGGCGAGGACCAGATCCTCGGTCAGATGAAACGCGCCTGGGCGGCCTCGCAGGCGGCCGGCACCAGCGACCATGTCATCGACCTCTGCATCAAGAAGGCCGTGCACGTCGGCGTCGAGGTGCGGAAGAGGACAAAGATCAACAGGGGCGCCGTCTCCATCGGTTCCGCGGCCGTCGCCCTCGCTGAAGAACTCTTCACGAGCCTCAAAGGTCGGCACATCCTCGTCATCGGCAGCGGGGAGATGGGGATGCTCGTCGCCCAGGCCCTCGCCGCCAAAGACCTGACCGCGATCTACGTGGCGAATAGGACGTACGAGAGGGCGGTCGTCCTCGCCGAGAAGATCGGCGGGAAGGCAGTCAACTTCGGGGAACTGAAGCGCTACATCACCCTCTCCGACGTCGTCATCACCTGCACCTCCGCACCCCATCCTGTCATTACCCGGCGTTTCCTCGCCGATGCAATGAAAGGGCGGTGCTGGCCCCTTGACGGCCACCCGCGTCCCCTCGTCGTCATCGACATTGCCCAGCCGCGGGACGTCGAGGAGGACGCCGGCGAGGTCGACGGCGTGAACCTGTACACCATTGACAACCTCCGCGACGTCAACGAGCACACCCTGGCCTCGCGGAAGGCCGAAGCGACACGCGCCCATGACTATATCGAATCCGAACTCGACCATTTCCTCACGATGCTCAACGCCGCCTCGGCCGACGACGCCCTGCGGGGCCTGTACACCTGGGCCGAGGCGATCCGCGTCAGGGAGCGCGACCGGGCCTGCGCCCGCCTCCAGGGAGGCGACGCCCAGACCGCGGCAATCATCGACGACCTGACCAGAGTGCTCGCAAAAAAACTCCTCCTCGACGCCACCTACTCCATACGGGCATGCGCGGAGCAGGGGCAGACCAGGGAGGCAGAATGGCTGGTGAAGGCAATCACCAGAGGTGACGGATTATGTTTCCGGAAAGACGACTGAGACGACTGAGAAAGAGAAACCTCCAGCCCCTCTTCAGGGAGACGAGGATTGATGCAAGCGACCTTGTGATGCCGCTCTTCTTCGACGAGACGATCGAACAACCCGTGGCCATCACCTCGATGCCCGGCCAGTTCAGGTACCCGGTCGGGGATGCAAAGAGCGTGGCAGAGAGACTGAAAAGCGCGGGGATATCCTCAGTCCTCCTCTTCGGCGTTCCCGCGGAGAAGGACGCCGCCGCCCATTCGGCCTATGCCGAGAACGGCGGACTTCAGCGGGCAGTCGCCGCGGTCAAGCGCGCCTGCCCGGAGATGGTGGTGATCACCGACGTCTGCGCCTGCGAGTACACCGACCACGGCCACTGCGGGATCATCGGCGAGACCTCGTCCGGGGAGATCGACCTCCTGAACGATCCATCCCTTGCCCTGATGCAGAAGATCGCAGTCTCGCACGCCCGCGCCGGCGCCGACATGGTCGCCCCCTCCTGCATGCTCGACGGGCAGGTCGGCGCGATCAGGGCGGCCCTCGACGCCGCAGGCTACGCGGACGTCCCGATCATGTCCTACTCCACGAAGTTTGCGAGCGCCTTCTACGGCCCCTTCAGGGAGGCGGCGCATTCGGGCTATTCCTTTGGCGACAGGACCACCTACCAGATGGACCCGGCGAACGGCCGCGAGGCACTCCTCGAATCCGAGATGGACGCGGACGAGGGTGCCGACATCCTGATGGTGAAACCCGCCGCCCTCTACCTCGACGTGCTGGCGAAGATCCGGGAGATCGGCCTCCCGGTCGCCGCCTACCAGGTCTCAGGTGAATACTCCCAGATCAAGGCAGCGGCAGAACGTGGCTGGCTCGACGAGAGACGGTGCGCCCTCGAAAGCCTCACCTGCATCAAGAGGGCCGGGGCCGACCTGATCATCACCTACTATGCAGAAGACGCAGCGAGGTGGCTCCATGAAGAGCAGTGACCTCTTCACACGGGCAGAGGGCCTGATGCCCGGCGGGGTCTCAAGCCCGGTGCGGGCGATCAAGCCGTACCCCTTCTACACGGCCGGGGCGCACGGGCCCTTCCTGCAGACGGTCGAGGGGAAGAACCTCATCGACTGCTGTCTCGGCTACGGCCCCCTCATCCTCGGCCACGCCCACGAAGCGGTACGGCAGGCAATCGAGGTGCAGCTTGCCGAGGGCTGGCTCTACGGCACCCCCTGCCCGCACGAGATCGCCCTTGCGGAGAGGATCGCCGCCGACCATCCCTCCATCGAGATGGTCCGCTTCGTCTCCACCGGGTCCGAGGCGACGATGGCGGCGATCAGGCTCGCCCGCGCCGCCACGAGAAAGCCCGACGTCGTCAAGATCGAGGGCGGATTCCATGGCGCCCACGACGCCGTGCTCGTGCAGGCGGGTTCCGGGGCGACGACGATGGGCGTCCCCGACTCGGCCGGCGTCGTCGCCGACCTGGTGCGCCACACCAGGCAGGTACCGTACAACGACCCCGCGGCCCTCGACGCTGTCCTCTCCTCGTCGGAGGAGATCGCCGCCCTCATCATCGAACCGGTTATGGGCAATGTCGGCCCCATCCTCCCGGGGGAAAACTACCTGCAGGAAGTGCGGCGGATCACAGAAGACCACGACGTCCTCCTCATCTTCGACGAGGTGATCACCGGCTATCGCATCGGCATCGGCGGGGCACAGAAACGTTTCGGCATCACCCCCGACCTCACCACACTCGGCAAGATCATCGGTGGCGGCCTGCCGGTCGGCGCCTTCGGCGGCAGGCGCGACCTCATGGAGATGGTCGCCCCGCAGGGCCCGGTCTATCAGGCCGGCACCTTCAGCGGGAACCCCCTGACCATGGCCGCAGGTGCCGCCGCCCTCGGCTGGCTCCACGACCACCCCGAGACCTACCGCCACCTCGACGAGGGGACGCGGGCCATCAGCGACGCCTGCGAGGATGCAAATGCCGGCGGCTCCTTTGTCAGGCTCGGCTCCATGTTCAAGTACTTCTTCAGGGCCGAGCCTCCGAGGAACTACGCGGAGGCGAAGGAGAGCGACACCACAGCCTTCAGAAGGTTCTGGGAAAAGATGCTGGCGAAGGGCATCTTCGTCCCACCGTCTCAGTTCGAGACGAACTTCCTCTCGGCAGCGCACACAGAAGAGATCATCGAACGCATCGCGGACACATACAGGACATGTCTCTGAGAATAGGAACACGCGGGAGTCAGCTCGCCCTTGCGCAGACCGAACGGGTCTGCAAGGCGCTGGCGCAGATGGGCATCGACGTTGAAACGGCAGTCATAAGGACAAAGGGAGACACCAACACCGGCGTCCCCCTCCATGAGATCGGTGGGCAGGGCGTCTTCGTCCGGGCCCTCGACGAGGCGATCATCGACGGCACCATCGATGCCGCCGTCCACTCCATGAAGGACATCCCGGCAAAGCGGCCGAGAGGTGTCGTCACCGGCGCCGTCCTCACCAGGGACTCGCCAGCCGACTATCTTGCCTATGAAGGGAAAATCGACGATGTCAGAGTCGTCGGCACCTCCTCGACCCGGCGGCGGGCGCAGTTACTGCGGCACGATCCGGATATCGATGTCAGGCAACTGCGCGGCAACGTGGACACGCGCCTCAAGAAGATGCGGGAGAAGGAGTACGACGCCATCGTCCTCGCGGAGGCAGGCCTTGAACGTCTGGGGTACACGGTGAAGGGGCAGCGTCTGCCGACCTCCCAGTTCGTCCCCTCCCCGAACCAGGGTACGATCGCCGTTGTCTGCAGGAACAGCCCGGAGATCATCGAAATGGTCCAGCCGCTTGACGACCCCCAGACGCGGATGGACGTCGGGATCGAGCGGATCATCATGGAAGAGGTCGGTGGCGGCTGCTTTACGCCGCAGGGCATTTACTGCCGGGACGGCCACCTCATCGCCGAGGTGCTCGCCCTGGACGGTAGCAGGGATGTCAGGGTCGAGGACGAGATCACGACCGCGGACGAGGCGCGAGAATGCGGCAGAAAACTCCGCGTCGACGCTGGCGACCTCATCAAGGAGGCCTATAAACAGCTGGGGATCATGCCATGACAGGAAAGGTAGTCCTTGTGGGATCGGGACCGGGAGGCCTCGGTCTCATGGCGGTGCGGGCACAGGAGGCGATCGCGGAGGCCGAGGTCATCCTCTATGACCAGCTCCCCGGTGACGAGATCCTGGCCACCCTGCCCGAGAGTGCGGAAAAGATCGACTGCGGCAAACACGGCGGCGACCACACCCTCGAACAGGACGAGATCGAGGCCCTGATGGTCGAGAAGGCCCTGGAAGGGAAGAACGTCGTCAGGCTGAAGGGTGGCGACTCCTTCCTCTTTGGGCGGGGAGGGGAGGAGATGGAGACACTCCGCGCCCACGGCATCGCGGTCGAGGTAGTTCCGGGCATCACTTCGGCCATCGCCGTCCCCGAATCTGTCGGAATCCCTGTGACGCACCGGAAGTTCGCCTCCCAGGTGACGATCATCACCGGCCACGAGGACCCGACAAAGGGCGAGTCTGCCCTGGACTGGCAGTTCCTGGGCCGGACGCGAGGGACGATCGTCGTGCTCATGGGCGTCAAGAACCTGGGGAAGATCGCCGAGGCCCTGGTCGGAAACGGCCGCGACCCTGCGACGCCTGTTGCGGTCATCGAGCGCGGCATGCGTCCCGACCAGAGGGTGACGGTCGGGCCCCTTGCGGAGATCGCGGCTATCGCCCGTGCACAGGGCGTCAGGCCGCCCGCGGTCATCGTCATCGGCGAGGTCGTCGGCCTGTACGACGGCACGCCGGTCTACAAGCCCTGATCTCAGGGGCACGGGACGACGCCTTTCCTCTTTTTTGGCTCCGTTGAATCCGGGATATGTCAGGAGCACGCCTCCGGGCATACCCCGAGGTCATCCCAAAACGGATCCGAACCTTCATGCACGCCGATGAAAGGGCTCACATTCGGTTCTGAAAAACCCTGTTCTGGCGTCTTGTCCGGGGGGTTTCACCCCCCGATCCCCCCACCCATTGCGATAGGGGGTGGATGGCAACCTCCTTCATCAGGATCTCTCTCTTCCCCGACCCTATCCTGTTTCGGGGGTCAGGGGGCATCAGTTCCCCGGCAGAGAGGTGGGGGAAGGCGGTGGTTTCGCACGATTCTTCAGGGAATTCAGGAAGATATCGACCAGATCATGATATTTTCTCCTGATCCCTGCATGCAGAGATGGGGGGAATGAACGAGAGTTATGAGATATGCTCCCCATGAAAATTGTCCAGGGAATTTGCTGATCGACGTGCCTTCCCGTACGCACGCGCCGGGGGACTTTTGCCCCCGGACACCCGAAATGAGGATTGGCCCCGGGAAGAGTGAGCAGGAGGTCTGAGGATGGAGATTGCCATATCTCCGCCCACCCTCATGCGGGTGCTGCGGGACGACAGCGAAACCTTCGGTTTCCTGACCTCGCTTCGGTCGTCCCCGCGCAAGGATTGATGGGAAAGGGCAATCTCTCCCCGGGATATCCGTTCTTCATCGACCCGAAGGTGCGGCCTCCGCAAAACAGAGAGTTGATATACTCTCGGATAATCTCTCTGTGAGAACCATGAGGAGCGATCTCGTCAAGAAAGGGTACCCGAGGGCACCGAACCGCGCTCTCCTGCGGGCGCTCGGGGTCACCGACAGGGAGATGGACCTCCCCTTCATCGGCATCGCCAATGCCTGGAACACAATCATCCCGGGACACACCCACCTCAGGTCAGTCGCCGAGAAGGTGCGGGAGGGTATCGCCGCGGCGGGCGGTGTCCCCTTCGAGTTCGGGGTCATCGGGGTCTGCGACGGGATCGCAATGGGCCATGAGGGGATGCGCTACTCCCTCCCGTCGCGGGAGAACATCGCCGACTCCATCGAGTTGATGGTCCAGGCCCACCGTTTCGACGGCCTGGTCTGCGTCGGCACCTGCGACAAGATCGTGCCCGGCATGCTGATGGCCGCGGCACGCCTGGACATCCCGGCCATCATGGTCACCGGCGGGCCGATGCTACCGGGCAACCTGGGCGGGCGTGACCTCACTCTCACCGATGTCTTCGAGGCTGTCGGGAAGGTCGCCGCGGGCACGATGGGCGAGGACGAACTCCACGGCCTGGAGTGCGCCGCCATGCCCGGGTGCGGGAGTTGCCAGGGCCTGTACACGGCGAACACCATGGCATGCATGACAGAGGCGATGGGCATGTCCCTCCCCGGTTGCGCCGCCATACCGGCAGTGGACGCCGCAAAACTGCGGGTCGCACGGGAAAGCGGTGAGGCGGCCGTGCGCCTTGTGCAGGAGGGGGTCACGGCGAGGAAGATCATCACCCTCGAAAGCCTGCGGAACGCCGTCAGGGTGGATATGGCCCTCGGTGGGTCGACGAACACCGTCCTCCACCTGATGGCGATCGCCGCCGAGGCCGGGGTGCCCCTCACCCTGGACGACTTCAATGGGATCTCCGACGCCGTGCCGCACATCAGCCACATGCAGCCGGGCGGGCCCCACTCCATGGTCGCCCTCCACCGGGCGGGGGGGATACCGGCCGTCCTCCATGCAATCATGGAGCACCTCGACGACGCACCGACTGTCTCCGGCAGGACAGTTCGGTCGGTCGCGGCCTCGGCCTCGGTCCTCGACACCTCCGTGATCAGGACCCCTGAACACCCGGTCCACGCGGCAGGCGGCCTGAAGGTGCTGCACGGCAGCCTCGCCCCGGCCGGCGCCGTCGTCAAGGCGGCCGCCGTGGACGACGCGATGTGGCGGCACACCGGCCCGGCCCGGGTCTTCGACGGCGAGGACGCCGCCATGAAGGCGATCCTCGGCCAGGAGATCAGGGAGGGCGACGTCGTCGTCATCAGGTACGAAGGGCCCCGCGGCGGCCCGGGCATGCCGGAGATGCTCTCGCCGACCGCCGCCCTTGTCGGCTTCGGGTACAGGCAGGTCGCCCTCGTCACCGACGGGCGGTTTTCCGGCGGGACGCGGGGGCCGTGTATCGGGCATGTCGCCCCGGAGGCCGCGGCAGGCGGGCCGATCGCCCTCGTCAGGGAAGGGGACCGGATCGCGATCGACCTCTATGCCCGCCGTCTCGACCTCCTCGTCGACGAGGAGACCCTGAAGTCCCGCAGAGAGGAGTGGAAGCCCGTGAAAAAATCCCTGTCAGGCATTCTTTCGCGGTACGCCGCAACAGTCGGCGGCGCCGACATCGGGGCAGTGCAGAGGTGACGGCCCGGGCTTTGAGGCAGGAGGGCGTGGGGAGAATGAGGGTCTGAAAACTTCCCCTCAATCTGGACAGGGAGACTCCTCGCTGTCGCCTGTCCAGCGAAGACCTGTCAGTCCAGAACACATCGAAGATATACACGCACAGAAAAATCTTTGATTTTCGGGCTCTGTTGGAAACCTTTTCTAGTGTGCCTGCGCCGGGTGACTACACTCCCGGACCCCCGATCCATAGGATAAGACCCGGGAAGACAGAGCAGAGATCCTGAGGCAGTGGATTTCAATATACTCGCCTCTTCTCAGCGGAGAAGAGAGAACGGAGACCCGGAATGCTGAATTGCCATCCCGCTCCTACCTTCCCCATGCGCCGTCCCCCTCCCGATCAGGTCGTCCCAAAAACTGATTTCGGAGGGTTCAATAACTCTCACGGACATTTTTTAGCATCGGCAGCCCGCCTGCCGGGAGTTAGGTATGATTGACAGGTTCCTTGAAGGCAACAAGACATTCATTGAAGGCGAGTTCACCGAACACCGCGACTACTACCGCGACCTCGCCACGGGACAGAGCCCCACCGTCCTGTGGATAGGCTGTTCTGACTCGAGAGTCGCCCCGGAGAGGATCACCGGCGCAATGGCCGGCGAGATCTTCGTCCACCGCAATATCGGCAATATCGTCAGGGTCGGTGACTGGAACTTCGCCACGATCCTGGAGTACGCCGTCAAACACCTGAAGGTCTCCGACATTGTCGTCTGCGGTCACTCCGACTGCGGTGCAATGAAGGCGCTGATCTCTGACAAAGAATCGAACGAGGCCTACATTCCCCTGTGGCTCTCGAACGCCGCCGTGGCACGCAAAGAAGTCGAGAAGAATACTCCGAAGCCCTCCGACCCTGCGGGCCTGAAGAAATGGGGGCGGATGGTTGAGGTAGAGAACGTGAAACTCCAGCTTGAAAACCTCAGGACCTACCCCATCGTGAGGGACGCGGAGAAAGAGGGAAGGGTTGCGGTCCATGGTCTCTACTTCGACCTTGAGACCGGAAAGCTGGATCAGATCGCCTGACCAAGGGCGGAATCAATCTCTTTTTTTATCTGCGGCAGAGAGACGCGGCCGACAGGAGTGAGCTTCCCGTTCACCAGGACGATCGGAATGGGGGGCTGGTGCTCTTCGACGATCTGCTGCACATAGTCGGGGACGCCCTTGTCGAGGAGAGTGAGCGTCACGTCCACAGCCCCGCCATACTCCTCTGACAGAGCCTCTTTCAGGGCCTCGGTTGCGTCCACAAGTTTCCCCGAGAGGTAGCATTTTTTGAGGCCGCAAGAGCGCTCCTCATTGCAGGGGAAGGGGCTGCACTCCCCATACGAAAACCCGATGATCTCGATGTGGGCATGGTCTGCCATGCCTTCAGTGTTTGATCCTAGTTAATATGAGCATTTGTTCCGTGCCATGGACTGGCGGCCGGGATCAGTCCGCCGCCCGGTTTATCAGGGCCTGCAATTCGGCGCGCCCGCCCGCCTCTCTCCCGACCGTCGCCCTGATATCGCTCACCGCGTCGACCCCATCGACACACACCTCCCCGAGCATCTCCGCACCGATGAACCGGAAAAAAGATCCTGCCACCCTGCTGACGCAGACGAAGTTCTCCGCACCCTTCCGGCCGGAGACGGCGCACAGAATGCCCGCCTGCCGGCCGGCCTCCCCGCCAGCCAGCACGCGCGCGGCGCGGTACGCCTGGCACCGGTCGATCACCGCCTTCAGCGCGGCCGGGACCGTCTCGGTGTACACCGGCGTGCAGACGATGACCAGTCCTGCCTCTGCGAGGGCGCGGTCTATCACGGGCATATCGTCCTGGATCACGCACCTGCCAGCATTATAACACCGGAAACAGCCCGTGCATGCTTCGATGCGCATCTCCGCAGGAGAGAGAGTTTCGCACCGCAACCCCGCGTCCCGGCAGGCGTCGGCCGCCCACCCGGCGAGGATGGCCGAGTTCCCGTACAGCCGCGGGCTTCCCTGGATGATCACCGCCGCCTCAGGTCTGCGGGGCGGAAGCGGCCTGACCGCAGGTTCGGGCTGATGGAGGACGAAGGTCTCCGGGCGCTCGGGCAGTTCCCGCCTGAGGCGGTGGAAGGCCGTGAGCGCCACACTCTCCGCGGTCTGCGGGTTGGCCGGCGGGTATTCGTAGGTATTGGTGCGGTAGGTATAGAGGACGGTGTCCTCCTTCCTGAACTCCAGGGTGTACCTGACCATCCCCGGATATGCCGCCGAGAGGTCCTCTCCCTTCAGGACAAGCACACCCGGCATCCCATCCACGACGATCTCGGCCGAACGGAGGATCCATGCGTCGTGCATCTGCTACTCCCGGTGGAGAAAGGGACATGGCCATATATATGCCTTCCCGGAAGGGAGATGCCGTCACGGTCACTAGCGTTAATAAGGTACGCGGCGCATTGAATATGGTAATTCATGAAGGCGGTTCTGGGTCTAGAAGACGGCGAATTTGTTGTAGGAGAGGGATTTGGTGTAGAGGGGTCCTGTTCCGGGGAATTGGTCTTTACCACCCAGATGACCGGGTATATGGAAGCACTGACCGACCCGAGCTATCAGGGACAGATCCTCATGTTCACCTTCCCGCTCATCGGGAATTATGGTGTTGATCACCATAATTTCCAGAGTCCGACCGTGCATTCTCTTGGGTGCGTCGCCCGGGAAGTCTGCACGCATCCAACGGTAAAACCATCTATTATCGACTTTTTTGAACAAAACGGCTTGTTTGGTATCAGCGGTGTCGACACCCGGCGGCTCACCATCAAGACGAGGGAGCACGGCACCATGCGCGCGGCCGTCATTGTCGGGAGCGACGACGGAGAGGAAGCGGTGAAGATGGCCCGCACGGCCCCCGACATCGCGGCGCAGGACCTCTTCCCTCAGGTATCCTGCAAGGAACCCTTCCACATCCCGGGTCCGGGGAAGCGGATCGCGGTCATCGACCTCGGTATCAAGAAAAACATCGCGGTCAGCCTGCAGAAACGCGGCGCCGACCTCTATGTCTACCCGTACAATGCCACGCCAGCCGAGATCGACAGGTGCGACCCCGAGGCGATCTTCATCACCAACGGCCCCGGCGACCCGAAACAGGCTAAAGACGCCATCGCCGCGGTGAAACACTACCTCGGCGAGCTGCCGGTCTTCGGGATCTGCATGGGCAACCAGGTCACGGCCCTTGCCCTCGGTGCTGAGACCTACAAGATGAAGTTCGGCCACCGCGGCTCCAACCAGCCGGTCAGGTATACAGGTGGCTCGATCTACATCACCACACAGAACCACGGCTTTGCCGTGGACGGCGACACCCTGCCTGAAGGCTGCAGGGTCGCATACGAGAACGTGAACGACGGTAGCCTCGAAGGCTTCTGCAACGACGACCTCGACGTGCTCTGCGTCCAGTTCCACCCCGAGGCCCATGGCGGGCCGCACGATACCGAACGTCCCATCTTTGACCTGATGTACAGGAGGATTGTCTGATGCCGAAGAATCCGCAGATTAAAAAGGCCCTGATCATCGGGTCAGGGCCCATCCAGATCGGACAGGCCGCCGAGTTCGACTTCTCGGGCTCGCAGGCCTGCCGCGCCCTGCGCGAGGAGGGCGTCGAGGTGGTCCTTGTCAACTCCAACCCGGCGACGATCCAGACCGACCCCGAAATGGCGGAGCGGGTCTATATCGAGCCCCTCAAAGCAGAGATCATTGCAAAGATCATCAAGAAGGAGAAGCCCGACGGGATCCTCTCGGGCATGGGCGGCCAGACTGGCCTCAACCTCACCGCCGAACTCGCCGAGATCGGCGCACTCGACGGCGTCGAGATCCTGGGCACCCCCCTCGAAGCGATCTACCAGGGCGAGGACAGGGAGAAGTTCAAGGAACTGATGAACGAGATCGGGGAACCCGTCCCGAAGAGCATGATCCTGGAGCACATCGAGGACCTGGACGCGGCCCTGGCCGAGGTCGGTCTCCCCGCGATCATCAGGCCTGCCTACACCCTTGGCGGTGCGGGCGGCGGCATCGCCCACACCCCCGAAGAACTGCGGCGCATCGTGGAAGTCGGCCTCAACCGCTCCCGCATCCACCAGGTGCTCATCGAAGAGTCGGTGATGGGCTGGAAAGAGATCGAGTTCGAGGTGATGCGCGACGCCGCCGACACCTGCATCATCATCTGCGGCATGGAAAACGTCGACCCCATGGGCGTCCACACCGGCGAGTCCGTGGTCGTGGCCCCGATCCTCACCCTGCGCGATGACGAGTTCCAGATGATGCGCTCCGCGGCGATCAAGATCATCAGGGCCCTCAATGTGCAGGGCGGGTGCAACATCCAGTTCGCCTTCAAGGAGGGGGACTACCGGGTCATCGAGGTCAACCCGCGGGTATCCCGCTCCTCGGCCCTCGCCTCCAAGGCGACGGGCTACCCGATCGCACGGGTCGCCGCAAAGATCGCCATCGGTCTGCGCCTCGACGAGATCCTGAACTCAGTCACCGGCATGACCCCGGCATCCTTCGAGCCCTCGATCGACTATGTCGTCGTGAAAGTGCCGCGCTGGCCCTTCGACAAGTTCAAGACGGCCGACAGGACGCTCACCACGGCGATGAAGTCCACCGGCGAGGTCATGGCCATCGGCAGGACCATCGAGGAGGCCTTCAAGAAGGCCCTCCGCTCCCTGGACTCGGACATGCGGGAGCACACCAACGCAAACGAGATCAAGATGATCCTGACCAGCCCGACAGACGAGCGTTTTGGCTGCCTCTTCGATGCCTTCAGGCAAGGCATGACCGTCGACGAGATCGCGGCGATGACGAAGATCACCCCCTTCTTCCTGGAGAAGGTCGAGCACCTCGTCAGGACCGAGAAGAAATTGAAGGAGAACTTCGAGGAAGGGGACATCAGGACCGCAAAGAGGCTCGGCTTCTCGAACACGGAGATCGCCGAACTCACCGGCCTCCCCGTGGATGAGGTCGAGAAAGAGGCAGGCAGGCCCACCTACAAGATGGTCGACACCTGCGCCGCCGAGTTCCCGGCAAAGACGCCGTACCTCTACTCCACCTGGGAGGACGAGAACGAGGACGTCCATGACGACCGCAAGAAGGTGCTCATCCTCGGTTCGGGCCCGATCAGGATCGGACAGGGGATCGAGTTCGACTACTGCACCGTCCACGCGGTCCAGGCAGTCAGGGAGGAGGGTGTTGCGGTCCACATCGTCAACAACAACCCGGAGACCGTCTCCACCGACTTCGACACCTCGGACAGGCTCTTCTTCGAGCCGATGCAGCTCGAAGACGTTGTCAATGTCCTGGTCAACGACGACTACGACGGCGTGATGGTCCAGTTCGGCGGCCAGAACTCGGTGAACCTGGCCATTCCCCTCGAAGAGGAGATCAAAAAGAGGGGCCTCAAGACGAAGATCCTCGGCACCTCGCCCGACGCGATGGACATGGCCGAGGACCGCGACCGGTTCAGCGTCCTCCTCGACCGTCTCGGCATCCCCTCGGCTCCGAACGCTTCCGCACATTCGGAGACCGAGGCACGGAAGATCGCACAGGATATCGGCTACCCGGTGCTCGTCCGCCCGAGTTACGTCCTCGGCGGCAGGGCGATGGAGATCGTCCACGACGAGGTCGAACTCGATAGTTACATGAAGGAGGCTGTCAGGGTCTCCAGGCAGCACCCGGTGCTCATCGACCGCTTCCTCCAGGACGCCTACGAACTCGACGTCGACGCGGTCTGTGACGGCGACGAGGTGCTCATCGGCGGGGTGATGGAGCATATCGAGGAGGCCGGCGTCCACTCGGGCGACTCGGCCTGCGTCATCCCGACCCAGTCCCTCTCGCAGTCGGTGATCGACCGGGTGAAAGACTACACCCGGCGGATCGCCCTGGAGATGGGGGTCGTCGGCCTGATCAATATTCAACTTGCGGTGAAGGACGACACCGTCTATGTGCTGGAGGCGAACCCGCGGGCAAGCAGGACTGTGCCCTTCGTCTCGAAGGCGACAGGCACCCCACTCGCGAAGATCGCCGCAAAGGTGATGATGGGCAGGAAACTCTGCGACCTCGGCTACCGGGAGAAGACCATCTCCCATGTTGCCGTCAAGGAAGTGCTCCTCCCCTTCAACAAACTCCCGGGCGTCGACACCGTCCTCGGCCCAGAAATGAAGAGCACGGGCGAGGTCATGGGCATCGACTATGACTTCGGCCGGGCCTACTACAAGGCCTGCCTGGCGGCGGACAACGACCTGCCCCTCAGGGGCAATGTCTTCATCTCGGTGCCCGACGACCAGAAGGTGGCGATCGTCCCGATCGCAAAGAAACTCTCCGACCTCGGGCTCGTCCTCTACGGCACCGGCGGCACGGCCGAGTATCTCATCCAGTCCGGCATCGACGTGAAGATGATGAGGAAGGTCCAGGAAGGGTCGCCCAATGTCATCGACATGATGCGCAAAGGCGAGATCAGCCTGATCATCAACACCCCGGCGGACAAGCAGTCCCGGCAGGACCACTACGCGATCATGCGGGTCGCGGTGGACTACTCTGTGCCCTATATCACCACGCTCTCCGCGGCCGAGGCCGCGGCACGGGCGATCGAGGTGATGAAGCACGAGGAGATCACCATCGAGCCCTTGAACCACTACCTGGGGAAGGCCTGAGGCCTCCCTTCTTTTTTTCAAAACAGAACAATCGCGAAAAATACCGCACGCATTTCAGAAGGTCGCTCGGCTCTTCGGTTCATGGGCACGGGAAAGTTTTCGCAGGGCCGGAAAAAGACACTTCAAGACGCTTGAATCTGTCGCAGGAAAAGATACGTGTATTGAAAAAGGAAAAATTCTGGAGTCTCTGAAGAGGGTATGTTTCAAATAATTCCTGTTTCAAACACGGAACAAATCGTTCAAGGACGTTCCCCCAAAGAGGATCTGTGTTCTCGATACTTCTGGCCTCAATCGCATGGAGGACAGATCCCCCCTCCGATCAGGTCTGATCGAAACACGTTATGATGCGCGTTTATTCGATAATCCCCTCCTCTGTCTCATCGCGGAGGTGGTGAAGGTGTTCGTCGAGATTCTTGATATGTGCGGTGAGTTCTTCGAGATCTCTTCCGACATGCTCTATGTCGTCATGCACATGTTCCAGTTCTGCTTTCATATGAGTCACGAGTTCTTCTGTTTCTGTCATGTATCCACCTCTTTCGATCTGAATTATGCAAGGAGATGACTCCCTACACTGTAGTGGTACATGATAAGGGAGTGAAAAATCTCGCCCTAAAAATTTTCTATTCGGGTATAATTTTCGAAAATCCCCTCCGAGAGCGTCCTATCTACGGGAGTGCTCACACGTCTTCGGCCACGCCTCCCACAAGCGACATGATTTCGAGTTTAATGGAAAAAGGGCTCTGTAGAAACCCTTGTACCTGGATCAATGGATCCCCTGATCCCATGAAGAGGTACGCGGATCCATTGCCTTTCTCACGGTCTGGCCGGGGGACTTTTGCCCCCCGGCCCCCGCGCGAGGATTGGGCCTCAAAGGGGCAAACGTGCATTTTGAAGAGGGGTCTTCCCTCCACCTCCCTATCCTCACGGCAGGGGGACAGGGGGGCGGCAACCCCCCGACCAGGCACGTCTGAATAGAACTTTTCTCCCTATCGCTTCAGGAAGTACTTTCCCGCAAAGGTTTACCATGAGGTCATCCCAAAACTCTCGTTCACCCCCCCATCTCTGCATGCAGGGATCGGGAGAGAATATCATGATCGGGTCGATATCTTCCCAAATTCCCTGAAGAATCATGCGAAACCCCCGCCTTCCCCTACCTCTCTGCCGGGGGACTGACGCCCCCTGACCCCCGAAACAGGATAGGGTCGGGGAAGAGAGACCAGAGATCCTGATGAAGGAGATTGCCATCCACCCCCTATCGCAATGAGGGGGGGATCGGGGGGAGGGAGCGATAGCGACCTTGAGAAAATCTCTGATTTTCGGGCTCTGTAGAATTCCTCGATCACCAGACCAATGATCCTTTTTTGGATCGCCTTGGTGATGTTGTGGAGTATGATTTTGATCTTGATCTCCTTGACCTGTGAGTAATACTTTCTCGCCTTCAGACTCTCTCCGAATCTTCTTTTGAGAACTGAGAAGGCCGTTTCGACCTTATTTCTCTGATGATATTTCTCTCGATCGAACTCGTCGAACATCTCCTGTCGATAGTGTCTGGAGTAAATCTTTTCCTTCCATTTTCTGACAGGGATAAGAGAATCCGCTCCTATCTCTTCTCTGATCTTTTGGTGGAGTGTTTCGGAGTCGTATCCTCGATCCATGCAGTAACATTCTGTTTTTCTTGTTCTGGTACATTGATGAATGAAATGATGATCTGCTTTGCCGTATCAACTGCAATCGAGGTATTCAGGAAGTTTTTCCGCGTTTTTCCCGTCCTCCAGGAATAATACTGACTTGCGTACGAACTGGTGAACCCCGATGAATCAATCGCTGTTATGGGGATAATATCTCCTCGTGAATAAAATATCTCCAGAGTTTTCTTGAGGATTCTGGTGAAGATTATTGATGGTACCCTCTGGCTAAATTTGTGGAGGGTCGTGTAGTGCGGAACCTGATCCAGCGGAGAATTTCTTTGATTCTGTCCATTAGATCGACGAGTTGGACCGTATCGCGGTAGTCCTCTCTGATGATCTCCCGAAAGATGATGAGAGACATCAGTTGAGGTTGAGTATAGGTTCTCCGGGAGTATTTACAGGAATCGAGAGGAATATGGGCGTTTTTGATGACGTTGAGAGCCACTTCAAGAAGATTGATATAGCCATTCGTTGACACTGAGTACTGCTCCTTGCAGTTTGTTTTGTCACTTACACAAGGAGCAACGATTTTATTGATCTTTCCCTTCAGGAGCGAGCACTCGACGGAAGGGTTTCTACAGAGCCGATTTTCGAGTGAAACCCCCCGGACAAGACGCCAGAACTGGATTTTTCAGAACCGAATGTGAGTCCTTTCATCGGCGTGAATGAAGGTTCGGATCAGTTTGGAGACGACCTCCATGAAAATGATCCCGGAGAACGTCTCTCCTGGTTTGCATGAGGATGTGATCTTACCGATCCCTCATGCCGGGGATGCAGAAGGCAGACCCACCTTTAGACCAATGGGCCCTCTGCCTTCCTGACCCTATCGCACTGCGGGGATCCGGGGGCAACGAGAAGACCGAAGGTCTTCGAGGTAGTCCCCGGCGCGAGCGTAGAGGAAGGCACGTCGATCAGCTCATTCCCCAGAACAATTTTCATGGGGTATGCGTGAACCCGGCGTTCATGCTCAACTCTACAGAGCCGGATTTTCTGAAATCCTGGGCATAATAGGCAAAGTGGTGGAGAAAAAGGGAGAGGAGAGAGCACAAGATGGGGTTATGCAACACGGCACGAGGCTGAAAAACCTTAACCGCCTCCCGCCTCCGGGGGAGGGGCAGTCACTCCCGAAAATACGACGCCCCTTTTGCTCACCAGGCGGACAATCTCACCGCCCTTAAACGTGATGTCGCCAGGTTGAACATTAATTCTATCCCCGATATCGAACGAATTGCTATCCGATGGGTTGCCATTCAGGTCAACCAGTTTAAACGAATCGTCAGATGATGGTATGGAGTAGGTCCGTTTATCCTTTATGATAACGACCTGGAGATCGGATCTCTTAATCCAGTCCCCTCCTTTGTGCCACAACGTAACGTTCTCACAGGAATTGTTCATCGTGATATCCACCCAGGGACTTCTCTCAGAGGGAAGGAAATCGAGCAGCGTCAGAGAAAAAAGGGAGACCAGCAGCAGGGCAAGCACGATCATCAGCATCTCGCCGATGACCGGGGACACTGCAGATTCATCAAGATGATGATCCTTTGCATTCATGAATAGATTGTTGTTTGCATTTGGTATATTTGATAATTATCAATTAAATTTTACAATGCGGCGGCGGCGTATTCAGGCAGGATGAGCCGCGGCGCGCATCGCCCGGGCAGGTACGGGGCCCTTTTCATGCGACGGGGGATTGTACCTCGCCCGTGTGCGGCACGGCCAACCCGGGGGCTAGACATCATAAGGCCGTGCAAACGCTCACAGAGAGTGACGTGACGCAAAGAGATATTCCAGTACGTACCCGGAATATTCACCGAAATGGTTACTCGCGTATTCCTGGATGAATTTATCCATCTTCGCATACGGTGCCCTGCCGAAGTGGACATGTGAGAGATACAGTCTCCGAATAATATCCCGGATATGCGAATCGACAGGAAACAATTCATATCGTCCGAATGCGAAAAGCAGGATCCATTCGGCAACAAGCGGTTTGACCCCCTTAAATTCCGTTAAGAGAGATCTTGCATCTTCCACATCCATATGCGCGACCTCCTGCGCCCACAACGGGTTGTCAACGACTTTTTTTGCGGCAAGGAAGATATTCTCCGCTTTGTAGCCGAGATTACATGATTTCAGCGCGGGAAGGCCCCTTTCAACAATCGTCCCGGCATCCGGAAACGTATAAAAAGTACGGCCGTCAAGTTCGATTTTATCGCCCAATTTCCGGGAGATCCGGGTGAAACTATCCACCCCGGGGACAACACGCGCTTTATTTATCGACAGTTGAAAACAGACGCATTCCCAGGGGTCCTGATGGATAATTCTCAAGCCATGATTTTCCCGGATTGCCTGACTGAGGTACTGGTCCCCGGCAAAGGCGTCATAGAAGCCCAGGAGATTGTAGTCCCAGGAAAAGTAATTCTCGAAGAATTTTTCGGAACAGCCTGAAAAACAGACCTGATCTCCGGTCTGCCGCGTCTTGATCACGGAGTCGCCGACAACTCCATACCACCAGTCGCCGATCTGCTCCCAGCGCGGAGCCTGTCCGCAGGCAACGGTGTGAGTTACATCAAACGGGCAATCCGCCCGGAGTTGTAGCGAACGATACCCATCCATCTCATTTCAGCGTCACCTTCCCTTTGATAAATACATTGATCCCAGGGCAAAACTTAAATTGATTATTAACAAATAGAATTTATCTGGGTTTTGATCACGGAGCACCAGGATATGCATGCATGTTGAGGACCAGTATGAACAGCAGATGGGAAGATGCCGTATCCCCGGTTATCGGCGTCATGCTGATGCTCGCGATAACAATCATTATTGCAGCAGTCGTGTCGTCATTCGTAAGCGGAGCGTCCACGCAGTTTGAGAAAACACCCCAAGCAAGCCTGCTTGTGTACTGCGACGGATCCGGAGGCGATTTCAACATCATTTTCGAACATCTCAGCGGGGATCCCATCCGTTCCGAAGATCTGAAGGTCACCACCTGGATCAGGGATGAGGACGGTACCGTCACGAAACACGTGCAATCGGACAAGTCCCCTCGTTCGTCCGGCATCACGCCCGGGGTGCGGGTTCCATTCGTCTACGATGCACAGAAGGGGATTGTTCAAGATATGGAGTTCGGGGAGGCCGTCTGGAGACCGGGGATGATTGCAGGCACCGGCAATAAAGCAGCAACTGCAGAGTTTCTGGGTGTGTCAGAAGAGGATCTGGAGAAATTCATAGCATCCGACACACCGGTCGAGATAACAATCGTCCATACCCCAAGCGGGAATATCATCCTTCAGAAAGACTTTGTGCTCGAGGAGGCGTAGGCAGGATGAAGGGATTAAACTCACGCGACGGTGGCATATCCGAAGTCTTCGGGGTCATGCTCATACTTACGATCACGCTCATTGTTGCCTGCGTTGTGACTGTATTTGCAGGCGGATTTTCGCCGGATACAAAAACGGATGCAATATCTGCAAATATCGTCGCTTCCGATCTGTACATGGACAGGGACAATTCCTGCGCATATATATTGTTTGACCACATAAGCGGCGATCCGGTCGATCTGAATGCCGTCGTGATAACACTCGGACGGCGTGATTCAGCAAAAATGACGACCCGCATCACAAACGCGGATCAACCGACGGGATTTGATGAGACCGGGAGCAGACTGACGCATTACCTCAAGAATTACGGAGAAGACAAGAGCACAATAACCGCTGGAGACAGGTTTGTTCTTTATGCCGACGACTGCGATGATGAGGGCATATATTGGCAGAACGAAGATGCCGACGAAAGATTTTCCGTCCGCATGAACGACTACATCACGTACCGGATCGTCGATACCAGGTCGAACAGGCCGATAAGTTCGGGTAAAATACCGGTTTCCAGTACCGGGTGATGAAAGGCACGGAGGTAACAATCACGCCGGGAGGAGATGCCCAGAGGCGCCCCACGTTCGACGCCGCTCCACCCCGGTGCGCTGCTTTCCACGGCCCACCTGAAAGTGCAGGACATTACCCGACCACAGACTGCAATATCGGATCTTCCGGGGAGGATCTAACTGCTGCCTTTTTTTGGGGAGTTTTTCCTGGAAAATTACCTCGCCGGACGTGCGGGCACCCATTATATCACAGGTCATCCGTCCTTAACGCCGTCACCCCGGTAGGTGAGGGACAAGGGAACCAAGATTATGGACGACCACGAACGTGAACCATGCACAGAGAAGCATGAGAACCATGATCCTGGCATGAAGGATCCGTACATCCCACCACCTCGCCCACAGGACCATCGCACCAAAAAAGAGAGCCTTCACCCCGATGTGCAGGGGAACGGAATATACAACACTCCCCATCAGTGGATTCAGCTCCATCCCCCCCATAAGCAGGATCCGGGTCGTGGTGACAACATCAAGGAGCAGCAGCACGGCAAAAAGCACGAAGAGATAGAGGTACAGACGGTCGGTTCCGGCATCTGTCATGGCGCTTCCCTGTTTAACATTTCACGATCATGTGAACTACCCCGTCCTAAGGGCGTGGCTTCCTGCTTCAAGGACTTTGCCCCGGAAGAGGCCTTAAAGGTATCCATAGGCGTAGATTATCCGGTTTGAGCAGTTCCTGCCCTACAGCGAGCGAGGGTTCGATTGCTCCGTTCTTGCAACATGACAACAAAGACTTACCCATAAACAAGAAAAAGATATCGCCAGTAGAATATCAGAAGGGTAGCAGAGCGTTCATCCCCGCACCTGTTGGCCATGGTCTTCCCACTCCGCCCCTTCACCCCCGCAAGATAAATCAGGATCGGATCCGCAGGCCGATGGAACCCTCAGATCATCCCTCAGAGCGCGGCGGCCACGCCGGCGCCGGGTTGAACGCCCTCCGGAACTCTTCCGCCCGGTATCGCCAAGGGCGCAGGAGATCGTAGGGGGGCACCGATCCCTCCGGGTGCGTCACCGGGCAGATGACATGGACCGAAACGGTGGGGACGACCCGTTCCGGGTGTGGTAACTGCCATTGCGGCGTGGTGTTCCGGGCAGTGCTGAATACGGCGAGGGGAAATTGGTGGTCCGTTCCGGGCGACCGACAGCCGCACCGGGGAGCATTTTCTTTCCGTTACCGGTCTCGGAGCAGCGGCCGGCAGAGATCATAAACTTAAAATAATTTGATATATAACAATAAAATTTGTCCATGCGCCGGCACGGCATCGCTCTCCCGAGACACCCACTAACGTCCAAGCGGTCCTCCCGAACCAAGATGCCGGTATGGACGGCCCGGCGGGGTGGTTGGCCGCATCGCACGCCCCTCAAGTCCGCGGCGCATCTCCGGATACGCCGGGAACTGCACCCGCTCCCACCCGGACCAGCATGCCGGAACACGTAGTATGGAGGAAAAACACTATGAAAAACACATTGCTGCCGGTACTGGCAGCGTTCATGGTGCTGGCGCTCTTCGCGCCGGCGGTAGCGGCAGGAGACTATTCGGACAATCCGCAGTTCATGTCGTTCAACAGTCCAGAAAAATTGTCTCTGGAGACATCACCCGATGGTGGAACCACTGTCTGCAACGCGGAAGCTGCTCCCGTGGTCACCAGGACTGCTGTGAGATCTCTCAGTTCCGAAGACTGGCCGCAGTTTATGCATGATGCGGCAAACACAGGGTATTCTCCGTGTGATAACATCCCGGCCGATTGTTCTGTGGTGAACTCCACCAGCAGCCTGGGTATCGATGTCATAGGTACAATAAACCCCGTGGTCTTTAAAGATGCCTCAGGGCATAAGAAGATACTTGTGATGACCGGATACGCCGGGTTCGAGGAACCGGAAGGACTTACGAAGGTCAACCTGACCTGCATCGACTGGTACAATGGTCAGCTGTCCGTCGACTGGGTTCAGGATCTGCCACGTACGAATATATCTTCCGGTTATTATTCCAACTCCTGGTCCTCGGCGGCAACCGACGGAACATATGCGTATGCATCGTCCGACAACAAGACGATCTGCGTACGGGTTTCGGATGGTCAGTTGATGTGGACCTTTACGATGTATCATGACAACTGCAACGGCGGACCGACGGTCACCGACGATTACGTCTTCTGCAGTGACTGGGGCGGCAATTACTACTGCCTTTACAAGAACAACGGCACCATGAAGTGGGTCTTCAACAACGCGGATACGTGGGACTATGATATGACAAATTCCCAGGCAACGCCGGCATTCGACCCGACCGAGGGTGACGAAGGAAAGATCTACGTCACGGGATGGGGCTATGATAATGTCACCCAGCACACAGGTTACCTGTACAAGGTGGATGTTGCCGCAGGCACGGAAGACTGGAGTTATGGCGTAGGGGATTCCGAATCGTTCTGCGGTTCCGTGTCGGTCGATGACGACTGTATCTTTGTTGCATCGTACAGTTTCGGGAGCAACGGGAAATTGTATAAGATCAGCAAAGACGGGTCGTCCGTCACCAGCCAGTCCATCGAGCGTACCGATGCCACACCGTCCATCGATAAAGCACGCGACCGCGTCTATGTATCCGGCGGGTGGAACGGCGGAATCTATGGAAGCGCGACTCCCGGTGTCAGGTGTTACAGTTCTTCAAACCTGAACCTGCTCTGGAGTCGTCTCAATGCTAATATGGGCGGATGGACATGCTCGGTAGCCATCGCAGACGAAGATGCGGATGGAGAACCGGTCGTCTTTGCCGGAAGGGAAACGGGCAATAACAATTATCCCTCGTACTGCTATAACACCACGTATGCGCTCTATGATGCCTATAATGGTGGTACAAGCTGGAGTTATCCGGCAGGAGGAGCGACCGCGGCCATTGCATGGGATGAAGTTTACACCGTCGATCATGAAGGTGATCTCTGCATATTCAGCTGAACATGCAGGCTTCACGGAAGGGGGATGGCGGAGTCAGGAGTCATCCCCCTCCCCATGTAAATGTGGGCAGGGGGGTTACCCACCCCGCCATTCCTTTGAATTCACTGTCGTCCGGGTCTCGTGATCACGTAAGATCGAGTTCCATTCGCACCGTCGCGGGTTTTTGTCTTAAAAAGATCACCAGCCACCTTCTCCGGGCGATGAGACCCCCATAGAATCTAAGGTTGACCCGGAGATATCAGAGCAACCGGAGCATTTTATGGGCGAGGGCTACAATTGCTTTGAGGTAGCTGATTCTCCGCTTTAACCGAACAGAGTCTCGGTGCAATGCTGATCGGAGCAGGTCGAGGATGATCGCCTGGGACACTCCCTTCTCGCGGGGTTCAAGGTGATACCGGTGAACCGCCGATTTCGTACCGTATTTCGCCGGAACGTCGTGCCGGATGCGTTCGGTGGCCAGGACGTACAGGATGCCGTCGAACACCTGGAGAACGCAGAGACGTTCTCCTGCCAGGAAAATCGGAGATTTTCCGTGGGCCGCGGAGGTCACACCGCGGTCGGCCGATGTGCGACTTTGTGAGCGGGATGTAGTTCTGGACAATTGCCCGGAGACAATCGTCAATTTTCCAGAGAGCCACATCTCTTAGTATTATCCAAGAGTCCTTATAATCGTGGGACGACCACGTAGAGAGGTCGGTCTCAAAATAGTTTGCGAACCTTTGGCGCACTTCGATGGGCTGCAGCAGAGGTTAGAAGGAGGAAATGGCTTTTACCCTGCACCCGCACCTCCGGTGCTCAAGTTCCGCTCCTACGGGACATCGCATATCGCCGCGCGGGGAACGACTGCCGGTACGGCAGGAGTTTGAAAAGACCGGGGAGGTGCACCCGCCGGAACGGCGGGTGCATGAGGCATCGCTAGATAGGATATCCCCCTCCCTCTGCATCCGGGAAGTTAAGGTCTCCCTGTGCAAGAATCTGTCCGGACGGCTTGTGGGAAAGAGTCCACTTGACGCCCGTACCGGATTCAATACCCATACTCTCGGAATGGCCGTGGTTCGTGCATGCAATCGCCCAGTTGTCTCCCGTTGTGTCGTCTGTGTATATCTTGAACTGGTCTCCCGTGCGTATGATCGTGTCATCCGGCGTCTCGGGACTTATCTTGACGAAGTAGCCAGAGTGCGGGCAGTTCTTCAGTTGCTCCATCAGCTCATCCAGCGTGGGTGCCGCATCATCGGGGCGATCGCGATAGGTGATCGTCATACGTGTGACGGTCCGGGGGCCCCGCGGTGAGTCGAATGTATCCCCTACTTTATACTTTGGTTCAAACGGCTCCGTCTGCTGCACCTGTACCCTCGTTGAGTCATAGTCGACCATAATACCCAGGTCTCCCGTGCTGAATTCCATCTGGAGATCTTTGAGGTCGATCGGATCCCCTCCCCGATGAGTGAAGGTCAGTCCGTGCTGGTCGGTCACCGTTGATGGCAGGCGTACTACGTAGCTAGCATCCCGCAACCACACCTCTGGCCGATTTGGATAATTATCATACTTTGCATACGTTTTAATATCAATCAATTCTCCCGGTGTTGCGCTCGAATCGAAATCAAGCACCGGTCCCGATAGCACAACATCCGGCCCGGTCTTCTTGTCGAGCCCCATGTCCCCGGCAAACCCGGAGACCACCGCCGCGATGATGACGGTCACCACGATCATCAGCATCACCCCGACGACCGGCGAGACCGCCTCTGTTTCGTGATTGCCCTTTGTCTTTTTCATCTGATCATCCTCCTGAAAGATCGAAATCCCGATTAAAGAATAACCGGAAAAGGCCCGTCTACTTCAGCACGAACTCCCCCGTCTGGATCGCCTTCGCACTCTCCTTATCAAGGATCATGTACCTGATGTGGCCGTAGTACGGGATTGTGAAGTTCGCCGCCGCATCGGCGGGCTTGAATACAAATGCCTTGTTTGTAGCATCGTTTCTGTCGCAGGTCAGGACGAGCCGGTCGCCGCCGGTGATGAAACCGTCCGCGTCGCCGCCCATCTCGGAGAGGTATTCAAGATCGGAATAACCAGTCATATTGTCGAGGTTCGAGAGGATGATGCTCCTGTCGTTGTATTCGAGCTGGACGAGGATCTCGTTGAGCATCAGTTCGTCGCCGCCGGTCTGATGGAACGCGATCGTGCCGTTGCCGTTGAGATTCGGGTGGATGGTGAACGCCGCATTCGGCACCTTGCTCTCCGAAGAGGTCATTCCCCCTGCATACCCGGATACGACCGCTGCGATGATGACGGTCACGACGATCATCAGCATCACCCCGATAACGGGCGATACCGCATCTTCGTTCATCATGGCAATTCTCTTCATTGTACCCTCACATCCTGGTCAAATACCGCCTTCTGGGAGGTTGTGTCCACGATCTTTATACTGAGAATGTCCCCGATCTTGACACCAGACGCATCAAGCCCGGTTATCGCCTTGAAACCCGCCGCGTTGCCGGTTGTGAGAATCTGCCCGGGGTTCCAGATGAAGTTGCCGTAGTTCGTGGCGTCGTCTCCCACGTCCCCTACCTTCACGTCGGTCAGGTACGGGATCTTTGCGCTTACCGTCTCTCCCCGCGAGTTGGTAAACCCTGCCGCCGAAACACCCTGCGTCCTCTTCTGGACCGGAGTGCCAGCTGAGTCCACATAGCTGACGTAGAACCTCAGGTCGGCCGTCTTGAGCGAATCTCCCGAGACGTGCTTTAAGGTCATCACCACATTGTCCACATCCGCTTTCACGATACTGCACTGTATCGCCGCCGCCGGTGCCGCTTTCTGGGTGTCTCCCATGCCGCTGGCAAAGCCCGAAACGATGGCAGCGATGATCACGGTCACGACGATCATCAGCATGACGCCGATGACCGGCGAGACCGCATCTTCATTTCTCTCCATTTCCCTCATTTTTTCACCTTGAATCGTTGATTTAGATACTGATCATGCCTGTCGATATGATCTGATTGCTCTCCCGGTCGATGATCGTATACGTCCCGATCTCGTCGGTTGTCAGGTAGAACGCGGGATCATCCCACCCGAGATAGCCGCCGGCAACGCCGGTGCCGTCATTGTCCGCAGGAAGGTAGAACTGGTTGCCCGTAGTGATCTGCAGGTCAGTCGTCAGTGATCGCACGGGACTGACCTTCACCATAGCGCGAGCATCAGTATAGGGGGCATAATAAAATCTCCTTGTATCTTCCCCGTTTGTCAGGACAACGATGACGTCGACCAGATCGATGAAGTCCCCCGATTCGTGGGTGAACAGGAGGCCATCCCCTATTGCCTTACAGGAGATGACTGCGGTCGGCGCCTTTCGGTCGTCATCTGAATAACCGCCGGCAAACGCGGAGACAACAGCTGCGATGATGACGGTCACCACAATCATCAGCATCACCCCGATGACCGGCGATACCGCCTCCTCTTCTTTTATTTTCATATGACCGTCACCTCGGCCGACCATATCACCGTGTTCGTCGGTTTATGCACCACGTTGATCTCGATAGTGTCACCCCTGTCGGGCGTTACCCCGAAAAGAGTGCTCGGGAGGCCAAAAAATTTGTCTCCCGTATGCCAGTACGTGCCGGGTTTGCCGAAATATGTGTCCGTCCCGACAGATCCCTTGGCGAAGAATTGCGCACCGATCTGTGACTCAGTGAATTCATGGGAGATAATGTTTCCGTCGTCGTCCTTGTAGTAGGAGACGATCTTCAAATGTTGCGTGTCGATCGCCTCTCCGCTCTTCATGATCGCCACGACCCTATCACTTGCACCCGGATTGTAGCTTGCAGAAATAAACTGTTTGTATACCTTGAACTCAAACGCGGCCACCGGGACATCCGTCGATGAGTCGGTGAGACCTCCCGCAAATGCCGATACGACGGCCGCAATGATTATCGTCACTACAAGCATCAGCATGACTCCGATGACCGGCGATACGCCGCTCTCGTTCTCCCGAAATGAACAGTTCATCAATAGATCACCTCCCCGCTGAAGATCGTCTTCCCGCTCGGGATGTGGATGATCTCCACCTCGATCAGGTCGTCGCCGACGCTCCGTACGGTAATGACGCTCTCGAGCGACGCCTTATCGATCGTCGTGTAGACGTCGCCCGGCATCATCGTCGAGTTGCCCCAGTACTTGACCGGTTTCCCGTTCGATACCGTGCAGGGATAGCCGTTGTTTGAAATGAACGATCCCGTGCCCGCATTGTAATCGGCCGCATCGTAGTTGTTCGCCGGGACCATCGGGTCGAGCGAACCGTCGGTCGTGTGCTTGCGGACAGGAAGTACCTCTTTACTCAGTTCGTGGGCGCCGCACTTTCCGTATCCATGAAAGTACGTGATGATCTTCAGATCGCCTGTATCCAGCGCGTCGCCGCCGAGATGCGTGAACACCAGCTTCGGGTATGACCCTTCGGTCTTCAGCTGCACGTCGATCTGTGCAACCGGCGTCTCTTTTTGATCGTCGGCAAACCCTCCCGCGAACGCCGACACCGCGGCGGCGACGATGATCGTCACCACAAGCATCAGCATCACGCCGATAACGGGGGAGACCGCCTCCGAATTCAAACTGCTCTGCTTTTCTTTCATACCAGATCCCACCTTCAGGTGCATCGTCGTTTAACAAATAAGTTTGAAAATTAACAAATTAATTTGATTTAAGATGGAACATATGTATACTTGCCGCACCAGATAAATATTTCGAAACACCACACTGCCATTTTTTTGAAAATACCGGGTCTGCCCGACCGGCATTGCCGTACACGGGTACAGCCCCCGCAAAATCCGGCACGACCGACGACCTCCCCCACACGCGTTGCCGGGAGGTCGTCTATATACGGGCGCACCACCCAGCCTCCCGCGCATGCGTCGCCCGGCGTTTCGGCGCAGTAAAAGGCCCCCGTACCCCCAAAGCCCGCTGCCCGGATCCTTCCGGCCATCCCCGGGCCCACGCGGCCCAAACGAGCGCATCACGACCGAACAGTAAATCGAATTGCTAAAAAACAAATATTATTTAGTACATTCCCCAATGCTGATTATAAGTAGGTCGTGGAGCAGTTATGCAGATCAGGATCAGCAACCCACAAACACTGAAAACCCTCGGTATTCTCGTTCTGGCGTACCTCATCATCAGTGCGGTCGCAGCTCCCGTGGCTGCCCGGTACGACTCGCCCGAGGGGTCTAACGCGGGGATACACCCAGGAGATACCGTATTTAACGGGGAGCGGGGACTCAACTTTTCGACGCTTCAGCCCTCGTCCCCCCTCTTGCCGCCCCTCTATCTGGCCTGCGACGACGGGGGGTCCGCCCTTGCGATGCAGACACTGAATGACGGCGCAATTTTAACAGGTCGGGTGAACGTCGCATCCGCATACCTCGACCGGCCGTTCAAACTCTACAACGGCACGTGGGGGTCCGCCATCTGCACCGTATCCCAGCCCACAGGTACCATAGAGGTGCGCGCCGGGACCGCGCTCGGGACGGACGTCGACCCGAAGAAAACCGATACGCGGACGCCTGCAGTCATCCCCGCCACCATGAACGTCCAGTTCAAACTGGACACGACAAACCTCAACAACGGCAACTTCGTCAACCCGTGGTACGAGTACGAACTCAGAACCCCGGGCGGCGTCCCGATCAGCACCGTCACCAACATGGCAGGCAACACCGTATCGCTCGCCGGACTCACCGGCGACCCGTCGGACGACAACAACATCCTTGCATTCAGCATCGCAGACCAGAACCCAAACCCGGAGGAAGGAACCTACGTGATGACGTTCACGGCATACAACGGAAACGATGCCTTTTATACGAAAGATTACCGGTTCGACGTCGTCCGCTACACCCTCGCGGCCTCGGCATCACCCTCGGTCGTCAATGCGGACCAGACCACGACGCTGACCATCACGGGAAAGCCGTACACATACTACACCATCGTGATCGAAGATACCATGGACGGAAAACCCGAACTTCCGGCCACCGGCAACTATGACATCTACGTCAGCAAGTACAACGCGACCGTCCACCCGGACTGGAGCGGAACGGTCCGCGTGCCCCTGTATATCCCTGCCACCGGCGGCGACTCCAGCCACACCACGCGCTCATACTACCCAAAGATCTACGAAACCCGCAACCCGTCCACCTTCACAACGGTGCAGGTCATGGTGGAGCCAGGCGGTTCAACAAAAGAGATCGTGCTCGACGCCTCCAAGTTGAGCAACGACGAATACTACTGTCTGGGGGACACGATACCCGTTACCGGCAGGCTCGGGGCAGCCGCAGCGGACGAGATGGACGTCTACTTTTACATCACCGGGCCCAACCTGGATTCAAACGGTGTAAAGCCATCGAACCCGCAGATAGGGGCGATAGACGGCGACAACAGCACATTTGAATCCGTTCACATCTCTAAAGGCCAGACAGAATTTGAGTACAGGTGGAATACCGGAAATACCGGGCTTACCGACGGAACCTACACCATCTTCGCCACCGTAAATCCGACCGGCTACGCCAGCAGGGCACTGATCGAGACGGACGTGAAGGATTACCGGGAGGTCGATCTCAACCAGCCCTCGATAAACGTCATGTTCCCGCAGGAAGCGCCCGGGTTCTTTGCACAGGGCGATCACATCGTCTCGCTCTGGACGGCGCGCGGCAGCCCGGCAAAGAGCTCATACACCGGTAAAATCCGGTATTACATCTTCGGCAGCAACCTCCGGTACACAGGGATCCAGGAGTTCCCTCTGCCCAAGGTGGACAAGGATGCAACACCAGAACAGCTGAACGCACTTGCAGATAAGGGAGACTACCCGGGGTATTCGGGCCTGAACCTTCCACGCAGTTTCTCGGCGAACCTGAGCAGGGGAGAGTACACCGTGGTATACCAGCACCCCATGAACGACCAGACATTCAATGTCCGGCCAATACAGGGGGATACCTACAGCGGCGACTTAACGACCCTGATTATATCCAGCGGAGAGAGCGTCGACATCTCCGCGCTGCAATCGGCGGATGCCGTCAGCGCGCTGAAGAACGCGATTGCGTCCTCCCTCGTCGACGATAGCCTTGTTACCCAGACCTTTACCGTCGAAAAATCGGTGGTGGACGTCGGTCCCATCCAGGACTATGAGGTCGGTGAGGCGATACCGATAACGGGAACAACGAACCTTGAATGCACCGTATATTACCCGTACAACCAGATCGACCTGCCGGGAGACAGCGTCTCCCTTGCCCTCTACACCGCCGACATGTATTACGCCGGGAAGACCCAGAGCACCAACAGGATCTACAGCGCATCGGCGGTCCCTGCAAAAACGGCGACGGGCGCAGCATCGCGAAAGGTCTCTTTCACGATCCCTGCCGAGAGATCCGCACAGATGACAGCCGGTGATTACGTCGCCGTCATCAAATGCGAGGACATCAAGTACAAGAAGGAGATCCTCTTCACCCTCCACGAAGAGGGCTACAGAAAGGAGCACGGTCTGGCGAGCCCGGTCACGGGAGAAGAATTCAACTCAAACCCTGTAACTCCCGCAAATCCTGTGTGGGTCACGCCAACGGCAACAATGTACGTACCGACCCCCTCCGCGACAGCAACGACACCGTCGTCAGGCCAGGCCATGGGATATGAGACCATATTCTCCGTCTTCTCGGCACTCGCGATCTTCTGTACGCTACTGTACGCAGCACGGAGGTGAAGAGATGGTTCACACAATCGACCAGACCCTCCTGACCCGGCTCACCATTGCAATCATCATCGGGATCGTCATCGTCAGTGCCCTCATCGGGCTCAGGGTAATGGGGGTTCTCGAAGAGGGAAGCACCCCCACCGTGCCCGGAGCCGACAGCGACGGGGACTCCACAGACATCAGAAGTACGTCGCCAACACCATCCCCGTCGCGGACAGGCGCCAAAAATTCCGATGAAAGAACGCTCACGCTCAACTGGACATATCGCGACCGGCAGTTCGTCTATGCCTGCACCGTCAAAAACGCCACATACAACATGTTCAGGTCAAAAAACGCAAGCATCACCTCCAACATGACGACCGGCGACCTCGTCGCGCAGTCTGTAGCGACGGACGGCGACGGCGGACTGGTCGACGGAATAGCAGGCTATATCCTGGAACAGTCGGTGGAGAACGGGTGGGGGGACTACGACACCATCAGAAACACGGTTGCATGCGTGCAGCAGTACGGGCCCGGCGAGTTTGTCAACACCCCTCCCGACGGCCACTACCGCCACCCGGTCGAGACGCTCTGGGAAGGAACAGGGGATAGGGACGACATCAACATTCTTGCAGCCTCCGTCCTGAAAGCCATGGGGTATCCGGTAGCGTTCCTGGTCTTCCCGGAACAGTACGACAGGGGCCACCTGATCTGGGAATACCCTGCCGTCGGCATCAGGTGTGACGACACGATAGATGGGAGGACCTACACGGCCTTGCACCACACTGAGATCGGCACCGTGACCTGCTACCCGCAGAGCAGAACCTGCAGCCTCCCGGACGTTTCGTTCCCTGAACCGGAGTCGGGGTACTTCACGGGAAACACGACCGTAGGTTATGCAGACGGCCGGACGGTCGCCGCCGGGGAAGCCGCCTGGGACATACCCGCCCGGACGATCGCCTACCCTGAAGGATTCGTGCCTCCCGCAGGGATGACACCCATCTTCTACAGGATGGAGAACGCATCCTGGGTCACCACAGAATCGTTCATCTACATAGATGCCCTGAATGCGACCGCCCTGCCAGGGGAGGTCCCAGGTGAACTCGCGAAAGTGGAACCCGTGATCGTAACGACTCTCATCGATGCCGGAAACAACATAGCAATCAGCCGCGACGACCTCATCGATGCATCGCTGACAGCCTCGCTGCGAACACCCTCCCCGCTGAAGACTGATGCCGGGCCGGAACTGCGCGAAAGCCTCTCCGGGCGACTGGGCATCCGGGTCCCCACGGGCATGGTCGACGAGGTCGGGAGAGTAAACCGCATCAGCGAGGACGCGTACTGGCAGGACGTCTGGTACGACACGAAAGTGAACTTCTATGATAGAACGTGGTATCTCGACGTCATGAACTACGAGGTCATCGAAAACCAGCCGCTCTACACGAAGTCAAACGAGATCTACATCTCGCCGACCGAAGCGTGGCGGATACGGTACGAAGCCGTCCCCAAAAACCCGCCGGATAACGACATCGAAGGGCTCTCCTCGTTCTCGGATATGCGATTTGCCGTCTATAAGGTGGATGAAGAGACCGGCTCCGCGATGCTCGTCGACGAGTTCGCATACGGCCATACGTCGGGGCAGGATACCGTCAACTATCACACGTTCTACGAAACCGGCACCTTCTACATCGTAACCTTCGTGAGAAACTGCGAGGCCGTAGTATCTATCCAGATGCACGGAAAGGGAGGGCTGCTGCTATGATCTCCGTTAGGCCGCGGAGAGGGGAGAGACACCACCGGGCCGGGAGAACAGAAACCCGGCATTATCGTTCACCTCGACCGAAAGGCCCCGCAGGAGGAGAGGAGGACTGATGGCATCCGATGCATACGACCATGAGGCGGACATTACCGGGAATATTTCGGAGACCTCCGTGGGAAAGCACACCGGAGGAGAGACGGCAGGTGGAGAGGAGCGCCCGGCACCATCACCCGATACCGGAACGGCAGCAGAGAAGGGAGGAATCTTCGAAAAACTGAAGCAACACCTCCGTAAATCGTCCGGGAAATACACCTGGGATTCCTTCAGGCAGGGATCGAAAAAGAAGTACAGGGCCGACCCTGCGGATACGATCATTCCCGGCGACGACCAGCGATGGGACGAGCACCCACTCCCGCCCCTCGATCCCGAAGAAGAAAAATGGGTGATCGAGAGATACTGGCTCGTTCCCCCATTTGCATATGCAAAGATCGTGAAAAACCGGGATATGGATCTCGAATATGTCGTCGTCGAGCCCAGGGTATCCGATAAAGAGTTCATCCTGCTGGAAGAGACGTACGAGGAGTTGAGGAATGTGCTGATCTACACCTCATCGACCAGCAAAAATACCGCCACGTTCGATGAAGGCAGGATCAAGGAGATCATCAAGTCGTTCGACCCCGAAATCGACGATGAACGGATAGGTATCCTCATTTATTTCCTCCGGCGCAACTTCGCCGGGTTCGGGAAGCTCGACCCCCTCATGCACGATCAGAATATCGAAGATATCACCTGTAACGGCAAGGGCGTACCGATCTTCGTCTATCACCGCAACTATGCAAACCTCGCCACGAACATCCAGTTCGAGGACGATGAGTTGAATAAGTATGCCCTGAAGATCGCCCAGAAGGCCAACAAACAGATGTCACTTACGACTCCCCTAATAGATGCAGCGCTTCCTGGGGGTTCAAGAGCACAGATTACCTACAGCGACGTCGTATCGTCGAAAGGAAGCTCGTTTACGATACGGAAGTTCAAGGCCGACCCGATGACGCCCGTCGACCTCATCACGCTGAACACCTACAGCGCGGAGTTGATGGCCGTCATCTGGCTCTGTGTGGAGAACAGCAAGAGCATGATCATCGTCGGGGGAACGGCCAGCGGAAAGACGTCCACGATGAACGCGGTCTCGTTCTTCATCCCGTCGATAGCCAAGATCGTCTCCATCGAAGATACGCGCGAGATCCAGCTCCCCCACAAGAACTGGCTCCCCCTAAAGACCCGTGAAGGTGGTAAAAACTTCGATGCCGGCGACGTGGATATGTTCACCCTCCTGAAGGCTTCCCTCCGGCAGCGGCCCGAGTTCATCATCGTGGGAGAAGTGAGAGGCGAAGAAGCGCAAACCCTCTTCCAGGCCATGAACACGGGCCATACCACCTTCTCCACCCTGCACGCAGGAGGGGTACGAGAGGCGATCAACAGGCTCACCCACGACCCCATCAATGTCCCGACAGTGATGTTCGGCGCCCTCGATCTGATGCTGATCCAGGGACTACAATACAGGGCGGGCATCGGATTCAGGCGATGCCTCTCACTCAACGAGATGTACCTGGAAGGAGGCGACATTCACTGGAACCCGCTGTATGAGTGGAACCTGCAGACGGATGGGTTCCACAGGGCCTATGATCGGTCAAGAACCCTCGAGCATATCGCCTACACCAATGGGTGGAGCGCGGAGGAACTGCAGGCCCAGATAGAGACCAGAAAACAGCTTCTCCAGCGGATGGTCAACGGGAAGATCTACGACATCGATACGATCTCGCATTTCATTAACAAATTAAGGAAGTCGACGTACCATGCAGATTAACTCGTTCATAGATCCCCTGCTGGACAGTGAGAGACTCAAGAAATCGTTATCGGGAGCGCAGATTCCCATAAATTCCGAGATATACCTTCAATTCTGTATCGTCATCACGCTGCTGTGTGCATTCGGGTACCTGCTGCTGCAACTCTTCTTCCTGGTCTTCGATATCCCGGTCGATTTCCTGCCGTTCCTTCCCGGCATCGTATCGCAGGTTCTGATCTTTGTCGTGCTCGTCGTCGTCGTCTTCCTTGCGCTCCTCTATTACCCCGCGCTGGTAGCAGCAGGCAGGAGGACACGCATCGATATGGACCTGCCCTACGCAGTCACGTACATGGAAGCGCTCTCAACGAACGTCACTCTCTACTCCCTCTTCAAGAGTGTCTTCGAGGCGGAAGACCTCTACGGCGAGGTCTCGCACGAATGCGGGATGATCGTCCGCGACGTCGAAGTTTTCGGCGAAGACCTCCTGACGGCAATGAAAAACCTGCAAAAGATCACACCCTCCGAAAATTTCGCCGACCTTCTCAACGACCTCGCCCTGGTCTTCAAAACCGGAGGAAACCTGAAAGATTTCTTCGACTCACGTTCGGACAGGTACCGTGAAATCGCCCGGCAGGAGCTCGAAACGACCCTCCAGATCATGGAGATGATTGCCGAAGTCTACGTAACGGCCTTCGTTGCAGGACCAATTGCGATCATTATCATGCTGGTCGCACAGAACCTCTCAGGAAGAGGGCAGATGGGAGGCATCATGCCGCTGATGTACATCGGCCTTCCCCTCGGGGCAATCGCCCTGATCGTGATACTCTACTACCTGCTGCCGAGCGACACCCTGACGATCTCGCACCGCGAAGTCCGAGAGTCGGAGTTTACCGACGAGATCATCGAAAAAAGAACAGAGGATGAATATAACCCGGATTTTGTAAAAAACCTCGAGACACGGAAAAAGTGGCTGAAAGCCAGGGAGATCCTGAGACATCCATTCCGGTTTTACATCTCCGACTACCAGATAGGACTCTTCATCGGCATGCTCCTCTCCCTGATCGTCGCGTGGCAGTACCTGAGCGGAGGCCTTGCGGACCTCTTCCCCGCGTTTCCGCTCGAGATGTTCATCTGCCTCTTCGTCATCGCCCTTACGATCCCGGTTATCCTTGCCTACGAATCCCGCAAGATCTACATGAACAGAGTAGAAGCGCAGATGCCCGAGTTTCTCCGCGATATTGCTGATATGAAAGATGTCGGAATGACGCTCCAGAGCGCGATCGATATGGTGTCCACCTCAAAGATCGGAGTTCTCTCATCCGAACTGAAGATCGCTTCCGATGAGATGAAGTGGGGATACAGTACTTCAAGCGCACTTATACGCATGGAGGAGAGGATCGGTCTTGTCTCCGTCAAACGTGCCGTCTCGCTCATTGTAAAGGCAAGCGAGATCACGGATCACCTCAGGGACATCCTGACAATCGCCATCGGGGACCTGGAGCACTATCTGAAGATGAAACTGAAGCGTTTCAACGTATCGTTCGTGTATCTCGCGGTCATATACCTCTCGTTCGGGATTTATCTCTATTGCTCGTATCAGTTGAACGATGCATTCGTGGCAAGTTTCCGGGAGATGGATGTCACCTTCGACATAACCGGAAACCTGCAGGACATGTTCAGGGTGGGGATCATCATCGGGGGGTTCTCGGGGATCATGGCGGGCCAGCTGAGCGCGAACAACATCCTCGCCGGACTGAAGCATACCGTCGTCTTCCTTCTCGCCTCGATCGTGCTCTTCGTGTACATTCTGTGACGACCAGGAGGTGTGTAAAACAATGATCAGAACAGAGAAAACCAGATTGAACGGTACACTGCATCTCGATATGCCGCCGTGCGGCGGGATCTACGCTGCCTCAGCGGAACGTAGACACAGACGGGAGGACGCTGTCTCATCCGTCGTCGCACTGATGCTGCTTTTAGCGGTGATTGCAACATTCATTTCGCTGTACGCCACGAGTTACGTCCCAGGGCTCAAGGAACAGTCGGAGATCAACCAGATTAACTCCGTAAAAGAAACATTCATGGAGTCCTCAAACGACATCAGGCATATCGCCTCTGAAAAAATACCCGCATCGTACGGCCACCTGATACCCCTGGGGGCAGGAGATATCCTGATGAGCCCCGAAAAATCCAGCGGAACGCTCACTGTCACCGATCTCGGTGCGTTCGCAGAGATCCGCACCACACCTACCGGGGCGCCGATTGCAACCTGCCGCATGGTGAGCATCGCATTCGAACCGTCCTACACGTTCTGGGAAGACCAGGGGTATACCTGGCAGTACGGCTATATCAACGTCACGAAGAAAGGGAAGACAGTGCCGCTCACGGAGTTCACCATGGATGATGTATGTGCGAGTGGGAAGTTTTCCACGTTCGCCGATTCGTTCGTCACGTTCAACAAGAAAGGGGAGTTCAACGCCAGTTCGGGAAAAGAAGAACTCTCTTCCCTTACGGTCGATCTGGTGACCATCGTACCCGGCAACCCGTCGTTTGTCAGCGGAAACAGCCCCACAACTCTCCAGATACTCGCCGACGTCCGTGAAGCCGATCCCATACATACACATCACCTGAATTTCACCTTCATCAACAGCACCGACACCGTGATGACGGAATTTTCAAAGCATCTGGCAAAAGAGACAGAATCAAACCTGAATAAGTTTCATACGGACTACGATAACGTTCTCATGCCCAAAACCACCCGGGGAATCAACGGCAGAGACATCATAACGCTTGACATCGACGGCTCATCCCCCCCCGTGGCGGTAACCATCAGGACGGTGAACATATCCGTCTCGGCATCGTGACCGGAACTGAAGAGCCTTGAGTCGAGGATGTTGACCATACCTGGCCCCCGCATAACAGAGATATGGAGGACAAGATCACCATCTGAACGGTCCGCTCTCTGCCCTCCCGACTCCCTCGCATTTTCAGGGAGTGACCGAAGAGAGTCAAGAAACCAGAAGGTTTCGCTGGACGAGCGCCAGCGAGTTTGAGAAGATGTTTGATCTTCGAGATGCGAACGAGGTGAGCATGAGAAAGCCGTCAGGCTTTCGAGGAGCCCCCACTGCGAGCGTGCGGGAAGGCGTATCGATCAAAAACGCCCCGGAACAATTTTCATAGGAACTTCCGGAATGATCAGAACGGAAGATTTTGACATCATTGTTTCAGACTATGAGATGACAGCGCGAACGGGATCAGATCCCCTCTTTGAGCCTGAGAAGTGCCTGCAGCACTATATCCTGAAAGGCTAGTGGTGGGAAAAACCGGTTTGAACTTAACATCAGTGAATCCCGCGGCATCAAGTTCCCTTCATAGCGTTGATCCCCTTGACGGGAGAGGCGTCGATTTTCCCCACGGCGCCGATCCATTGTCTCTCGCCGGTTTCATTTGTCTCTACTGTTGTGTCGTTGCCTGGATACCAAAGAGATGTGGTGCAGATCTCTTTCGGAGGTGCCATTGGTGGTTCCTCCCGACGATCTCCCGGACGCGTGCGCACCCATGCCCTGGAAGATCAGCAGCGGCACCAGAAAGGATGCAATGCTGGTTTCTTCATGGGTTATTACATCTTTGTGCGTCATCGAAAGATCCAGGTATGGTGTCCGTAGTCTCTGCATAACAGAGTATTTCGACATCCTTTCCAGACGTCTTGCCCTGCTTTTTCACACTGAATATCGGAAAACCGGTCTCCATTCCCGGAACAGGTGTGCCCGGGCAGATGGCGGCATCGCACCTCCCGGGTTCCAGTACAATTTTTCGTAGGTCTACATTCTCATTCACGAAATCACCAGTACTATGCTTTGTTTCATCTTCTCATAATTCAGGGCAGGGAAAGCGATTTTCATACCTGCTGGGATCGAAATCGCCATTCTGACCTGTGCATTCAATATAAGTATCGGTATTGATGAAAGATGCCCGAAAAATATTCTAAAATTTTTCCTTTTCAAAATTATTCTGGAAGGAATCAGAAGAGGTACAAAGATATTTTCCATCGCCATATTTTTGGAAATAAGATCTGAACCGAATATCTTTCGAGTGAGATTCTTCACTCCCGTGTCCTCTTATTTTACTGTGCGAGGCGGCTTTTCCTTACGAAACGATATCCAGAAAAAGGTGAGTCGATGAAAGGAACAGAAAGACCCGCAACCCATGTAATCCCTGAACAGAGAGAGGCGAAACTATGAAAAAAATACCTGAAGTGAAAGATGATTTCGGAGAACTGTACGGGAAACTGCTTACGAATCAGGAGACAGATCTTTTTATTGCGGCAATAAAACTGGGGATCTTTCAGGAACTTTCTGACTGGAAAAGTCCAGAAGATCTGGCCGAACGGTTGCATCTCAATCAAAAAAACACCGCGGTTTTTCTGAATTCACTGGCGTCGCTGGACGTGATCGAGAAAAAAGGCGGCCTGTTCAGGAATTCACCGGCTGCAGCCGAATTTCTTGCAGAAAATAACGACGTCTATCTGGGGGATTTCTTTTTGTCATGCTACAGATGGTACAGCATGTCCCCCGATGATATCTGCGATCTTGTACGGGACGGCCCTGGAGAGAGATGCGTCTCTGATCTGGAATCCGAGGAGACCTGGAGGGAACAGGCGAGGTTGTCGGTGAATTACCAGCGTGCTGGAATGGCGCAACTGGCAGTACGTCTCGTGTCCTCGCTGCCTGAGTATCCGTCGTTCAGGAGGATGCTCGATCTCGGGTGCGGCCCTGGACTTTGTGGTACGTCGATTGCCATGAGTCATCCTTCCATGAAGGCGGTTCTCTTCGACCGACCGACTGTTGCCGGGGTCGCCGAAGAAGTGGTGGAAGAATACGGAATGGGCGACAGTGTTGCAGTCCTCGGGGGAGATTACATCGACGGCCCTATCGGCGGAGAATATGACCCGGTCTGGGCCTCGATGACGCTCAATTTTGCCGGAGATCGACTGAAAGAGGTGATAAAAAAGATCCATGATTCCCTTAACCCTGGAGGAGTTTTCGTCAGTTTTTCTGACGGGAAAACAAATGAGGGAACAAAACCGAAAGAGATGGTGATCGGAACCCTGATGTTCGCACTTTCTGGAGACGACATGGGGCTGAATGAAGGAGTCATCGCCGGTGCCATGATCGAAGCGGGTTTTGCATCGGTACAGAGCAGAACCGTGATGACGCCTATAGGGGAGGTTATGGTGGATATCGCAAGAAAGCGTCCTTGAAACCAGTATTAATATAATCGGGAGTATTAACGGATGGTAGATATGCTTAACAAATTCTTTCAGAATACCCGGAAACCGCGAGGCAGGCCCGGGAAATTAATGTTGATCTGTATGAACTCAGGGCACGCAAAACTGGCCTCATGGGGATTTTCACACCTCCACGTAAATGCCAATTCACATATTTTAGATATTGGCTGTGGTGGTGGGGCCAATATTGCAAAAATGCTAAAGGATTCGCCCGGCAGCATCGTGGACGGTATAGATTATTCAGAGGAAAGCGTTGCCTTCAGCCAAAAAATAAATGCGTTCGAGCTCGGGAAGCGATGTAATATCCGGCAGGGTGATGTATCGTGCCTGCCATATCCCGATCGGTCCTTAAATCTTGTTACTGCCTTTGAGACCATTTATTTTTGGCCGGATCTGGATGCCGCCTTCAAAGAGATAAAGCGGGTTCTTCAGCCGGGCGGCACTTTTTTTGTTTGCTGTGAGCTGGATAATCCCGATAATACCACATGGACGGATCGTATAGATGGTATGACAATCTATCGCGGTGAGGATTTAAAAAAACGTCTTTTACAAATTGGTTTTCAAAGTGTGGATTTACACAGGCATGAAAAAGGATGGATGTGTTTAGAGGCGGTTTATTAATTACTGACACATCACCGGATATGGCCCGGGTATCATGTATTAAGAAAGTCTGTTTGCCGGATGCCAAAAACCTGTATTTTATGCTGTTTCCTGGGCAGCCATAATAACCCGAACACTCACTTTAATTCCAGCAGCGACGTACCGCGAGGAAAAGTACTTGGAATGGCATGACCACCATGTTTGAGATCATCCTCTCACCGCAGGTTCGAGTATCTCAATGAGTCTTTTCATCATAAAGCAGATAGGCGGCCATTTTATCACCGTGGCACTCTTCCTCCCTGATCTGTACCCCGCGGTAAATGCGGTCATGCCGTCGATGAGCATAAACAGTTCGGTATCCCAGTTCGCATCCTTCATTACCTGCCCGGATTCCTCTGCCATCTCCTCAAACAGGCCGGCCAGATCGCTGCTCATCGCTTCCACCCGCAGGCCCTCATATGTGAATTTTTCCCTTTCATGGGAGAGGATGGTGAGTTTCACCTGTTTTTTTGCAGCCTTCAACTCCCTGAGAAGGGGACGGAGAGGTCGGGTGTCCTTTATTATGACGATGATGTCGTGCCCGGCGTACCTGATCAGCATTTTCTCCCTGCTCAGGATGCCCCGCTCACTGTGGATCGACCAGAAAGGCGACGGTGGTTTTGCCTCATAATTGAGATGTTTGAGTTCTTCGATCGTCTCGTCGAGTGAGGTGCAGTACCCCTCTTTTATTGCAGCAAATACATCAGCCGGATTTTCGGCCAGATAAAATGTCGGGGATCCTTCTTCCACGCCGACAAAACCTCGATCGCTCAGGGCATTCAGAACCGTATAGATACGTCCCTGGGGGACTCCCGAGATCTCGCAGATCTCCCTTGCGGTACCCATGCCCAGACCGACAATCGCTACGTAGGTCTTTGCTTCGTATTCGGTGAATCCATGTTTTTTCAGGTTGTCGATGAGCGCCTGCGACATTACAACCCACATGAGTTGTATTGAATTGAATACTTTGTGCTGGCAATCATTTCTCTGCTCTGTCACCCTGACGACCATATTCAGGATGGCTCTGGAGGAATATGATGAAAAAATCGGATACAGAAACTCCGGAAGGACGTGATCGGAATACCCGGAGGACGGTGATGATCGTCGCCCTCCTCGGGATGTACATGTCTGTGCTGGACGGCGTGATCATCTCGATCGCTCTTCCCACGATCACCTCGTACTTCAATGCGGATATCGCCTGCTCGCAATGGACGATGACCGGCTACCTTGTCGCCATAACCGCGGCAATGCTGATCTTTGCCAGGCTGTCGGATTCCATCGGGAAGAACAGAATGTTTCTTGCAGGGATGGCGGTTTTTACCATCAGTTCGCTCGGCTGCGCCCTTGCGCCGACTCTTCCCGTACTCATCGGGTTGCGGGTCGTCCAGGGCATCGGCGCCGCCATGTCGGTCTCGATCGTGATGGCGATCATCTTTGAACTCTATCCATTCTCCGAACATGGAAAGGCGATGGGTCTCCTCGGGTCGACCATCGCACTTGCAAGCCTGAGCGGCCCGATCCTTGGCGGGTTATTGCTCGATTTCTTCAGCTGGCATGCGATCTTCATGATCAATGTACCGATCGGCATCGTGCTCGTCTTATTCGGTCTCTCCTCGATGGACCTGGAAAAACCGGAAAAATCCGGGAAGGACAGGATGGACTGGATCGGGGCGGGAAGTTTTGCGGCTGCCATTGCATCGTCGATGCTCTTCCTCGGTTTCGTTGCAGAAGGAACGAGGACTGGTGCAGAGATCGCTGCAACGTTGTGCGCATGTATCATCTCCCTCGCTCTCTTCATCAGAACCGAACGTCGACATCCCCGTCCCCTGCTCGATCTTTCGATCTTTTCGGAACGTCTGTTCGTCGTGCCGCTGCTCTGCATGGCCCTTGTATTCACCGCCTATATGGTGTTAAGTATCTCGATGCCTTTCTATCTGGAAGGCGTCATGGCCTTCTCCCCTCTTCAGGTTGGACTGGTATTCGTGCTAATTGCAACGATCCTGACAGCCGGTGCCCCCATTGTCGGGAAGATCTATGATCGGCACCCCTGGAAATATTTTACCGGGATCGGGCTCTTCGTCGGGGCAATTGGTCTCTTCGCGTTTGCTTATTTTGCACATGCCGTGGACCTGAGTTTGTTGATCGTCGCCCTGCTTATCTTTGCAATTGGTTTTACTCTCTTCCAGGGTCCAATCAATGCCGAGATCATGCACGGTCTGCCGATAGACAAATCAGCGATCGCCTCGGCCATGAACAGTACAGGAAGACAGTTTGCAATGGCGCTTGGATCATCAGCGGCTTCGATTATCTTTGCGTTTCAGTTGCGGCAGGCAGGTTATACCAGTATCGTGACCAATGCAGCCCCATCTCTTATTGTGGACGCAACCACGGTTGCAATGACAGTCGCCGCACTACTCTGTTTTGCAGGGGTGATTTTGCAGGTACTGAAGAGAGATATCGGCGGGGAGATACAGGATGGAAAGATCAAAGCAGGAAAAGATGTATGCCCGGAATTTCAGGGCCATGATCTCCTGTAGTTGTAATGAAGGAGTTTGCAATCGTGTATCAGGAGGAAAGAATCAATGACGAAGGTATTTGAAAAAATTTTGATAGCAACGGACGGCTCGGTGAAAAACCAGCCTGCAGTGAAGAAAGGCCTGGAACTGGCCTGTGAACTCGGATCAGTTGTCTATGCCATATATGTGGTTGACGAGACTACCTTTCGATCGGTGGAGGCCGGAGCATCTTCAGGGGATCTGTATATAAATCTGAAGGAAGAGGGTGAAAAAGCCCTTGAATACGTAAAAGAAGTTGCAAATGGAAAAGATGTGGAGACTCATATATTGCCTGGCATGCCTGCCCGTGAGATCGCGGATTTCGCCGCAGATAACGATATTGACCTGATCGTTGTAGGTTCCCGTGGACGAAGCGAACTTGAGAAACTGATCCCGGGAAGTGTTGCCGAAGGCGTCATACAGATGGCGGAATGCATGATTCTTCTGGTAAAGAAGGACGAGACTCCATGAGCATATCCCAAAACTCTTATTCATTCTCCCAATCTCTGCATAGGGGCCCGGGAGAAAATTTCATGATTGGGTCAATGTCTTCTCGAATTCCATAAAATGCAGTGCGAAACCACCGCCTTCCCCTACCTCTCTGCCGGGGGACTGACGCCCCCAGGCCCCCGAAACAGGATAGGGTCGGGGAAGAGAGAGATCCTGATGAAGGAGATTGCCCTCCACCCCCTATCGCAATGATGGGGGGTGCGAGCGTTAGCGAGCATGAGAAGACGAAGTCTTCGAGGGCGGGGGGTGAAACACCCCGGACAAGACGCCAGAACAGGATTTTTCAGAACCAAATATCGATCATTCCATAGACGGGACATAGGGTAGGATCAGTTTTGGGATGACCTCCATGTTAACTGAAAAAGAAAATTTCCAGAGTGATGGATAGATGAAAGAGAAAAGACGTGAAGATATGTCCGATTGTGCGTTCAGAATAATGAAATTCTCATTTTTCAATATCAGGGATCCTCTTTGTCCTCCCGTTCGCCTGCTTGAAAAGTTCGAGATCGAACCGGGCATGACGGTCGTGGACTACGGATGCGGACCGGGAAGTTACGCAAAAGCGGCCTCTCAACTCGTGGGTAAAAAGGGCCATGTTTACGCAGTTGATATTCATCCTCTTGCGATTGAATCCGTATCCGCGCTTATTAAAGAGGGCGGCCTTACAAACGTAAGTGCAATCCTTTCTGAAAGATATGACTCTAACCTTGATGATCATATCGCCGATCTCGTCTATGCACTTGATATGATTCACATGATCAGGGATGCGGATACTTTTTTCAGGGAACTCAAACGAATTGCCAAACCCGGCGGGATACTGATTATTAACGACGGTCGACAGTCAAGAGAAGAAACGCTGGAAGACATACGGCAGTCAGGAATCTGGTCGGTTGAAGAGGAGAACAGAGACTTTCTGCGATGCCGTCCTGCCGACGGATCATGAGCCCATCCCAAAACTCTCGTTCATTCCCCCTTTCCCGACATGCTGGATTCAGGAGAAAAATCTCCTGTTCGGGTCGATGACTATCCAGATTCCATGATAAATTGTGCGGACCCCCGCTTTCTTCACAATCTGAACCGGGGGACTGCCTCGAAGACTTCGTCTTCTCATGCTCACTTCGTTCACACCTCAAAGGTCTTTGACCTTCTTGTCTCCCCCTGATCCCCGAAAATAGGATAGAATAGGAGAAGGATGAACCCTGCATATCGAAGGAGACTGCCATCCGCTCCCTATCGTAATGGTGGAGAACCGGGGAGGAAAACCTCCGGAAGTATTCATCCTCCCATCATTTTTTTCTTCACCTCAAGATAGAATGTTCAAAAATGTCTTGATTCACAATAATACAAATAGCGTACTCACGAGTACGCTTTGAGGTGCATCACTCAGAGTTCTGTTCATGTGTCCGACACAAAATTTATCAGTTGTCATCCCCTATGCCCGGCCGTAGGGGCGGCATATTTCACGCTCCATTCACCATAACCCCCCAGATATGAAGGAGGGACAGAATGAAAGATGAATCTAAAGATAAAGGAGCACATCGCTTTCTGGCGATCTCTATCGTCATCCCACTTCTGCTCATGCTGGCCGGGACGGCCGCGGCGACGGGCATGCCAGGCGTCCTCTGGGAGAGGACATTCGACACAGGGCTGAACGACTTTGGCAACGGCCTCCAGGAAACCGGCGATGGCGGTTTTGTCCTTACCGGGAAAGAGCAGAACTGCACGACGAGCGACATGCTCCTGCTGAGGACGGACAGAAACGGTACCGTCCTCTGGAACAGGACCTATGACTATGGCATCTACGATACGGCGAACGCCGTGAGAGTCACACCTGACGGCGGATACATCCTGGCAGGCTATGGACAGACAGAGATCGGGGGCGCAAAGACCGACGGCATGATGATGGTCAGGACAAACAGTGCGGGGACGCCCCTCTGGACAGGGCCGACAGGAAACATCAGCCCGACCTGGGAGGAGGCGAAGGACGTCCGGGTCTGCGACGACGGCGGGTTCATCCTGACAGGACGGGACAACCCGGAGAGCGGACCGGGCGCGGCATACCTGGTCAGGACCAACGAGACCGGCGAGGTGGAGTGGTCGGCACGCTTCCTGAGGATGTATGACGACGCCGGGTACTCGGTCCTCCAGACCGAGGACGGAGGGTACCTGGTCGCGGGCACATCTGCCGACCCGGTCAACGGGACCGTGGACGCATTCCTGAGAAAGACGAACGAGACCGGCGTTCTCCTCTGGGAGCAATACTATGCAGCGCGCGATCTGCAATGGCCCGCACAGGGAGCAAAGGGAGACTTCCAGGCCGTGAAGGTGCTCCAGACCGCCGACGGCGGATACGCCCTCGCGGGCAAGACCGTCTTCGAGCGGCCTGAGACAGCGGGCGCAGCACTGATCAAGACCGACGCCGAGGGCGAGGCCGCATGGTCGCGGTTCTACAACACCACCTGCACACAGGCTTTCTGGGCCGAGGACTTTGTCGAAACCTCCGACCGGGGCTTTGTCCTTGCATGCCACTTCGACCCGGTGGCAAACCCCCAGAACGTCATCTACCTCATCAGGACAGATGCAGAAGGAGAGATCACATGGCAGGACTTCTATTCCCTCGGCCTGCTTGAGAACGACCCGCACGCGATCATCCTGACCGAAGACGGGGGATACGCGATCGGCGGGGAGAGCGGGATCTGCAAGGGACCGACCCTCTTCACCGGATGCTCTCTCGACGCTTTCATCCTCAAGCTCGGAAAGGAACCGCCCGGACCTCCGCCGTCGCAACCCTTCTATGCAGACTTCGCGGCCTTCCCGCGGAGCGGCACCGCACCCCTGACCGTGCAGTTCATCGACCGCTCTGCCGGCGGGCCGACGACCTGGTCCTGGAACTTCGGGGACGGGGCAAAGTCGAATGAGCGTTACCCCGTCCACACCTTCACCAGGGCTGGGACGTACACCGTATCCCTGACCATCTCTGACGGGACGAGGAGCGACACCGAGACAAAGACCGGGTATATCACCGTCAGCGAGGAGCAACTGAAAGCGAACCTCTCCTTCATTCCCGCGGAGTCCGCATTCCCTGAAGGGGAGAACAGGACCTTCGACGTGGTGATGGACAGGGCGGACAAGGGAGTCGCCTTCTACTCGCTGGCCATCGACCTCACCAACCGCCGCGTGGGCGAGATCGTGAAGGTCGAGATGCCCGAATGGCTGGGTACCAGGTTCATGGTCTCGCCGGTGCCTGCCGACTCGATTGTCGTCTCCGGAATCCGGGGCGGCACCGATCCGGGAACAGAAAATATCACCCTCTGCAGGGTCACGGTGCGCGGGGACGCCGGCGGGCAGAGCGACCTCGTCCTCGGCGGTGCGCAGGTCGTGGGACCCGGACTTGAGGACTATGTCCTCGACACCGGGAAGGCGCGCCTCACGGTGACGGCCACACCGGCTGCACTCGGCGCGAACTTCACGGCCGAACCCCTGAACGGCACCGCCCCTCTGGAGGTGGCCTTCACCGACACCTCGACGGGGACGCCCATCTCCTGGGCCTGGGCCTTCGGGGACGGGAATGTCTCCACAGAGCCCGACCCGACACACACCTACGAGACACCAGGGCTGTACACGGTGAACCTGACAGTCTCTGACGGAACGGCATTCTCCTCCCTGGAGAGAACCGACTACATCAATGTCTCGGCACCGCTCAGGGCAAACTTCACGGCCGAACCCCTGAACGGCACGGCCCCGCTGGAGGTGAACTTCACCGACACCTCGACAGGCACGCCCATCTCCTGGGCCTGGGTCTTCGGGGACGGGAATGTCTCCACAGACCCCGACCCGACGCACACCTACGAGTCGCCGGGGCTGTACACGGTGAACCTGACGGTCTCCGACATCGACGAGATGGACACGGAAACCAGGGTCGATCTCATCAACGTCACAGCACCATAGGGGCCGGAAAGCCGGCCCCCCAATTTTTTTGTCGTTATTCTCCAGATGAGGGCCGGACAGGCGCTCTCCCGGCGGGGAGACAGCCCATTCCGCGGAGACACACGGCCGGAGACCGTCGGGCATTCACCTGTCCAGAGATTTAAAAGTCTGGGAAGACCAACGGGTAGTAGGTATCTGCATACCATTTCATCATGGGAGCATCAGCAATGGGAAAGGGAAAAGTTGTACTCGCCTATTCTGGCGGTCTTGACACGTCTATCTGCATCCCGCTCCTCAAGGAGCACTACGGCTACGACGAGGTCGTCACCGTCGTCGTCGATGTCGGCCAGCCTGCACATGAGATCGAGGAGGGGTCGAAGAAGGGTGAGCGGCTCGCCGACCACCACTACACCATCGACGCGAAGGACGCCTTCGTCAAAGAGCACATCTTCCGCGCGATCAAGGCGAACGGGAACTACGAGGGCTACCCGATGGGCACCGCCCTCGCCCGCCCCCTGATCGCCGAGGAGATCGTTAAGATCGCGAAGAAGGAGAACGCCGTCGCCATCGCCCATGGCTGCACGGGCAAGGGCAACGACCAGCTCCGCTTCGACTTCATCTTCCGCGCGAACGGTTTCGAGGTCGTCGCCCCGATCAGGGAGATGAACCTCACCCGCGAGTGGGAGATCGAGTACGCCGAGGAGCACGGCGTCCCGGTGCCGGTGAAGAAGGAAAAGCCCTGGTCCATCGACGAGAACTTCTGGTCCCGGAGCATCGAGGGCGGCAAGCTGGAAGACCCCGCCTTCCACCCGCCTGAAGAGATCTATGCCTGGACCGTCTCCCCGAAGGACGCACCGGACGAGCCCGAGACGATCACGATCGGCTTCGAGCAGGGCGTGCCCGTCTCCCTCAACGGGAAGGCGATGAAGGGCGGCGACCTGATCCGCGAGCTCAACGCCATCGCAGGCCGCCACGGCGTCGGCAGGAACGACATGATGGAGGACCGCATCCTCGGTCTCAAGGCCCGCGAGAACTACGAGCACCCGGCGGCGACCGTCCTCTTGGCAGCCCACCACGACCTCGAAAGGCTGGTGCTGACCAGGCAGGAACTCTCCTTCAAGCACGGCGTCGACGAGAAGTGGTCTGAACTCGCCTACATGGGCCTGGTCCACGAGCCCCTCTATGCCGCCCTCAACGCCTTCATCGACACGACCCAGGAGCGCGTCACAGGCCAGGTGGACTGCGTCCTCTTCAAGGGAAGCGTCCATGTAGCCGGGCGGAGTTCGCCGATGGCCCTCTATTCGAGCGACCTGGTCTCCTTCGACTCCCACACCATCGACCAGTGCGATGCAGTTGGCGTCTCGAAGTACTTCGGCATGCAGGCCCGCCTGCTGAAGCAGATCAGGAAGGAATAATTTTCTTTTTTTTTGAAGGGGGGTCAAGGGAGAAGAAGATTGGGTTTTCCCAATGTCTCCTGTCATCATCCCTACTTCATCAGATTGCGAGTTTTGGATCTTAGTTCACAGGCAATTTGACTTGATCAGAGATTTACGCGATGTTAGCCCTGTTTTTGGAGGATTAATTCCAAAGCCCTTTGCATAGTTTTGGTTTGCCTCTTCGAATAATGATAGATCCCCTTCAAAGAACGTAGAACCCTCAGCATTCTGCTTGAGATCTGCTAGAAAGATATAGACATGTGATGGGAGAGGAAAAATGGGATAATGTCCCTGATAGCGAAGCAAATTTTGGCGAAGGTATAGATGCCGGGACTGCAATGGACCCGGCGTCGATGAACAAAATTCACCTTTTTCGATCGCTTCTTCTATTGATCCGGTCAGGTATGCAAGCCCAAAGATATACTCGAATATATCTAGAGATTCGAAGAAGACAGCTCTGTTTGGGATCAGGACTTGCATGATCTCATACATCACCAGATATGGATAATCCTGATACCTCGTTTCAGTCCCGAATCTCTTCTGCGTGATATTGGTAATCCACTCTTGACAACATCCAATGACATTCCAGATGTTTATATCCAGATAGTACCGCACCTTCTCCCGTAAAGCTCCCTCGTATTGGTATTTCATTGGTCTACGAACGATCGCCTCCAGCGTGTTGAAATGTCTGGTGCGGACAGCAACGACGCCTGAAGCGTAGATTACAAGTAGAGCAGGGTAATGCCGTAAACGAAGTAGACCCTTAGTATCCACAAACCCAAGAGTAATAGGAGGCACATTGATTAACCGCTCGATCGTATCTTTGACGAGATCTGTAAACGTATCGTCATCATACTGCGCCACCGTGGCGACCATCGCTGCCAGAGGTGCGGCAACATCTTCATGTTCCCTGAGTATTGTCGTGTAGAACTCCTTACCATCAATGGTGTCGGTCTTATATCGACTTCTGTCGGCAAGGAACGCAAGCACACGATCGGTCTCTTCGTTGATGAGATCGGGAAGGAAGAGTTCAGGTTTTGTTTCTCTGAGGGCATCTTTGACCTTTTTCATCGCCGCTGTGGCAGAGAGGGTACTTCTGGGTTCATACCGTGAAAACCTCTCAATGATCACTTCGAGGGTTTTAAAGAATTCGTCCGCACTGTCAATATTGATCCCATTGGGTAAGAGAGCCTGGCAAACCTCAGGAGGAACTCTCCTCTCGTTTTTCCAGCTCCAGAACACTGGATACCGACGAGGGATGTCTGCGGCACAGAGGATCCGGGAGAGGTGCGTGTCATAAATCCCTGACCACCCACAGATCACAAGGCCATACTCTCCAAAAATCCTTCTCAGATAATCCTCAATTGCTGGAGGATAGTTCTTGAGATCCTCAGGCGTGATCCGGAGCGTGCCTCGCTCAAAATCTCCGTTGACCTTTAAAACCCGACATCTGTCCGGGAAGACTGACATCTGCTTTATGTCCGATTCCTCGGTAATGACCTCATAAGGAACTTTTTCTGCCTTCAGCGCCTCTTCCATGAGCGTGTCAAAGTTGGTGGTAATGATGAGCGAGATCATCGCAGACTTTACCAGTCTGGCAATGGCGCGATGGGCTTCAGTGGGGATCCCAGAGAGAGGATTCCTGTCATCATCAGTCTTATAGATGAATTTCTTCAGCCCATCTTTGCGGTTCTCTTCAGAAATGCCGAGTTCTCTCATGAGGCGCTGAAATGTCGCAGGTTCTCCAAAGGTATCCTTGAACCACGCAAGACACACCTTATTATTTTCTCCTCTCTCAATTTCCTCGCCCCTTCCTCTGGCAATAGCAAGGATCATATTCCCAGAGACATCACTTGCCGTCGGAAGGCCTGCAGCGACCGAGATCCCTGCCCCAAGAAGCAGGGCGTACCTCTTGGGGGAGGCATGCATAGCATACGCAACCGGGACAACCCCATCAGTGCTCATTTTCATCCTCCTTTGTGTCGTCATTTGCGTTATTCACTAACTGTCCAGGAATCACAGACCAACATGATGTCAGGGCGTTCCCGTTCAAACCCCCCTTTGACAGGAACCATTTTGGTGACGTCAACAAAATGGTCTGAAATATCATGTTTTGCGGTTTGAAAGGGTTTCCCCAGCAGAACCTGAAGATCCGGATATACCAGAACTCGAAACCACCAATATCGCGAATACAACCCTCAAAATACCGATGAAACCAGCGTACGATCTCATATTTTCATGGTTCGACAAGAGTATGATACTCAAACCCTTGATACATAATATCTTCGATTTATTTGTGAAAACAGATTGTTTCATCGCCTGGAAATACACTTGACCTCCAATGGCAATTGGGATCAGCAGGAACAATTTGGAAAGCAATCTGTTCTGATTAGCTGAACCCTCGAAACAGTACCGTCAAGCACAAAAAAAGAGAGACTCTCAGATCACAGCATCTTCTTCCCTGCCCCGTCCCCGGGGGAGCAGGTGAAGACGTCGGTGACCTTGAAGACGATCAGGGACTTCGCCGGGTACTTCTCCGACTTCGCCTTCACCATCGCCCGCATCTTCTCGTAGTCCGGGCCCGAGGTGAGGACCGCTGTGTCCCCCTTGACCTGGAGGCAGCCCTTCGTCTCCGGGCCCCAGAGGTATATCGCCGCCCTTGCGTTCTCCTGCAGGTTTGCCAGGCTTTTTTCCATGTAGTTGTCGGCGATCCAGATCGTCTCGTCGTCGACAAGCCAGACCGACTTCATCGGAACGACATTCGGCTCGCCGTCTTTCGAAGCAGTTGCAAACGGATAGACGGGCGCCTTCGAAAAGGCCTCTTTCATCTCAGGTGTCAACTTCACCATAGGAACCACACCCCTTTCTGGTCCTCATGCAGATGAACCTGACGGATGATAGGCAAAAAAAAGAAGAAACTCGGGCGCGAAATCAGGGGTTGAACAGGTGGATCCGCTCCCCCGCGCCCGGTCCGGGAGCACAGGAGTAGGCCTCCGTGATCTTCATGACGATCAGGCTCTTTGCAGGCGCCTGGGACATCTTGGCCAGGACGATCTCCCGCATCTTCTGGAAGTCGTCGCCCTCGGTAAAGATCGTCACGTCGCCCTTCAACTGGAAGCACCCCTTGATCTCCGGCCCCCAGACGTAGAGAGCGATATGCGGGTTCTCCTTCAGGTTTGCAAGGGTCTTTTTCATGAAATTGTCCGCGATCCAGATCGTCTCGTCGTCCATGAGCATGCAGAAACCGATCGGAACAACATTCGGGATGCCGTCTTTCGAGGCGGTCGCCACCGGGAAGACCCTGACCTTCGAAAAAGCCTCTTTCATCTCGTCTACCAGTTTGACCATGATGATCATATCTCTCTCACACTCAGCAGATATATACCTGCGTGTTACAAAAGTGTACTCTGGAATGCCAGATACAGAATTCTATAGCGGTGAAGACCCCACAGCCGCACCAGACGATCCTGTGCGTGAAATCAGGGACGAAGTGAGGGCACTCAGAGAAGAGGTGCGTGCCCTCTCTGAAGGACGCAGTCAGACCGGTTTCAACGGCCTCATCACCGCCATGCAGCGCGAATTCGGAAAGGTCGCCATCAACGCTCATCTGGAGAGCGCACGGGCAGGACTTGAACATGAACTGGACCGGGCATGCCCGGAGCGTGAGAAGTGCCTTGAAGTCTTTTTCCGCGAGATCATGGAGAGTGCCGGGACGATCACCGATGGCAGGGCCACCCGAGAAGCACTGGCAGGTTATCACCGCCGGATCCGGGACCTCAAAAAACAGGCACAACCAACCTGCACCCCCTGCTTCGAGGAGGCGACCCGGATCCTCGACAGGCAGGAAGAGATTGCCGGGTCTCTGGGGATCCTCAGGGACGAGGAGGACGACCCCTCCATCAGGTCGATATCGGTCGAGGAGACGGTGAAGAAGGTGCTCGAACCTACGGCAAGCATCCCGCGCCTCGGCATCCTGATGGAACTCGCCACGGACTCCCGCACCTTCTCGGGCCTCTCCGCGATCACCGGCCTGCGGGGAGGAAACCTTCTCTTCCACCTCGAAAAACTGGAAGGCGCGGGCCTGATCTCCCAGAGGTACGAACGGGGCGAGTACGAACTCACCGCTTCAGGATACCGTGTCCTGAGAGGCATCGCCCGGATCTCCGAATCCCTGCCGGGTTGCAGACAGAAGGGTGAACACACGGACAGAAAGATATAAACAATTCAGGAGGAGAGATAAGATCCATGTGCGCCCGTTTTCTGGACCGCTTTTTCAAACCAAAGCCGTATATCGTGGAAAGTATCCCGCCACCCTCGATCTCCCACGGCGCCGGGATGGTGGTCCCTGAATACAAGACCAAACCGTACTTCATCGTCGCATCGGTCGAGATGGGGAACACAACGACGAAATGTATCCTCACCGGCACCGACCTCGACACCGGCATGACCTATGTCATCAACAAGACGGTGAAGATGAGCCGCGACGTCAGGCCGCCAAAAGCCGGGGAAGATGTCTTCGGCGCAACCCTCGACGGCACAGAACTCACCCGCGAGTCTGTCACCGAACTGGTCCGGGACACCCTTATCGAGTGTCACAGAGAGGCGGGCCTCTCGATCAAGGACGACCTCGACTTTGTGGTGCGGAGCACCGGTGTCGTCGCCGCCATGGACTCTCCCGACCAGGTGGGCGATTTCGTGATCGCTCTCGCCAATGGCTGCCTTGCCGCGGGAGTCCCGCCAAAGAAGATGACGCCCCCGATGTCGAAGGAAAACCTCACGAAAAAACTGCAGCACTACAGTTTTGCCGACAAGGTCGTCTTTGTCGGGGCGGTCGCCGGCGTGATCCCCCCGGTCGGGAGTTCGGGGGTCGAGATGGTCGCCAACGAGATGGAGGGCGAACTCGCAATGGCCGGGATCAAGGAAGGTGCAAAGAGCACATCAGTGGATTTCCGCAACCCCTGTCTCTCGATAGACTTCGGGACGACTCTCGATGGGAGGATCACCTCCGACGTCGACCCGACGGCCGAGAACCCCTTTGCACATACCATCGGAAACTTCTGCGGCCTTGCAGGGGCGATCCCCGACTCCATCGTCAGGGGGACCGGCCAGGTCGAGGGGAGGACAGGCACGGCCCTCGACATGTTCGGCGACAAAAGTGTCATCGAGGGGCTGTCGCGGATCGGGAGGAGCGCGGCAACCGTCGAGGACTATGTGGAACAGGCACACCGTCACATCGACATCAGGATCGTCCCGCCCGACCGCGACCGTTTCGGCCGGGTGCCGGTCAGCGCGAAGGTCGCCCATGACTCGGGAGTCGCCCTGATCGGGTGCGATGTCGGGGTGAACGGGAGCGAAACCGGAGCACTCAATACGATCGGTGCAGAGATCTATGAGAAGTACGGCAAAGGACTGCTCGTCGATGTGATCGACCACGTCTGCGCCAGAATGGCCCTCAGGCTCATCGATGTTGCGGTCGAACACACCATGGTCCCGGAAAACGCCTCCATCGGTTTCACCGGACGGGCGGCGATATCAGGGAGAAAACCACAGTATATCCTTGACGGGATCACCGAGCGCGGCCTCTTCAAAGACCCAAAGAACCATGTAGTCTTTGTGGACGACGGGCTTGCACGCGGCGCCGCCCTGATGGGGCGGTGCATGAACTCCCTCGGCAAGCCGAAGAACCCCCTGGGCGGCGTGCGGGGCGGTCCGTGCATCATGGGCAGGCGTATTAAAATAGGAAAGTGAGGAATCCCATGGCAGAAGAAGAACTCTATGATCTGGTCATCCCGCCAGGTGTCCCGAGGAGTGTGATCCGGGACATCATCGGCAAGTACGACGTCGAACTGGTTGACAGCCCGCAAAGGCTCTCCTTTGCAAACATGGACGGCGACATGCGAAACCTCCTTGCCTTCCGTGGCAAACTGGACGTCATCCAGAAAGCGGAAAAGGACATGGTCGAGCAGGTCAAGGCTTTCATCGGCTCCGACTAATTCTTTTTTTTTTTGCAGGTAAGGGGTGCGGGGCTCGAATATCTGCAGCCCACGGTGCATCATAGATCTGCTTTAACGAGAAAATCAGGCTCTGGAGAAACTCTCTGAGTGAACACGGATCCACTGCCTTCCCCCATACCACACCCTCCGGGCGACTACCTCGAAAACCCACAGTTTTCTCGACTCCCTCCGGTCGTTCCCCCGGACCCCCGACGCAGGATTGGTCTGGGGAAGAGAGAAAGGAGATCTTAGGAGTAGACTGCCATCCCCGTCCTTATCTTAATGGCAGGGGGTCTGGGGGGCGGCAGCCCCCCGGAAGAGAGACAGGTACACTACCTTCCCCCCATTATAACCCAGGAGTTATCGTCCCCAGATCCCCTTCAGGATTGGCCCCGGGAAGACAGAGCAGAGATCCTGAGATGAGAGGTTGTCGTCCCACCCTCCTGTCATGAGCCAGACGGATACCGAGATATCTTTAATTTAAAAAAGAGACACCGAGGTCGCCACCCGGAGGCGCGGCCCCGTTCACCGGATTAGTTTGACGAGAAGTGCTTTCTGGGCGTGGAGGCGGTTCTCGGCCTGGTCCCAGACAATGCTCTGCGGCCCTTCCAGAACCTCTTCGGTGATCTCCTCGCCCCTGTGGGCGGGCAGGCAGTGCAGCACCACGGCGTCGGGTTCGGCACGCGCCACGACGTCGGAAGTGATCGTATAGCCCTGGAAAGCCCTGAGGCGCTCTTCCCGCTCGGCCTCGTTGCCCATCGAGACCCAGACATCAGTGTAGAGGGCGTGTGCGTCCTCTGCCGCCTCTTCAGGCGTGGCGAAGAAGGCGACCTTCGCGCCCCGCGCCCGGGCCTCTTCCAGGATCCCGGCGTCGGGGTTGTACCCCGGCGGGCACGCAATCCGCAGTTCCATACCCGTATAGGCCGCGGCGATGAGCATCGAGTTGCAGACATTGTTCCCGTCGCCGATCCAGGCAAGCCTCAGCCCTTCCAGAGAGGAGAAGCGCTCGCGCAGTGTCAGGAGGTCGGCAAGCACCTGGCAGGGGTGGGCAATGTCGGAGAGACCGTTGATGACCGGCACCGAGGAGTATTTTGCAAACTCTTCGATGGTGCTGTGCTTGTAGGCCCGGATCATGATGGCCGAGACGTACCTGGAGAGCACACGCGCCGTGTCCCTGAGCATTTCGCCCCGCCCGAGCTGGAGGTCATGGGGGTTGAGAAAGAGGGCATGGCCCCCGAGGTCGTGCATCCCGGCCTCGAAAGAGACACGCGTCCGCGTCGAGGCCTTCTCGAAGATCATGGCAAGACTCTTCCCGGCCAGGAGGGTGTGGGGAGTACCCTCTGCCCGGAGCGCCTTGAGTCTCCCGGCCTCGTCGAGGATATCCTCTATCTCGGTGGCGTCCGCGTCAAGAAGTGTCAGAAAATCCTTCTTCATCGTATTCCCTTCATGTGTGCAATCCTCCTGTCGAGGAGGGAGGTCTTGCCGATATCGTGCCTGTACCACACGCCGCCTTTCACCGCCGCCGCCGCCTTTTCGGCCTTTGTCTCGGCCTCTTCAAGGCTGTCTCCGAGCCCGACGAAGGCCATCGTCCGTGAGGTGAGAGTCGTCAGCTTCCCGTCCTTTTCGCCGACATTCGCATAATACAGCAGGGCGTCGCCATAGTCCCCGACCTCGATCGACGCTCCGGCGACCGGTGCGTCAGGATAGCCCTGAGGCACGAGGTACTTGCAGACCGTCGCCTGCTTTGCAAAGTCTACATGCGCGGGCGAGAGCGTCCCGTCGATGATCCGGCAGAGAACCTCAGCAAAGTCACTCCTGATGAGAGAGAGGACATTCATCGCCTCGGGGTCGCCGAAGCGCGAGTTGAACTCCACGACCTTCGGGCCGTCCCGCGTGTTCATGAACTGGCCGTACAGGATACCGCGGTACGGCTGGCCCTCGGCGATCATCGCCGCAACGGCGTTCCGCATGATCTCAAGGGCGTCGCGGTAGTCTGACGGTGTCACAAAGGGCAGGAGATGGTCTTCAAGGGAGTAGGTCCCCATTCCCCCTGTATTCGGGCCGGTATCCCCTTCGTACGCTCTCTTGTGGTCCTGCACAAGGGGCATCGGCACCAGATGGTTCCCGTCGACAAAGGCCTGGAGGGTGAACTCCTCGCCGATAAGCCGTTCCTCAAGGACGACGCCGCCGTGGAGGGTGCGGGCATATTTCTTCGCTCCCTCGCTGTCCACCTGCTCACCCATGACCTTGACTCCTTTTCCACCAGTCAGACCGATCGGTTTGACCACAAGGTCGCCGTCATAGGCGTCGATGTACTCGCAGGCCTCTCCGGGGTCCTGGAAGACGCGGTAGTGCGGACACCCGGCGATGCCGTGCTTCTCCATCATGGTACGGCAGAACGCCTTGTCCGTCTCAAGCCGTGCCGCCATCCGCGTCGGGCCGACACAGGGGACACCCTGTTCCTGAAGGGTGTCGGCAATGCCAGCCTCGAGTGGTGCCTCGGGCCCGATGATGGCAAAGTCGACATCGCTCTTCTTTGCAAAATCCGCGACAGCCCGTACATTGGTCTCTTTTTCGAGGAGAACGCCCTCAGAGAGAGACGCAATGCCGGGGTTGTGCCGCGCCATTGCTGTATAAAGTTTTACACCACTGTTGCAGGATAGGGCCCGTGCAATCGCGTGCTCCCGGCCGCCACCGCCCACAACAAGAATCTTCATGTCCATCATTATATGCCTCTCACCCATAAATGGTTACAGGTTCATCATCTCTGAGGCCGTCGTCAGCGGGACGAGGGGCACGCCCTCATGTGCAAATGCATCGGACGCCCCGCTCTCCCGGTCCACGACCGAGGCCACGGCAACGACCCGTGCTCCGGCATCCCTGAGCACCCTGACCCCGAAGAGTGCGGACCCTCCAGACGTCGTGACGTCCTCGACGAGGAGGACCGCTTTCCCCTTCACGTCACCGATGACGAGGTCGCTCTTGCCGTGATCCTTCTGCTCCTTCCTGATGATCGCGTACGGTTTCCCCGATGCAAGGGAGGTGGCGACCGCGAGAGGGACCGCACCCACCGCAACGCCCGCAACGACATCGAACGCGAACCCCTCTGCAAATGCCTCGCCGATCTGGCGGAGGAGGGCGGGGTCGGTGATCGCCGTCTTGATGTCGAGATAGTACGAACTCCGTGCCCCGGACGCCAGGACAAAGTCCCCGATCTCGAGGGCCCCATGCTCCCTGAGCATTTCTGCAATTTCCTTTACCATGGTACTTTCTTCACTCCGATGAGATATCCGATGATGTTTGCAGCACGGTGGAGGAGGGGCGTGAGGATGAGGATCCAGACAAAGACCCCGAGGGTTACGTTCTCCATGACCCAGCCGTACTGGAAGACGAGCAAGAGGCCGAGAGATCCGGCAACGAGGTCGTACTGATCGGCGATGAGCCATTCCTCCCCGCTCTCCTTTCCAAGCCGCCTTTTGATAAAACTCTTTACCATATCGCCAAGAAGCGCCCCGAAGGCAAGGAGGAACACTGTTATGAGCGTATGCTCGGGGAGAGAGGAGAGTCCGAAGGCGTCCCTCGCCACAATCTGAACGATACCGACGGCGACACCGCATGTGACCCCGAGGACAAAACCACGCCAGGTCTTCCCGTCGCCAAGGATCCTACGACCGTCGCTCCAGGTTTTCCCCATGTCCACCGGTGCACCGCCTCCAAGAGCGGCAGCGGCCGAATTAGGCACATAGGCAGGCAACATCACCCAGATCGCCACGACCAGACTTGATATCATCGAATCGATAATAATAATTATTCTCCCCACAATTTCTACTTAAGTTTAAATCTCAATTCGCTCTAAACATTGTGTCATCACTGTATGGCGCAGGTAACCAATATATGAAACGCTATTGTAAAGATATGCCGGTGGATGAGATATGCTTCTGAAAAAAACCAAGAGTCTTTGCCCTATTTGCAAAAGGGTGCTTGACGCAGACATTTGCGAGGAGGACGGGAAGGTCTGGATTTCCCGCACCTGCCCGGAGCATGGAGAGGCGAAACACCTCTACTGGTCGGATGTAGAGATGTACAGGCGTTTCGACGCATTCGAGGAGATCGGAAACGGTGTCTCCAACCCCCAGAGAGAAACCGCCCCTGACACCTGCCCGGCAAACTGCGGGATATGCTCCCGTCATCAATCGATGACCCTGCTCGCCAACATCGACCTGACGAACCGTTGCAACCTCAACTGCGACTTCTGCTTCGCCAATGCCCGGGCCTGTGGCTATATCTACGAGCCGTCGTTCGACGAGGTCGTCGAGATGATGAAGATGGTCAGGAGCGAAAAACCGGTCCCCGCCCCGGCCGTCCAGTTCTCGGGCGGCGAACCGACGATGCGCGACGACCTCTTCGATCTCGTCAGGAAGGCAAAGGAACTCGGCTTCTCGCAGGTCCAGATCGCAACGAACGGGATCAAGATCGCAAAAGATCCCGCATACGCGCAGGAACTCAGGGAAGCCGGCCTGAGCACGGTCTACCTGCACTTCGACGGCGTTACGCTGGAGACAAACCCAATCCTTCAGGCAAGCCTGAATGCCGTGAAAAATTGCGCGAAGGCCGCACTCGGCGTCGTGCTCGTCCCGACGATCATCAACGGGAGGAACGACCACGAGATCGGCGCCATCCTCAGGTTTGCCGCAGACCATGTGCAGGTCGTGCGGGGCGTCAACTTCCAGCCCGTGGCCTTCACCGGTGCCGCAAGCGAGGATGACATCAAAAGAGAGCGTATCACCATCCCCGACCTCGCCGAGAAGATAGAAGAGCAGACCGGCGGTATCATCAAGAAGAACTATCTCTACCCCGTTCCCTGCGTCGTCCCGATCTCCGACCTCGTCGAGACGTACACCGGAAAACCGCAGGTTAGGTTCACCACCCACCAGCACTGCGGCGCCGCGACCTATGTCTTCGTGACCGAGGAAGGTCTTGTCCCGATCAACGAGATGGTCGACGTCGACGGGTTCTTCGAGGCCATAAGGACGATGACCGACAGGATGAAAGACGGCGGGACCATCAACAAGTATCGTGCGCTCATCGAAGGCGTCAGGGACATGAGCGTCTCCGCATCGAGCGGCGAGCACGGCAGCGCGACGCAGTTCTGGACACTCCTCGGGAAGACGCTTGTTTCACAGAACTTCGACGCCCTGCGGGACTTCCACTGGAACGCCCTCTTCATCGGCACGATGCATTTCATGGACAACTACAACTACGATATCGACCGTGTCCAGCGCTGCTGCATCCACTATGCCACGCCAGACGGCAGACTGGTCCCCTTCTGCACCTACAACTCGGGGCCGGTGTACAGGGAAGAGGTCTGGAAGAAATTTTCCCGGCCCCTCCCGAAAGAGGAGTGAGTCAGGGGAAAGGCAGGTCGGTCCCGTCCCCCGTCTTCATCACCAGGGTCGCAATGGCAAGGTCCTGGATCGCAAGGCCTGTCGAGTCAAAGAGCGTGATCTCATCCTCTTTTTCCCTCTTTCTTCTCCCGCAGACAATGTCCCCGAGAGTGCCCGCGATCCTCTCCCCGGTGAAGAGTCCGGCGGAGACCGGCACATTGATCTCGCCGGAGTGAAGCGCCTGTTCGGGATCGTCCACAAAGACGCGTGAGCGGAGGAGTATAGCCGGGTCGAGTTCTTCCTTGCCGGGTGCGTCGGCACCGATGGCATTGATGTGCGTCCCCTCGTGGACCCACTCTGACCTGATGATCGGCGTCCTGACTGGCGTCGTCGTGACGATGACGTCGGCGTCGCAGGCCTTTTCCAGTGAGACGGCCTCACAGGTATGGCCCTCGCACCGGCGGCAGAAGGCCTCCGCATTCGCCGGGTTCCTGCTCCAGACTTTCACCTCCGTGATCTCCAGGACGTCGGCGATCGCGTCCACCTGGGCCGCGGCCTGCCTCCCGCTCCCGACGACGCCGAGGACGATCCGTCATTTCGGGGAGAGGTGGCGTGCAGCAACGGCGCCGGCCGCACCTGTCCGCAGGTCGGTAAGGGCCGTGGCATTCAGGACCGCCTCGGGCATACCCGTGGCGGGGTCGAGGATGACGGTGAGGGCCATCACCGTCGGCAGACCGATCATCGGGTTTTCCGGGTGGACATTGACGATTTTGACGCCCGCCATACCGATGCCCGGCAGGTACGCGGGCATCGTCCTGAAGTCCCCCTTCTCAAAGGTCACATAGATCTTCGCCGGCATCTGGATCCGTCCCTCTCCGTACTCCCTGAACGCCTCCTCAACGGCCAGGTTGACCTCGTGCGGAGGGGGGAGATCTTTTTGTGCAGGATAGTAGCGCATGGCCGGCAGATCGATCCGCCGGCATAAAATCCTTCTGCGACTCTTCACCTGCCGTGCCCGACTGACGATGGCAGACCGCAGGCGGAATGCTTATCATCTAAAGGGATATTTTAGGATCGGGGGATGTCGATGTCATATATCCACTACGCCCGGGGCCTTGCCGGCGCCTATTCCACTTTCCGGAATCGCCTTGCTGAAGACCTGGAATCGAACGGCATCAGTGTGCTCTTCGAGAGGGAAAAGGCCCTTTCGCCGATGACCATCAGTTGTGGGAAGGAAAAGGGGCAGATCGCGGTGAGACTCTCCGGCCCCGACCTTGAAGTCTCCTTCCAGGGCCAGGGGCTTACGACAGGAGAGGCGACACCGCTTGCCCTCCTCGTCGCCGAGAGGGTCACCGACATCGACGACGAGATGAGGGCGATGCTCGATGCCGGAGATGAAGGTCTGCCCGCCACGACAGATCTCGGCATGGAACTCCATGATATCTTCAGGGAACTCCTGACTGTCAGGGAGGAGATCGACCTTCTCAAGATCACGGGGGAAGATGTGGGGAGACCGGAAAGGCGAGTGGAAAGGGCTGAGAAGTTATACCAGGAAGCATCAGATGCCCTGAAAAAAGGAGAAACACTCACTGCCCGGGCGAAGATCCAGGCCATGCAGTTGATGGTCGAGAAAGCCGAGGCAAGTCTGGGCGAGATCGGCGGAGAAAAAATATAGATATCTTCATCCCCTCCCCCGCACGACTACTCTTACTGAGAGCGGCCGACATCGCCGCCCGACCGGGGATAGATCATGATTCGCATTGTACCCAAACCGACAGACACCCACGACGACAACTCGACTGCTGCGGTGCTCTCTGAACTCAAAAGGGCGGGAGCCGAATATGCCCTCCTTGACCTCGACGCCATCGACCCTCTCTCGGCGTCCATCGCCGGCGATCTCGTCTGGGTATGCGGCATGAAGCAGGATATTCACCAGTTCGAGTGCCTGGATATCCTCGCCCTTGAGAACCTCGTCGTCAACTCGCCCGACGCGATCGCGACCTGCGCAAGCAAGGTCAAGACGACGGCGCTTCTTCTCAAAAAAGGGATACCGTCACCTGAAACGCTCTTTACCGCGTCCCGGGAACTTGCCGCCGACTTCCTTGCACGGCATGGAAAAGCGGTCTCCAAACCGGTCTACGGTTATGACGGCATCGACGTCCGTCTCGTCACCACGCCCGACGAGTTCGGCGAAGCCCCCTATTATCTCCAGGAATATGTGCAAAACGACCGGGACTTCAGGGTCTTCGTCATCGAAGGAAAGGCAGTCGGTGCCATCTGCCGGCAGTCGGCCCACCTCACCCACAATATTCACCAGGGCGGGACGGGGACGCCGATCGAGATCGACCGGGAGATGCAGGAGGTCGCCGGCGGTGCGGCCGAGGCCGTCGGTGCCGATTACTGCGGCGTCGACCTGCTCGCCGAGAATGGGAGTTATACTGTCCTTGAAGTGAACGGCACGCCGAACTGGCACTGTATGGCTGCCCCTATTCCAAAAATGCTTGCCCGCCACCTGATCGAAAAGGAACGGGCGCTGAGGTCATAGACCGACCCGGGGGTTCGGGACATGCCCCCCCATTATAAAAAAATCAGGCAGAGGGCCCCTCACTGAAGGTGGGGGAGCAGTCACTGCTCAATACTCTTTTCAAGTTCCCGCTCGGTCTTCTCGGAGAGCTCCTTCATTCTGGCAGAGATGCGGGACGAGGCGTTATAGTCGATATCTTTCATCGCATTGGCGAGTTCCTGCCCGAGGACGAAGATCGCGTGTTTGTGTTCAAGTTTGCTCTTGTGGATCTGGGACGGGTTGATCTTGAGCGCGTAGTACTGCGGGAATTTCAGTTCGACATTCATCATCTCGAAATAATCCTTGATCTCGACAAGGATCTGATGCAGGGTAATCAGTTCTTCTTTATGCATGTCCAAACCCCGAAAGAGAAATAGGAAATTTTATTATAAATATATTTGCTCCGTTCTACGCCTTCCGAATTTTCATGAGCCTGAGAGATAAAGGCCTCTTCACGATATCCCTGAACTCCGGAGCGGCAATGAACTCCAGTCCTTTCGCAAGGAAGACATCGATGAGTTTCTGATCGACCGGGCGGTCGATGATCACGCCGGCCGTGTCCGAATCGACCTCTTCAACGGCGCGCTCGACATCGCCGGCCTTCGCCTCGCTCACCAGCGTATAATCCGAGGTCAGGAAACGTGCCATGCCCCTCCCTTCGACCTCCTGGATCTGCTGTTCGAGGGTCATGACAGGCTGTGCCGGGGGTATGCTCGCGGCCGCCTCTTCGGGCTCTTTCACCTCGCTGACAATGACCGGCATCGTCTCCTGAAGAGGGATCGCCTCTGCAGGGGCCTCTTCCTTTGTATCGGTCAGCTGGTCCCTGATGTACTCTGTCGGGACCTTGTTTCTCAGGGACTTGATGACCTCTTTCCGTGTCAGTTCCTCGACGCTCTTGCCCCGCGGACAGAAAGCGACATAGTCGACTTCAGCGACCTGAAGGAGTTCGCGCAGGATGAGGTCGCCGCCGCGGTCGCCGTCGAAGAAGGCCGTAGCCGTCTTGATCTCACAGAGTTTCGTAATAACTGCCGGGACCTTCGTCCCCTCCACGGCAACGGCATTCTTGATCCCGTACCTGAGAAGGTTGATCACGTCGGCCCGCCCCTCCACGACGATGATCGCATCCGAGTCGAGCACATTCGGGCCTGCAGGCACCCGTTCCTCGCCGAGGACACTGATCTTCTCGATCCGCAGCGACTCCCTGACAGTGTCGAGCAGTTCGGTGGAGTCGATCGCCGACTCATCAAAGTGGGTGATCAGCAGTTCCTTTGCCCTTTCCACGATCTGTTTCCTCTTCGTCACGCGGATGTCCTCGATCCGCTCGACTGTGGCATGCGCGACGCAGGGGCCGACCCGGTCGATCGTCTCCAGGGACGCCGCAAGGATCGCCGTCTCTGCACGGTCGAGGGAGGATGAGATGAGGATCTCTCCCCGGGTCTCACCCTTCTTACTCACGATATGGACATCTATCCTGCCGACCCGCCCGGTCCGCTGGAGATCGCGGAGGTCAAGGTCTTCGCCGAGCAACCCTTCAGTCTGGCCAAATATGGCACCGACTACGTCGGGTTTCTCGACCACCCCCTCTGCGTGGAGATTAATGTGAATGAGATACTTGGTCGTATCTGATGAATACATGATAAGCCTCCGGAATCTGTCATATGAGAAATACGATGACGGCCCATAGACAATGGTAGTAGATATATCCCGGAGTACTTATATATCCACCTTTGGGTCTGCGCGCACCATTGGGGATGAATCCAGAGAATTATACGGGAAGAAGAGAGGATAAACGCTGTATTGCCTGATCTCTTGATATGCCCCTCACCTCGACCCGCTTGATCGTCGAGGTGGCACCGGAAACAATGCCGACTGCAGACTTCGGAACGCCGATCGTCTCCGCAACCAGAGCGACGATGGCACGGTTTGCCTTCCCTCCCACTGCCTGAGCGGCGACCTGACAGATAAGGGCATGCCTCCAGGGGTTGTAGCCTGCAGGAAAAGAGTCATTCTTACTCCCGGCAGAGACGTCGAGAGTGAGCACGACACAATTGTCCGGGCCTGTTACTGCGTCGTCAAGAGAGATCACGGGAATCACCGGTGTTGCCCGGTGCTAACGACCATGGATCATCAGTGGCATGTGCCGTTCTTCACCTGGTCTTAAACCCTCGCACCGGGCGCGCCTGTCGCACATCCGGGTTGTCCCGCAGCTCATATCCAGGCTCTGCCAATCGATCGCCCGGGGACCTATGGATGTGCATGTATCGGCCTCTATAGTTTGGCGGTCAGCGTATATAGCCCTTGCCCGGGACCCAGGACCCGGCGGTGCCGGTGGCGATCTCGCCGTCCCGCACGACACAGGCGCCTCCCATGACGACGATCTCCGGGAAGACAGCCTCCATGCCCTCGTATGGCGTCCAGGTACATTTTGTATGGAGGGCGTCGGGATCGATCTTCGTCGTCTTTGCAGGATACAGGGCAAAGTCGGCCCTCTCGCCAGGCAGGAAACCGGCGGCAGGGGTGCCGAGGATCTGTGCGGGGTTTATGGCGGTCTTCTCGATGACCGATGCAAGGGAGAGCCGGCCCTCCCGCACCGCGGCCATGAGAAGGGGCACCATCGTCTCGACGCCCGGCATGCCCGAAGGAGCGTCGGCGAAGGGCGCGGCCTTTTCTCCGGCGGTGTGCGGGGCATGGTCAGAGGCGACGACGTCGATCCTCTCCCACCTACTCCAGAGACGTCGGCGCTCCTCTTCCGACCTGAGGGGAGGGTTCACCCGTGCATGGGTGTCGTCGGGTGTGAAACATTCCCGCGAGAGGAAGAGGTGGTGCGGCGTCACCTCGACGGTGCCGGCGGCGGCATCGACGGCGGCGGCCGTGCTCATGTGACAGAAGTGGACCCGCCCGCCTGGAGGGAGGAGGGATGAAACCGCCCTGACGGCCCGGACCTCGGTATCGGCAGGCCTCAGGCGGTCGTGGTCGGCAAGGGTCGCGGGTGTGCCGGGCAGGGGATCCTCGGCATGGACCGTGGCCAGGGCGCCGAGATCACGGAGAGTGAGAAACGCGTCCTTCAGGACATCTTCAGGGACGGCCGCGCCGTAACTGGACGGGCCGGCAAAGATCTCGCCGAAAGCCATCGCCCCTTCCTGCCAGAGCCCCACAAGGTCGGCGCCGGAGACGACACCGGCATTGATCGCGAAATGGCAGAGGGCATGGTCGCGGGCCTCGCTGACACGGGCGCGGAATGCCTCGCGTGTCGTGAGGGGGGGCACGGTGTTCGGTTGGTCGACGACGACTGTCACGCCGCCAGAGAGGGCGCTCGCGGTCCCGCTTGCCCAGTCCTCCTTCGCTCCCTGCGTGGCGCCGCCCCGGAGATGGGTGTGCATGTCCACGGCCGCGGGGACGCAGAGAAGGCCGGAGGCGTCGATCACCGCGTCGGCCCTCCCCGCGGCGCCGACATGGACGACCCTCCCCTCGCCCAGGGTGAGGTCCGCCACCCTGCCGCCCGGCAGGGTAACGCCCTTCAGGACGACCGTCTCCTCTTCTTTCATATCAGCAGACTCTGGGGACCGGGTCGCCGACCGGCGGTTCGATGAAACGTTCGCCACCGATCGAGGTCTTCATGACGACAGAGGAACCCTCGGTGACGCGGCCGATGACCGCGGCGTCTCTCCCATAGTGGTGCGACTTCAGGGCGGCAAGGACCGCGTCGACATCGCCGGGGGCGACGCCCATGACAACCTTCCCCTCGTTCGCGACCTCCAGGGGGTCGATGCCGAGCATGGCGGCGGCGCTCCTGACGTTCTTTCTGATCGGGAGGGCTTCTTCGTCGATCTCGACATGGACCCCGCTCTTTCTCGCCATCTCGTTGATCGCATTGGCAAATCCGCCGCGGGTCGGGTCCTTCATCGCGTGGATATCGCCGGCGGCAAGGGCGCGCTCGACCATGCCCCAGAGGGGGGCGGCGTCGGAGAGGATCTGCTCGCCGAGGTCGAAACCATCGCGGTGGGAGAGGATCGCAAGTCCGTGGTCGCCGATGGTGCCGGAGACGATGATCACATCGCCCGGTTTCAGGCCATTGTCCCTGACGATGTGGTTTGCGACGCCGACGCCCGCAGTGTTGATGACAATCCCGTCGAGGGCGCCCTTCTCCAGCACCTTGGTGTCGCCGGTCACGATCGATGCGCCGACCTCGCCGAGCGCCTCGTCCATGGAGGCAACGATCCGTTCCAGGTCGGAGACCTCAAAGCCCTCCTCGATGACCATGCCGCAGGAGAGGGCGATCGGGCGCCCGCCCATCATCGCAAGGTCGTTGATGGTTCCGGAGACGGCGATCCTGCCGATGTCCCCGCCGGGGAAGAATATCGGGTGGATGACGTGGTTGTCCGTCGTAAACACGATCTGCTGGTCGCCGACCGGGAACACCGCCCCATCGTCCAGGGACTCAAGACCGATACCGCCGGCATTGTTGTGGGTGAATTTCGTGAGCACCTTGAGAAGTTCGCCCATCACCTCGCCGCCGGCGCCGTGCATCATATTGACTTTCATGAATCGTTCACTTCTATCTCGATGTTGGTGACTACAATCTCTTTCCCCTCGACAATGTGCGGGAGACCTCCGCACGTGGGGCAGACGAACTTCTCGTCGCCCTCATAGCCACAGTCGCAGCGGGTGCGCACCTTCACGGTCCGGCACTCCATAGAGACACCTGCAAAGACAGGGTCGTCCTCCGCGATGACCTCAAAGAGAAACTTCACCTGTTCGGGGTTGACCATCGCAAATTCGCCGACGTCGACCTTGACCGCCTTCACCTGCGTTGCATGGTTCTCGACGGCAGCGCGCTGGGCTGTGGCAAAGATGTCGTACGCGATGCTGTATTCGTGCATTATTCTTCCATCGCTGCGTAGACTTCTTTAAAGAGTTCTCTTGTCGATAGGCCCTCCTCACGGCTGAGTTTCTGGATAGCAAAGCCGACATGGACGAGGACGAACTCGCCTACTTTGACGTCGACGAGATCAAGCCTTACCTCCTGCCTGAGGTCGCCGTAGTCGACGACACCGATGTTGTCGTCCTTGATCTCGATTACTTCGGCAGGAACTGCAACACACATTCAGCATTCCCTCTGGTAAGGTGTAGGGTGCTGATCATAAAAACACCTTCTGAAGTGACATGGCCGGGATCAAAGGGAAAATTCACGGTTGGACGGTGAAAAGAAGCCCAGGTAGGCAGAAATAGGGAGATGTTCCGGAATGAGGTTGATCAGTCCATGGCAGATCACAGATTTGCCTGAACCGGAAAATGCCCCGCACTTTCTACCGTCTTGACACGGTTGTCCACGCTCAGGATAAGGGCAGGGAAAGATAGAGCAGAAAACCCTGAGAGGGAGATTGCCATCCACACCTATCCTGTACCGGGGGTCCGGGGGCGGTAGTCCCCCGGCACGGGACACCGATCAACCGCCTTCCCCCATACTGTTCGCCGGGGGACAAAGCCCCCGGACAGTGAAAATCAAAGATTTTCTCGAACTTGCTATCGCTCGTTCCCCGCTCAGGATTGATTCGGGGAAGAGAGAACAGGAGGTTCTGTGGAGGAGATAGCCACTTCATTCATCTAAGAGTCGAAAAAAATTATTCCCCGCAGAGGAAGCGGCGGTAGGCCTCGGGGATCTCTTCGGCAGACTCGGCGACCGCACGGTCGAGGTCGGCAAGGTTCTGGAGGATCTGGTCGAGGTGGGCCTTCTGCACCCGGAGAATGGTGGCCGCGTCCTCGGGTCTGACTTTTCCCGAGTCCAGCAGGGCGGCGGTGTGGTCGATCTCCTGCGCGACGCCGCCGAGCGGCACCTTCATCCTCAGGGCGGCCTCCGCGACATAGGCGACAAGGGCACGTTCGGCCTTCCTCTGGGGGGTGAGGTCGTGGACAAGACAGGAGTAGCCGGACACGACACCGCGTTCATCACGTAGGGGGGAGATGCCGACCGAAACCTCGTGGATCATGCCATCTGTTCTAACGATCTCGGACTCGAAGCGCCGTCCCGCCCTGCCGCCGACGACAGCCTGTGCCGTCTCCTCCCACGTCCTGAAGAGGGGACCGGGGACAAAGTGCGAGACCGGCAGGCCAATAGCCTCGTCGGGCGTGATGCCGAGGAGACCGACGGCTGCAGTGTTCAAGGAGGTGACCCGGCCCTCCGCAGAGGCGCCGATGATGGCGTCCTCGGTCGTCTCAAGGATCGATGCAAGCCTGGACCTCAACTCGTCGATTCTCTTGATGTCGGAGACGTCGGTGATGATATGGATGGCCCCTATGACGCCGTGCTCAGGGTGGAGGATAGGGTCGATCAAGACCCTGAACCACCGGCCAAACATCCAGAGGGTGTATCTCTCCCTCTTTCCCGAGGTCTTCGACCTGACAAAGGGACAGCCCGCGATGAATGTAGGGGCCTGGTGGATCACGGCAGAACAGGGCTTCCCGACAACCTCTCCGGCAGCGACGCCAAGAACGTTGCCCGTGGCCCGGTTTGCCCGGAGAATGATACCCTCACGGTCCTGAATGAAGACAGGGTCTTCTATGGCGTCAAATATCCGTTGCCAGAGTAACCCCAGGTCAGAAAAGCCAAGGGCCCCTGAAGCGGCGCCGGCCCTCCCCTCATCAGTTTTCTCCATACGATCGTCCCTCCATAGATTATCTGGAAACCATTATTATAACTTTGGATTTCTGTTTGTTTTGATTTATTCTTAAAGAGATAATATATGCCATCATACTTGAGATAAAGAGAGAGATGCGGAATTGATCCGGAAAAATCCCTCGCCCGGCGGAGAGGACACCCCGGTCTACAGAAAAGCCGCGCCGCCGTGAAAGATGGAGGCAGAACCGGCACTCCGGTTCTACCCCGGATCGGGTTTACCGGACGGGAATCTCAATGCCCCGTGCCTGGGGCTTTTTGTACGGAACGTCCACGGTCAACAGTCCGTTGTGATAGGATGCCTTCGCTTTTTCATAATCGATCGGGCAGCAGGTGGCATAAGAGCCCGCATACCTGGTCCCCTCCTTCGATGCCTGGACAAAGAAACTGTCGTCGTGCATCCTGAGCGTGATGTCCTTCTTGTCGACACCGGGCAATTCTATTTCGATATGGAGATTTTCATGGTTTTCGTCCGGCATGGCATACACCGCCGGCGCGATCCTGATCTCGGTCATGATACCGTCCCCACGCCAGGGAGGGAATCATGTCATATATATCCTATCCCGAAGAGGCGATGAAGAGAGGTTCTATCCCTCTGCTCCTGCAGGGGTTGCCGCGGGCATCAGCACCCGTTGCAGCAGCCGTGCCTCTGCAGGATCTGGTCCAGGGCCCAGGACGCCCACCACCTGACGTCGGCGTCATCGTCCTTTAACACCTTTCCGAGTGCAACCTCGGCTTTGCAGTGCCCGATGGCGCCGAGAGTATAGGCCGCCCACATTCTGGTGGCGGCGTCAGCCGCAGAGAGCGCGGCGATGAGACCGTCGATGGCCGGCGTCCCGATCGCGGAGAGCCCCCACGAAGCGGCCATCCGCAGGTCGCGGTCGTCCTCGGCGAAGAGCCCGATGAAGGCCCCGACTGCCTCCTCCCCCATCAGCATGCCAATGGCAAGGGCTGCGTCCTCCCTGACCTTTTGCGATTCCCCGTGAAAGAGAAGGGCGGTGAGGCTGTCAAGGTCGTTGTCGACGGCGCATTCGAGCACTTCAGGGGAGGGTACAACATCGATCTCGACAGGAAGGGTGTCATCCGAGAACTCGGGTCCGGCGGAATTGTCCATGCATGTCTGTAGGCAGGGAGGGTATAAGAGAGGCTCGGGCCTGTCTTTCCGACAGCCTGCATCAGATGAGCACGGTGACAGGGGTGCTCTGCCAGGTATCACCAGTCATGCTGTCCCGGTTCCTCATCAAGGAGGATTCCGTGCGCGTATATCCGCAAGAGCCGCGGCAGGGAGGAAAAATTCCCGATCATGTAGAGAGAACGGCACAATATGTAATGTCAACTTAACACAAAGATCGATCAGGCATTTATTATGAGTATATTTCTCATCGTCTTCTGGTTCATCATGACAGCCTTCTGGGCCGTCCGTATCGAAGACAAAACACTGAAGTTCAACCACCCCGGCCTCATCGTCCTCGGCGCCGTCTTCTCGGCGGTCGCCCTGTACGTCAGGACGCCGGCATTGGTCCTGATGAATATCCTTCTCTACCTCGCGGTCTCCCTTGCAGTGAGCGGGATAGCCGCGTCGTACATCCACGGCGCCGAAAAGATGCGCGTCGTCGGCGGGACCATCCTGACCCTGGCCATCCTCGGCATCCCGATGCTCACTGCGGGGGCGCAGGTCATCGGCGCACAGGACCTCGCCGCCATACCGCAGGTCAAGACCGTGGACAATGTCACCGACCTCATCGATACAGACCACATCAGACTGACCTCGGCCAAGACCGCCCTCTGGAGGGCGGACAAGGTCATCGGAAACCTGGGATACAAGGTCGGTGTCTTCACACCCGACGTCCAGTTCCTCAGGGGCGAACTGGTCTGGCTTGTCCCCCTGGACTACACCACCCTGGACAAGGCCCTCATCTATGCCGGCGAGGGCACGGACGGCTATGTCATCGTCTCGTCGGAGAACCCGAAGGCAGAACCCAGACGAGTCACCGGCCTTCAGATGCACTACACCCCGCATGCGATCCTGGAGTACGACCTGACCCGTCATATCTGGGAGGACTACCCCACATATGTCATCCACCAGCCCGTATTCCAGCTCGACGAGGAGGGCAGCCCCCGCTGGGTCACCCTCCTCTCCCGGCCCGCGCTCTACGGCATCATTGGCGAGACTCCGGAGGGCATCGTCGTCACAGACCCGGTCACCGGCACCAACGAGTTCTTCGACCTCGGCACACAACCCGCATGGATCCAGAGGGTCTACGACGAGGACCTCACCGAGACCTACCTTGGCTGGTGGGGCACGTATTCGGATGGCTGGGTCAACTCCTGGTGGGGCCAGCGCAACCTGAAGTACCCGACAGGCGAGGTGTACGTCGAGCACGGCGAGGCCGGGGCGACCCTCTCCTCAGGCGACCCCGACGTCTACCTTGTCCAGGGCACCGACGGCAACCAGTACTGGTTCACCGCTATCACGACGCCGGGCAAGGACTCCTCGATGGTCGGTTACGTCCTCTGCGACGTCCAGGACGGCACCTTCACCTTCTACAACGCCCCCGGCTACTACAATGACTACGGCGCCGCGGCCAATGTCCAGCAGCACCAGAAGGTGGCGATGGCCACGGGCCTCGAGGTCGTGCAGCCGATCATGTACGTCCTCGACGGCCATGAGGTCTGGATCATCCCGGTCATCTCCCAGACAGGCGAGGTGATGGAGATCGGACTGGTCGTGGCCCACGGCGGCGAGACCTTTATCGGCACCAGCCTGGACGACGTCCTCTCCCAGTGGCGGGGGACCGCCGTCGAGACGCCAGACACAGATGAGGGCGAGGTCACGGTCCAGGAGATCGAGGAGATCAGGAAACTCCTCGACAGGCTTGAAGCGCGGCTGAAGGCGCAGAACAGGACATAACCTTTTTTTATACTCTTTCTTCGTGCACGCCGCGTCGGCTCCGGATCCGCCACGGCCGGCCGGATTCTGCCGCACGCACCCCTGCCTGCTGACGCACTCTTATATCCTATCCGATGACACGCGATCTGATCCAGAAGAGGATCAGAGGCCCCTTCCCCCCAGGGAGGCCTCCTCAGAGTGACCGGGAACTATGTTTGCAATCCGTTTTTACCGAATCTACGATATCGGAAAAGAGATCGACCTCGCCTCCCTCGAACAGGCTCTCTCGGAGAGCATGACCATCAGCCGGGCGCGGTTCGTCCGGGTGAAGCCACGGGCGATCATCATCAAGCATGCCCCCCTCCTGCTCAGGCTCGATCCCGTGACCCTTGAGCAGGACGGAAAGACCTACACCTTCCGCATCGACGCACGGGTGTACGATATCGGTGCGATCAGCATCTGCCTCATCCACGAAGAGTTCGAGGGCACCCCGCGGGAACTGGAGGAGACTGCCCTCCGCTTCGCAGGACAGAGAGGCCTGGACACCGCCTTCACCGCCACCATCGCCCGTCTCCTTGCGACCCTCAAACCGGCGATCGGCGCGAGGACGGTCGACGAGGAGTTCTACGAGGACTATGCCATCTTCATCACCCACGCCCTCGACGACTCCCTCGACCCGACACGGATACTGCTCGGGGATACGGTGGCATTCTCCGCGGAGACGCGGCAGGAGACGCTCAAAAATGCCCTCAGTTACAGCGAGGACGACCGGGCGATCCTCACACGGGACAGTGCCATCCTCGTCAACACGGAACCGCCCTCAGACCTGATCGAGCTGATCGAGTACGCCAATGTGCAGCTCCTCGAACTGCGCTTCTACGACGGCGAACTGACGCGCCAGATGGAGAAGATGTACGACGACATCGAGATGGCCGACCGCCTGTATTTCTTCTACCGGATCAGGCAGTACCGCGCGATCATGATGGGGCTGATGCAGACGCAGGCCGAGATCTCGGAGATCACGGAAAAAGTCAACAACCTGATCAAGGTGACCGAGGACGTCTACTATGGCCGCATCTATGCGATGAGCCTGCGGGTCATGAACTGCCAGCAGTGGAGCGACAGTGTCGGCAGGAAGATCGCCATCATCCGCCAGACATACGCGATGCTCTCCGATGGGGTAAACCTCCAGCACTCGAATTACCTCGAGTGGGTGGTGATCATCCTGATCGCCCTGGAGGTCCTGCTCTTCGTCGTCCCCATGGTCCCCCACTGAACCGTCAGGCAGGCAGGGGCGGCGCAGCGAGGCCCAGGCGGGCGGGCAGTCTCCCGGTCCATGCCCGGATCGCCCCCCAGTCCCGGGCGTCCTCGGTCTTCGCCTCGTCATATCGCATGAATAGGCCGAGCACCGGGATATAGGAGGGGTTCATCCTCCCGGCAAATATCCCCATCTCCCCCCTGATGGGGACGCGAGCGGTGATGGGCTCCATCGCTGCCTCCACCTTTTTGCAGTTCTCGTCGGTCAGATCCTTGCAGCTCATGCCGACGGCAAAAGCCGCGACCGGTTTTTCCTGGAGGAAGGCGGCGAAGCGGTCGACAAACTGCTTTGCCTCCTTCAGGATCTTTCCCATATAGATAGGCGAACCGATGACGACGGCGTCGTATCCGGCGACTGACGTCACCGTCCCGGCAGGCACGGCCTCGACAACGAGGCCATCCTCCCTGAGGGTGACGGCGATGGCGTCGGCGATCTCCCGCGTGGTCTCGTGCTTTGTCGCATACGCGACGAGGATGCGTGGCGGCATGCGGGAGAATTGGCGCCCTGCCATATATGTGTGGCGGCACGCGACCCCGCGTCTTTCAGGCCTCTTTTTCCGAACAATAGCGCGTGATGGCGGAGATAAAGTCGGGGCCGTATTTTTCCAACCTGACCACGCCAACACCGGCGATGTTCCCAAAGTTTTCCCTGTCGGAAGGGCGGAGACGGGCCATCTCGATCAGGGTTCTGTCGGGGAAGACAACGGAGGGCGGCACACCGTCGCGGGTTGCGATCGATGTCCGCAGCGCCTTCAACACGATGAACAGTTCCCTATCCCCGGCACTCAGGGCTTCGTCGACTCGCCTCTTCTTCGCGCCGCCTGCAGGCGCCGGGAGCATGACACGTACCTCTCCCCCCATGACCGCGGCGCTCGTCTCTGTCAGGCAGATGGCAGGAGATCTGTCGTCCGTCCGCCCCAGGTACCCCTGCCGGACCAGATCCTGAACCCATATCCGATACTGCTTTTTGCTCTGCTCAGTACCTGTTGCATAGGTAGGGAGGAGGTCAAAGCAGTTCTCTCTGACTTTTGCGTTCTTCGAACCTCTCAACACGTCGGCAATGAGATCGACCCCGAAGTGCGCCGGCAATTGCCCGACACATCCGAGGATCTTTCTCGCGTATTCTGTGCCGTCGATCATCTCCACAAGACGGTCGCAGGTGTCGCACATGCCGCAGTTTTCCCGGGCATATTCCTCCCCGAAGTAGTTCAGCAGGTATTTCCGCCGGCATCCGGTCGTCTCACAATAGTCGACGAGGTCCTGCAATTTACGAACCGCAATGCGGATGTGACGCTCGTCCTGTCCGCCGTGCTCGAGCATGGACCTGACCCTGCCATACTCTTCCGGGTCGTAGAAGAGGACGCACTCGCTCTCCCGGCCGTCCCGTCCTGCACGGCCCGTCTCCTGGTAGTAGGACTCGACGGTCTTTGGCAGGTCGTAGTGGACGACATAGCGGACGTCGGGTTTGTCGATGCCCATGCCAAAGGCCACGGTGGCACAGACGATCTGCACGCGGCCGGAGAGAAAATCGTCCTGGACCTTCTCCCTGACACCTGTCGAGAGACTGGCATGGTAGGCGAGCGCGTTGTACCTGTATTTCCTGAGTTCCCGGGCGATCTCTTCAGTTTCTTTCTTGGTGAAGCAGTAGACGATCCCTGATTCTTTCCTGTGCCGATTGATGACAGAGAGGAGGAGAGCCACCGGTTTCTCCTTCGGGACGACGCTGTACCGGAGGTTTGTGCGGTTAAAACTGCCGACGAATTCACGGGGCTCCGAGAGGCCAAGCTGCCGGGCGATATCTTTCCTGACCTCGGGGATGGCGGTGGCCGTCAACGCAACGATGGGGACGTCCGGGAAATATTTTTTCAGGCGGGAAAGTTGCCGGTAATCGGGCCTGAAGTTGTGGCCCCATTCGGAGATACAGTGCGCCTCGTCGATGGCAATGAGGCGGACGGGATACTGGCCGAGGGATTTCAGGAAACCTGACTGCATGCATTTCTCCGGGGAGATGAAGAGCAACCTGAGGGCGTTGTCTGCCATCTGCCTCTCGATCTCTGTCCTCTCCTGGTACGTGAGAGTGCCGGTGTAGGCGGCCGCGGGGATCCCCCGCAGGTTCAGGTCGTCGACCTGGTCCTTCATGAGCGAGATGAGGGGGGAGACGACAAGGGTCAGGCCGCCGAGGTACAGGGCGGGCACCTGGTAGCAGAGGGACTTCCCGCCCCCTGTCGCCATGATCCCCACCGTGTCCCGCCCCTCCAGGACTGATGTGATGATCTCCCGCTGGTGCGGGAGAAAAGAGGTATAGCCCCAGTATTTTTTCAGGAGTGCGTCGATGGCGGCCATGACATTTCTCTTCTTAGTGGGGGGAGAGGGGTGTTGAAGGTTGGGTTCGGGTGGTGAATGTGTGTCATCGCCTCTGTTTCATCAGGTTATTTCTTTCCCTCATTCCAGAGGCTGCACACTTCGTTGAAGATGAATTCCCTTGTATGCAGCAATCTGTTGCACATTCAGCACCAGGCTATGATTCCACCCAACCATCTCTCCCGATACCTTTTTCCAACCAGGAACTATATTGCCACTCCATGACTCGCTGGCTTGCCACCTCCACCCGTGAGAATGCAGAGATCGTGATAAAAAAACAGATCTGGGGTGTCCCGAAGAGTGACATCAGCCAGATCAACAGGATCAGGCCCGGCGACACCCTGCTCCTCTATGTCGGGCACGAGGAGATCGATAGGGACATCACCCTCCCGCCCGCGATCACCGGGTGCTTCGAGATCGTCTCCAGCGTCTATGAGGACACAGAGCCAATCTTCACCGCCCCCAGAAAACTCGGGAACGAGGTCTTCCCCCTGCGGTTCAGACTGAAAACGATCACGATCTTCGACCCACCCGTGGAGTTCACACCCCTGATCCCTCGCCTGAAATTCATCGCCGACAAAAAGCAGTGGTCAGAGCACATCAAGGGGCAGGCGATGCGGGCGATCACCGAGGAAGACCATGCAATCATCATGAAAGCGGCTATGAAAGCAGCAGAGGCGCCGCGGGGCTGAAAACCCGCTTGTTTCCCATCCTCAGATTCTCATAGAGCATATCCCAGAACTCTCGTTCATTCCCCCCATCTCTGCATGCAGGGATCGGGAGAGAATATCATGTTCGGGTCGATATCTTCCTGAATTCCCTGAAGAATCGTGCGAAACCACTGCCTTCCCCGACCTCTCTGCCGGAGAACTGATGCCCCCGGACCCCTGAAACAGGATAGGGTCGGGGAAGAGAGATCCTGATGAAGGAGATTGCCATCCCCCCTCTCGCAATGATGGGGGGATCGGGGGGTGAAACCCCCCGGACAAGACGCCAGAACAGGATTTTTCAGAACCGAATGTGCGTCCTTTCATCGGCGTGCATGAAGGTTCGGATCAGTTTTGGGATGGCCTCATACTGAAGGTATCTCCAGAGCCCGATCGGGACAATATCCGGCCCCGCTCCCTTCCTCTCCCCGGCACACGGGAGGGCCGGGAGGGGAGGACATTACCTTCAATCATATCGGTGCCCTGAGGGCGTTGAGTCCTGTCGGATTTCATCCTGTTTTTCCCGCGGACCCCGGTATGGCCCGGATCGCCGGATCTCCCTGGTATGGCCCGGAATAGGACGTGGTATCCCCTGTTTGGGGGCATATCCGGGCGTATTTGACCCGGGCCGTGTCCTGCGGGCCCACACCCGCGCGCTCTGATATGCAGGCACCGCAGGGACAGGATCCGGAGGATGTACCATGAAAACCCCTGAAGCGGTTTTCAAAGAACCGCCTGAAACTTCGTTTCATGAGCGATTCTCCAGGGTCGCCATAACACAGAGAGTCACACAGGGGCAGGTATGACAGGAAAAGAAACCGACAAGAACAAAGAGCGCCGGGGGGGAGATTTGAACTCCCGAGGTGCGAGCACCAGCGGCTTTCAAGGCCGCCGCCTTCCCGGACTAGACTACCCCGGCACGCCAGTACCTATTGTACTGCCACTTAAAAAAAGATGCTGTGGTAAAGGGGTTCAGATCTTCCTGAAAAGGAGGAAGACTGCACCGAGGGCAAGAAGCACAAGGCCGAGGGGCACCGGGCTCTGGGCCGTCGTCGGGACAGGGTCGCCGAACTTGCCCGCCACCGTGGCATCGACCGAGATCTTCTTGATATTCTCGGCCGCGACCGTCACTGTTCCGGTCTCGGTGTAGAGTTGAGGGGTGACCTTCACATAGACGGTGCCGCCTGTCGTCTGGAGTGTGACGCTCTCCGGCGCCGTGGTGCCCTGACTGTTCACCAGCGACCTCTCGCCCTTTTCGTCGATGTACTCGAGCACCCAGTCGATCCCGGTGGAGGTGCTGATCGTCACCGGGCCGCCGAGGGTATCAACGGCAAAATATGCCGGGTTCCCGCGGGAGGCCGGGGCCGAAGCCGAATAGGTGGGCCCGGACGTCTGCGTCACCGCCGGCGTGACCGGTGCCTCGCCACCCTTCACGGTGAACTGAGTCGTCCAGACATAACTGGCGTTGTCAGCAATCTCGGCCGTATAGGTGCCTCCCGTGCGGATGGGGATAGACGCAGAGAAAACGCCCGCATCAGTCTCGATCCACTTCGGGCCATAAACAGTCTCTTTCTCCGCGTCGGTCACGGTGAGCCTGAGACCGGCATCACCATACTTTGCAAGCGTGCCTGCCACTTCGAGGATCCCGTCATAGTTCTGCGTCTTCGGGGAGGTGACGGTAAGTTCATCATTCCTGTTCACGATCTTGAAGATTTTAACTTTCTTTGAACTGCCGCCAAAGATGTTCTCGCCACGTGACTGGACCTCCACCGAATAGGTGCCAGACCTGAGATTTTCGGTCTCGAAGGTCACCGTAAAAGTCCCGTCGCCCTGGATCACGACGGCCTGACGCTCGACCTCGCTCTTAGAAGATGTCGTGTCATAGAGGACGATGTCGACGACATAGCCGGGCTTCACCGCAATGGTCGTCCCGGTCGCCTCGAGGGTCTGGCCTGCGTTGATGAAATCGGGGGTTGTAATCTCGATGAATGCCGCCGCTGCCGGAGCTGCAAGGCAACAGAGGAGGCAGAGCAGGGAGAGTGCAATCCTCATCATAGATATTTTCATAATAGTATAGATCAACGAAATAAGTGTTAATGTTATCTATACAATCTATCAAGCCATTGGCAGCGTGGAAAGGAAAAGACCGTTATGAGGATGATATCCTCGATTCCCTGACCGTAATCTTTAAAAGTGGGGGATGCTCATACCGGCGTTGCCTGATGTGCGGTTACCGTTTTGAAGGTTATTTCGGGGCTCAAACTGAGGAGGTCCTTGCCGCTCTCAGGGGACAACTCGCCTGGGTGCAGGAGAACTTCGACCTCTCGCAGGTTGGGATGGTGAAGATCTTCACGTCGGGCAGTTTCCTGGACCCCATCGAGGTGCCGCCGGCTTTCAGGGAAGAGATCGCGCGGGCCTTTGCCGGGAAGGTTGTCGTCGTCGAGACGCGGCCCGAGTACGTGGAGACCGACGCACTCGCGGAGATGGTTGAGGCTCTCGGTTCCCCCATCCATGTGGCAATGGGGCTTGAGACGACAGATGACGCCATCAGGGAGAAGTCGATCAGAAAGGGCTTCAGCTTCGCCGACTTCATCGAGGCATCGAAGAGAGCGAAGGCGGCGGGCGCGGGAGTGAAGGCCTACCTCCTCTTAAAGCCGCTCTTCCTCACCGAGAAGGAGGCGATCGAGGACATGAAGACCTCCATCATGGACGTGGCGCCGCACTGTGGCATGATCTCGATGAACGCCTGCACCGTCCAGAAAAGGACAGAACTCGAGCATCTCTGGAAGGAGCAGGCCTACCGCCCGCCGTACCTCTGGAGCATCCTTGAAGTGCTTGGAAATGTCGATCCCGGCGTCCCGGTCTTCTGCGACCCGGTCGGAGGCGGCCATGCCAGGGGCCCGCACAACTGCGGGAAGTGCGACCGCGATATCATCGACGGCATCAACGAGTACGCTCTCACCGGCGACGTGGAACTGATCCGCGCCCTCGCAGAGATCGAATGCGCGTGCAAAAAAGAGTGGGAATATGTCCTCGGGCACGAGAAGCCCTGGTCTATGCCCCTCACTCGTTGATTTTTTCCGAGAGTTCGTCCAGTTTTTTCGCAAGCATCGGGAAGAAAGTGCCCGCATCGGAGACGATGCCGATCGCCTGCGAGGTGCCGCGGTCCATCAGCTTGGTCAGGGAGGCCGGGTTGATATCGACGCAGAGTGTCTTCACGCTCGATGGGAGACAGTTCCCGACGGCCACTGAGTGGAGGAGGGTCGCCACCATCAGCACCATCTTCGCGCCCTTGAGATGTTTTCTCATTGCGTCCTGCGCCTCCATGACATCGGTGATCACGTCAGGGAGGGGACCGTCGTCGCGGATCGAACCGGCAAGGACGAAGGGGATGTTGTTCCTGACGCACTCGTACATCACGCCGCCGGTGACGATGCCCTGTTCAACAGCGTTTTTAATCGATCCTGCCCGCAAAATTTCTGAGATGGCAATGATGTGATGCTTGTGCCCGTCGGTAACGAGCTTGGCGGTCTTGATGTCCATGCCGAGAGAGGTGCCGAAGAGGTTCGACTCGATGTCATGGGTCGCGAGGGCATTCCCGGCGAAGAGGGCGTCGATGTAGCCGTCATGGACGAGTTTCGCAAGGGCCGGGCCGCCGCCGGTGTGGATGATCGCCGGACCACCCACAAGGACGATCTTCCCGCCTGACCTTTTAATTTCAAAGATTTCGGTAGCGATCTGTCCAATCAAAGTCTCGGATGGGCGTTCAGGCGATACCGTCCCTTGCATGAACTCAAATTCGCTCTTTTCCCGCGGGCGTTCGGGGTAGTCCACCTTAACGCCGTCCTCGCCGACGACGACGAGGTCGCCCTTTTTCAGTTTGAAGATGGGCAGGCACTGTGCACGTTTCCTGTCCGTGTCCACGACAAGGAGGCAGTCCATCTCAATGTCATCGACAGGGATCCACTCGCCCTTGTATTTGACCCAGGTCGGGTGGTTGGTCGTCGAGTAGAACCCCTTCGGGACGATCCGATCTCCTGCAGCAGGAACCAGGGTCGCATCATCCACTACCGGGAGATGCGCACCAAGACGGTAGAGTTCGCTGAGGATCGCCTCAAGCTGCGTTTCGTCGGCAGCACTCACCTTCAGGCAGGCATAACTCGTGTCGGTCTTTTTCTTCCCTACGTCGAAGGTAAGAATCTCGAAGTTCCCGCCCATATCCATGATCCGGTCGAAGACAAGGGTCATGATACCTGAATCGATAATATGCCCTTCCAGTTCTATCTCCCGGGAGATCTGCATAATAATACTATCATCTGCGGCGGTTAATATGATTTCCTTTCTGGCATTTGCGGGGAATCCGGGTGAATTCAGGCAGAATGCCGCTTTTTTCCGGCGCAGATAAAACGCACCGCACGGGCAAGGTCGTCCTGTGTATTGACATTGAAGCCGAGCGCGGGTTCATCGAGGAGGAGGCGGGATTCTTCCTGTTCTTCCTCGATCCGCGCGCCGAGGAGGATGTTCACCCCGGCAGGACAGGCAGGGACGCCGTCGACCGTCTCCAGGTAAGCGGTGCGAAGAGACGAACCGCGGCAGCGGGCCGCCGGCACCCAGGCGGAGAGGGCGTCGGTGCCCGCAGAGAGGTACGCCTCCTGTATCCTCTCCACGATCTCTCTCCTGATACAGGGGATGTCGGAGACCGAGGTGAAGACCGGCCCCTCTTCGCCGAGTGCGGTCACCGCTTCGACGATATCTGCGACATATCCGCGCGCCCCGGCGGCATAGAGATCGATCCCCTGCGCCCGGCACCAGTTTCGGGTGTAGGGGGTCTGGGATGAGGAGACGACCATAACCTCGCACCCCGCGGCGGCGAAGGCGTCGATAACATAGGCGACCATCGGCCGCCCGCAGATGGTCACGAGAGGTTTTTCTCCCATATTAAGGCGGGAGCCCTGACCCCCGGCAAGGATCAGGGCAAGCATGCCGCGAGTGCCTCCACAAGGCGCGTGTTCTCGTCACGCCTCCGCACCGCAACCCTGATCATCCCGGGCAGGCCGAAAGAGGTGCAGTCACGGACAAGGATACCATAAGAGAGGAGGAGGCGTTCGGTAAGCCCGTCGGCAGGACAGGGAAGAGGGACCAGGATATAGTTTGCCGTGGACGGCAGGGGGGAGAGACCGAGGTCGCGGAGTCGTCCTGCAAGCCAGGCCCTCTCGGCCCGGATGAGCCTCCGGGATTCGTCAAGATCAGCATACCTGTCCAGCGCGGCCAGGGCAAAACTCTCGGCATAGGCATTCACCGTCCAGGGGAGGCGGCGCGCCTCGATCTCCGCGACAAGGTCCGGGTCGCCGAAGCCGAAACCGAACCTGATGCCGGGGACGGCAAAGGACTTGGTGATCGAGCGCGAGATGAAGAGCGCGGGATCTCTGACATCAGAGACGCTCGCGGTCGGATCGGCAAGTTCGATGAAGGCCTCGTCGACAAAGAGCCTCTGGTTGGGCTCGAGGGTGTCGAGGATCGCAAGCACCGCTTCCCGCGCGGTGAGCGCACCGTCAGGGTTGTTCGGGTTGCAGAGGAACCTGACAGCCGCGCCGGCCGCATCGCCGGTCACTCTGCCCCCACAGAGTCTGACTGCCATCTCATATTCCCCGAAGGTCGGAGGCCTGATCGCGCCGCTCTCGCCGGGCCTGATCGCGGCGACACAGAACGCGCGGATCACCTCGACAGACCCGTTCCCCACCGTGATCTCCGCGGGGTCACGGTGAAACACCTGCCCGATCGCCTCTTTCAGGGTTTCATATCTGTCATCGGGGTAGGACGCAATCGCCTCTTCCGGGATGGAGAAGGGGACCTGCGGAGGGAAAGGGTTGATGCTTGCACTAAAATCAAGAATATTTTCTCTCGAATGCCGCCTGTGCCACCAGAGTCTGCCGCCGTGTTCGGTCCGGCGGGGGTACGTCCCTGACATATTGACAAATATCACGCAAATTTGGCATTCCATGGCATATAAGAATACGCTTTCAGAAAAAATCAATTGAGAATCTTTTTATAGGATGCTCGTATTAGTTCATTCATCTGGTGCAGGATCAGACATAGAGCATCCCCCCGTCTGGCATGAGACAGACAAAAGTCTGACAAGTGTCAGACCTCAAGAGGCGGAAGATGGAGCGGATCACGATCAGACTCCCCAAACAGCAGGTCGATATGCTGCAAAGGCTTGTTGACGGCGGCGAATTTCCCACCGTGTCAGAGGCGGTACGACACGCGGTACGGGAACTCGTCGAAAAGCGTGGAGACCGGGTAATGAGGGAGAGCGACCAGGTGTCATTCAAGGTTTAGGAGGCACACGATGCAAACAATCATCAACGAGGCAATGAAAAACGCTGAACGCGAGAAAACGCTGAATAGTCAGGACGGTATCATCGGTGACGAGGACGATTTCCTCGGCCAGCCGCGCATCGTCATCGTCGGTTGCGGAGGCGCCGGCAACAACACCATCAATCGACTCTACCACATGCAGGTCTGTGGAGCCGAGACGATTGCGATCAACACCGACAAGCAGCACCTCGACATGATCCAGGCCGACAAGCGCATCCTCATCGGCAAATCGCTCACCAAGGGCCTTGGCGCAGGCGGATTCCCCGACGTCGGCAAGAGGGCCGCGGAGATGGCGCGCCCCACCCTGGAAAAACTCCTTGAGACCGCCGACCTCTGTTTCATCACGGCAGGCATGGGTGGCGGTACCGGCACAGGCGTTGCCCCCGTCGTTGCGCAGATTGCCAAGGAGCAGGGCGCCATCGTCGTCGGCATGGTCAGTTACCCCTTCCAGGTCGAGAAGGCACGCCTGCTCCGCGCGGAGGACGGCCTCCAGCAACTCGCCAGTTACGCCGACTCGGTGATTGTCCTCGACAACAACCGGCTCATCAACTATGTCCCCAACCTGCCCCTCGGCCAGGCCTTCTCGGTGATGGACCAGCTCATCGCCGAGACGGTGAAGGGCATCTCCGAGACGATCACCCAGCCTTCCCTCATCAACATCGACTACGCAGACGTGCGGGCGATCATGAGCAAGGGCGGCGTCGCCTGCATGCTCGTCGGCGAGAGCAAACAGCAGAACAAGGCCGAGAGCGTCGTCCACGAGTGCCTCTCCCACCCCCTGCTGGACATCGACTACCGCGGCGCCACGGGCAGCCTCATCCACATCACCGGCGGCAGCGACCTCACCCTCCAGGACGCCGAAGAGATCGCAAGTTCCCTCACCTACGAACTCGACCCCCACGCTGACGTCATCTGGGGCGCACGCGTGAACAACGACTACGAAGGCAAGGTCAGGGTCATGGCAATCATGACCGGCGTCAAGAGCGCCCAGATCCTCGGCGGCAGGCAGAGTAACTTCGTCCCCGCGAGCAAGCCCGCACCCATGCCGAGCGGCAGGTCGGCAGCCCCCCAGCGGAGTTTCGCACGGGACCAGACGAGCGGTCACCTCATCGATTTCCTCTGATATTTTCTTTTTTTCACGTACACCATGTCCGGGCCATCCATCACAACCGGCCGGATCGGTTCATCTCTCAAAAGACACACCAAAAAAATACGCCTGAACCGGCGCAGGTCCTGCGAAATGCTTAATACCAAAGATGACGCAAACTATTAGAAATCCTGGTATATCCACCGCGGATCTCCACGGTGCGGCAGGTGCGTCGGCATAGCCGGATGCGCCAGAGGGTATAGGAGTTGAATATCATGAACAGCGCTACGAACACAGATATCAGAGAAGCAGTCTCTGTTCTGGACGGCACTTTTATTGTATCATTTCTCTCTGGTTCCTCCCATTCTGCGGCATCTCCCGTGCATCATCAGACCCGGTGGCCTATACGGCGGTATCAGAACTCAAGGATTGGTAAAGCATGTTGGATGAACTGATCGAAAAGAGAAAAAAATCACTTTCCGAGTCTGAACAGCATAAAAATCGGCGCAACGAGCTTAACGCCCTTGCGAGCACCCATGCCCGTGAGCGGAACCAGCTCAACACCCAGACCCGGGAGTTTGTCGAGGAGGCCCAGAAAAATAAGGAACTCCGGGACCAGTCCAATAATGAGGTCCACCGGCTGAAGGACGAGCGGAACAAACTCAACGCCAAGGCCAACGAGTACTTCGAAGAGATCGAGTCCTTCAAGAAGGATCACTCCGCCTTCCAGAAGAATGCAAGCATCAAAGAAATCCAGCGCCAGATCGAGGCGATGGAGTTCCGCCAGCAGACCGAGGTCTTCTCCACCGACAAAGAGAGAGAGCTGATCGACAAGATCAAGCACATGAAGGCCACCATCAAGGAGCAGGAGGACGAACTTGAGCAGAACAAGGACCTCAAGACCAAACTCCAGAGCGCCCGTGACCTTCGTAAGGAAGCCTCAGACATCCATGACAGGGTGACCGAAGTTGCAGAACTCGCGCAGAAACACCACGACATGATGGTCGAGTTCTACCGGAAGGCCGACCAGTCCCGTGAGGCCGCCGACACCGAGCACAAGGCCTTTGTCGAGGCGCAGGAGGCCGCTGACGAGGAACACAAGGCATTCATCACCTGCCAGAAGGAACTCCGTGACTATGACAAAGTCATCTCCGGTCTCCGCAACAAGAAGAAGAAGACAAAGGTCACCAAGGAGCAGCGTGAGGTCAGGCAGGAGGCCGAGCGCATCTTCCAGCTCTTCAAGGGCGGGGAGAAACTCACGACCGAGGACATCCTCCTTCTGCAGCGGTCCAAACTCCTTTAATACTTTTTTTTGTGTATGCACAACCATTTATTAGTTTGAGTGTAATTTTCTAATCAGATGGCTGAGGGCACTACACTAATCCTGTGCATCGACCGGGACGACGACCTCGGGTACAAGGCAGGTCTTGCAAGTCCGGTAGTCGGACGGGAGGCGTGCCTGAACGCGGCCAGCGCACTTGCACTCGCCGACCCCGAAGATTCAGACGTCAACGCCATTTTTCAGGCGGTAAAAACCTATGACGAACTGAAAGAGAGGGGCGAAGAGGTCGAAGTTGCGATCCTCACCGGTAACCACATGCATATGCTCGAAGGGGACCGGAAGATCGCCGCAGACCTCGACGACGTGATCGCGCGGACCGATGCAGAGGCCTGTGTCCTCATCTCCGATGGGGCTGAAGACGAATATATCCTCCCTATCGTCCAGTCCAGGCTCTCCGTGACGAGCATCAGGAGGGTGATCGTCACCCAGATGCCGAACCTCGAAGGGACTTACTATATCATCAAAAAACTCCTCGACGACCCGAAGATCTCGCGGATGGTCCTGATCCCTCTCGGCCTTGCGATGCTCATCTACGCCACCGCCTACCTCATCGGCTACCCCGAGGGGGCGACGATCGTCGTCGTGGGCGCACTCGGTATTTATCTCCTCCTCAAAGGGCTCGGTTTCGACGAGTTCTTCAGTTACTCGGTCAATTCCCTGCAGGTCGCCCTGAGAAGGGGCAAGATCACCTTCGTCTCTTATATCACGGCGATCCTCTTTTTCATCGTCGGGGTGATCATCGGACTGTACAGTCTGCTCGTCTATTACACGGAGGAGGGGATACTGCTCTACCTGCTGACCTTCTTCTACGGCGGGATCGGGTGGTTCACGGCGGCAGGGATCATCGCCTCGGTCGGAAGGATCATCGACGTCTACATGAATGAAATCGAAGACCTGGGGAGGGTGATCGTCCTCCCCTTTTTCATCAGCGCCATCGGCATCATCGTCTACGGCACGAGCATCTACATGCTCTCCCTCTCGCACATTGAAAAATTCCCGTACCCAGAGTTCAACGGGCTCAATGTTGCGATGTACGCCATGGTCGGCGGTCTGTTCCTCGCCTTTGTCGGCGTCTACATCCAGTCCCTCATCAACCGCTGGATCGAGAAAAAAGGAGAGAATACTGCGATTACACCCTGAGGCACTATCCTTCATTCATTTTCCCTATCACTGCAGAATCTTTTATTTTCAGATCGATTATCCCCTGATTCCATGAAGATCGGTTCAGGCCGGTTAGCGGAGGACGAGGTTCCCGGTCTCCGCAACCTCGCCGTCGCCCTCGTTGCAGGAGACGGTCCGGTGGCAGGTGCCCGGGACTCTCCTCGACTCCAGCCCGAACACCATCCCCAGTCTGCAGGAGCACATCTGCGGCGCCTCGGTACTCACAACCCCGCCATGAATCGTAGAATTCACCCAGGCGGCAGGTACGGGTGGAGATGCAGATCGATACGTAGCAGGCGGTGCCGGGAGAGCGCCGCGACCAGCAACCGGCCCCGGAGGTCACGCAGTCGAGGTTTGTCGCGACGACGATCCGGTCGTGGCGGTCAGGTTTGTCGGCCAGACCGCCCGCCTGCACGGTATCGATCACTTTCCGGCCGGCAGCAGGAGGTTTGAGCAAGCCGGAGGCTTCCATCACCAGCGTAAAAAAAAGGATGAGGTCATCCCAGAACTGATCCTACCCTCTGTCCCGTCTATGGAATGATCGGTATGTGGTTCTGAAAAATCCTGTTCTGGCGTCTTGTCCGGGGGGTTTCACCCCCCGACCCCCCTCATTGCGATAGGGGGTGGATGGCAATCTCCTTCATCAGGATCTCTCTCTTCCCCGACCCTATCCTGTTTCGGGGGTCCGGGGACGTCAGTCCCCCGGCAGAGATCTGGGAGAAGACGGTGGTTTCGCACTGCATTTCATGGAATTCGAGAAGACATTGACCCAATCATGAAATTTTCTCCCGGGCACCTATGCAGAGATTGGGAGAATGAATAAGAGTTTTGGGATATGCTCGATCTTAAAAAAATGCAACGAGGGTTCAGGACTTGAAATATCCCATACCCTCGGGGAACACCGCCGTGTTCTGGAACTCCCGCCTGTCCTGGGGCGACGCAACGATCAGAGAGGGGATCTTCACCGGGAATTCATGCTCGGGGAACCAGAATGTCCCGCGGCCATAGTCCAGGCCGACACCAGGGACCGTCAGGACGGCATGGTCCATCGTGATCTCTTCGATAGTCGCTCCCTCGAAATTCACGACTTCAAGCACCTTCTCACGAAGGTCGCTCATGCCAAGGAGGTGGACGAGGATCTGGACGCCGTCATCGACGGTATAGGTGACATTGACCTTCGCATCGTGGTTATCGAGCTGGATCTCGACGCTCTGAACCGTGAGGTAACTGTACTTGGTATCGTCCGCCGCCGCGACAGGCACGACGATAACGAAGAGCAGGAAAAGCATCGCAAGGCCGTGCGCCAGGAACTTCATACTTAGGATCTTGAAACGGGATCATATATGCTTTCTGGTCGGGGAAAAAAGAGTATAATTTCTTTCATTTTGGATTTTGCGAGAGAATAATCTCGATACTGGACACATTCGTCTTGCCTGTGTCCGTATCGATCATCTCCGTCGAGGTGAGGATCTCCTTTTTGTTTACGCCTTCCAGGAACCGGTTGATCGCGATCTCGGCGGTGTCGACAGCCCGGGAGATCGCCTTCCCCCGCGCCTTGATTGCCACTTCATCCGCGCCATTGTTGAACTGGGTCACAACTGCGAGTACATAGTTCATGACCGGTTTGTTTCCGACGAATACTGTGTTGTCCTTTAACATAGTCCACCTCTGTTCGTGGTCTATCAGAGATACTTCTCCTTATAGATTAACTCAGCGTTTAGTACCGATGCCCCGGCAGCCCCACGGATAGTGTTGTGGCCCAGAGCTGCAAAACGGAGGCCTTCCCGGAGCCTTCCCACCGAAACAGTCATGCCATTACCGCGGTTGCGGTCAAGTCTCACCTGCGGGCGGTCGGGCTGATCGAGGTACTCGACCGACCGTGCCGGCTGAGTCGGGAGACCGGAGAAAGGTGCCCGGTATTCCCGGTATGCCTTCCGGACCTCGTCAAGCGGACGGTCGATATCCACCCAGACCGAGAGGGTGTGGCCGTCGATGACAGGCACACGGTTGCAGCAGGCACTCACCGAGAAGGTGGCCGGCTCCACTTCGGAACCATTGAAGGTGCCCATGATCTTCCTCGGTTCGCTGGCCATCTTCTCCTCCTCCCCCTTGATATAGGGGATGACGTTATCGTAGATCGCCATGCCGGCCACGCCCTCGAAACCGGCGCCCGAGATCGCCTGCATCGTCGCCACGAAGACCTTTGAAAAGTTGAACTGCCGCAGGGGCTCAAGGGCGAGGGTGAGCATGATCGTCGAGCAGTTCGGGTTGGTCACGATAAAACCGTCCCGCCCATGATCGTGCTGGAGATCGATCATGCCCAGATGGTCGGGGTTCACTTCGGCGATGACCAGCGGGACATCGGAGTCCATCCGGTGCGAACTGGCGTTGGAACAGACGCCGACACCGGCCGCCGCAACCCCCTCTTCGATACCCTTCGCGATATCTGCCGGCAGGGCTGAAAAAACGATATCGCAGTCTCGGACCGCCTCGACGGTGGTCGGACTGACGATAACATCGGCAGCCGAATCAGGGAAAGGCACATCCAGCCGCCAGTTGACAGCGTCGCCGTACCGCTTTCCGGCACTGCGCTCTGAAGCCGTCAGGGTCTGGAGGTTGAACCAGGGATGATCAGAGAGCAACTGTACAAACCTCTGGCCGACGGCTCCGGTAGCACCGAGAACTCCAACATTTATCATAGGTAACTCTACCTATATGCAACAGTTTATTAAAAGATTCCTTTTCCTCCTCTAGCCGCCTCTATTTTCGGTATCCGGAGAGTAGAGGGCAAAAAATACAGTATAAAGGAGCGGGAGAAAGACTTCCAGACACGAGAGGCACGCACGCAGACTCAGGAAGATACGGCGAGCAGAGACACTATCTCAGAACAGAAAGGAGAAAGAGAATAATGGGGTATATTTATTCCATGTGGATGGCGCCCGCAGGGCAGACGTCAACACATGTGCCGCAATCGGTGCAGGCGTCCTTGTTCACGACGGCGATACCGTCTTCCATCGAGATCGCCTCTGACGGGCATTCATCCACACAGGTCTCACAACCAACGCAGAGATCAGGGTCAACAACTGCAACCATGGTAATTACTCCTCTTTACTATTCTGTAAAAATAGTGAAATATCTTTCGATAAAGTCACTCTCAAGGCAGCCCGAGAACGTCTGTCATCGAATAGATACCAGGGGCCTTTCCCTTCACCCATGAAGCCGCCCTGACAGCGCCGCTCGCAAAGACCGCACGGTCGTAGGCGCGGTGCGAGAGTTCGATCACCTCATAGTTCCCGGCAAAGAGAACTGCATGGTCGCCGACGATGTCGCCGCCCCGGATGACGTGGACGCCGATCTCGTCTTTCCGTTCGGTCATGCCCTCGCGGCCATACTGATGGGGGCGGCTGCCGAGTTCCTCGTCGAGGATTCCGAGGATCGTCTTCGCGGTCCCGCTCGGGGCGTCCTTCTTGTAGCGGTGGTGGGCCTCTGTCACCTCGACATCATATCCTTCGTTGAGGAGACGGGCGGCCTCCCTGATCAGGCGCCAGAAGATGTTCACGCCGACGGAGAAGTTGCTCGATATGACGGCGGGCACATGCCCCTCGACCGCCACCCGGATCTCCTCCTGCTGTTCAGGTGTGAATCCGGTCGTGCCGACGATGAGCGCAACGCCGTTGGCGGCGGCCGCCTTGATGTTCCCAACGGCGGCGTTTGCCACGGTGAAATCAATAAGGACGTCGGGCTTCGTCGCCTTCAGAAATGAGTCGATATTTTTCGCTTCGACAACAGGCGCACCATAGAAGGTCCCGGCATGGACATCGATGCCGCCGACCAGTTCGAGGTCAGGCGCCTCGGAGACGAGACGGCCGAGGATCGTGCCCATCCGCCCGAGGGCTCCGGATATGACAACTCTAATCATAGTGCCCGAGCACCTCCGCAAGTTTTTCCGTCTTTGCTGGGTCGAGTTCGTCGAGAGGGAGTCTGACCGGCCCGGCGGCCATGCCGCGGAGTTCGGCGGCTTTTTTCACCGGGATCGGGTTCGTATCGATGAACATCGCCCTGAAGAGCGGAGAGAGGCGGTAATGGATACGCCGCGCTTCTTCCAGATCACCCTTTTTCACGGCCTCGTACAGGCCGACCATCAGTGCCGGTTCGATGTTCGCGGCCACAGAGATCACGCCGCTCCCGCCAAGGGTGAGGATGGGCAGAGTCAGGGCGTCGTCACCGGAGAGCACCTCGAAGTCCTTGTCCTGCGTATCCTCGATGATCCGCGAGACCTGTTCCAGGTTCCCGCTCGCCTCCTTGATCCCGACGATGTTCGGATTGTCGGCGAGTTCGACGACAAGGTCGGGCAGGATGTTCTGTCCGGTCCTGCCGGGAACATTGTAGAGGACGACCGGAATATCGAGTTCGGCAAGGGCGGAAAAATGTTTCACAAGACCGGAACGATTCGGCTTGTTGTAGTACGGGCTGATGACCAGTGCGCCGTCGGCACCGATGTCCCGCGCCGCCTTCGTAAACCTGATGGCCTCGGCGGTGTTGTTCGACCCGGTCCCTGCAAGCACCGGCACCCGGCCGTTCACCGCATCGACCGTCGCACCGATCACCTGCTCGTGCTCTTCAAACGTGAGTGTCGCAGATTCGCCCGTCGATCCGCAGGGAACAATTCCATGGACACCCCGGGCGATCAAAAACTCAATATTCGAACGGAGCCCCTCAAGATCAAGGCGGTGATCCGGGGTCCGCCTAAAAGGGGTAATGACTGCTGGAAACACTCCCTCAAACATGAGGTAGTGTTTACGCAGATACTCTTTTAGTATTTTGCTTTCTCGTGATGTAACCGCTGACCCTGTTCCGCACGCGCTTCGATTCGATGACCGAAACTTCGGCAACGATCTGCTTGTTTTCCGCGAAGTCGCCGGTAAAGCGACCGGGGTTTTTGTTCCGGATCTCGTTACCAAGGCTCTTAATATACGTCGGCTTTATTCCCATTCGCACCTATCCCTGAGATTTGTATTTTTAATGCGTCTTGACAGTTTAAGAATATTATGTGCGACCTCGTCCGGACCCTCGCCGAGGATCCGGACCATCGGTTCCTTGCCTGAGGTGCCGCGGTCATAAATCACGTCTGGAACGCCGGTCTTGCAGCACGAGGCGACGCCCCAGTCCATCGTCCTGATGCCGGGCGGCTCCTGGTCGCGGTCGAAGTACCTGATATCGAGCATCATCTCCTCAAGTTCATGGAGGATGGGCTCGGCAAACCTGATGTTCGCGGCAGCACGCACCCGCGAGTCGTAGCGCATCGCGGTCAGGACGATCCGCGCTACATGGTCGCTTGCGCCGAAGGCGACCTCCCCGACAGGGTGGACTGCCTTGCCGAGGCGGACGATCCGGCCCCTCACTGCTACGACGTCCTCTGGCCCGCGCGCCTTCTCCAGGGCATACGCAATATTCGTGCCGACTTCTGGGACGAGGCAGGGGTCCATCCCCTCGCACAGCAGGTCGACGGCCGCAGAGAGAGCCCTGATCACCTGGTCCCGTTCTTCCTGGCTCATGGCAGATCCTCTCGCACCGCGGGGAGATAATCCTAACGCAGGCCGAGTTCGTCCTTCCGTGCGACGAGAGAGGCGATGGCGATGCGATAGAACTCCTCAGGCTCGACGAGACCGTTCACCGCGGCGATCCTCTCCCTTTCGCACCCGGCGGCAAAGGCCTTCTCCTTCAGTTTTTTCTTCACGGTCTTCGGGGTGACGTCGGTGATCGACCCCCCTTTGACGCGGGCGCAGGCAATGAGAAAGCCACTGATGCTGTCTGCGGACTGGAGAGCGAGGTCGAGCCTTTCTGTGTACGGGCCGTAGAGGAAGAGGATATGGTTGTGCCGTTCGACTGCCAGACAGACCACCTCGGGTAGGCCCTCCTGCCTGAGGAGAGCGGCACCCTCGATACCGTGCCTGTTCATGTCGCCGCCGACGGCCTCGTAGTCGATGTCATGGAGGATACCGATCACCTCCCAGAGGTCCGCGTCCTCCCCGAAGGTTTCGGCAAGGCCGCGGAGGACTGCCGCCGTGGCGATGCAGTGCATGCGAAGCGAGTCAGATGCCACATGCCGATTGAGGAGGGTCAGTGCTTCGTCCCTGTCCATGCGGAGAGTGGGGCCCTGCCCGGAAAAAGATAGCGGAGAAGAAGAGATATAGAGGAAGGGAAAGAACAGGTGAGTATATGGACGCACGTATACTGGATGTGCTGACCGGAGCCGCGAGCCTGCTCGTCTTCATCGTCCTCCTCATTGCCCTGCCAGGAATGTTTCAGGGCATCGATCCGGGAAACAACAACCTGATCGGACTCGCCTATATCGTCGCCCTCGTGCTCTTCCTCATCACGATGAGCGGCGCAGGCTATGTCATCAACGAGAAGATTTCCTGACCGTATACAGATTCTGCTTCTTTTTCCATTTGTAGTACGAGAGGGGGTGGCTCACCTTCTCGCAGGCCTCGTCGCGGCGAACGCAGAGGCCGTGCGTCCGCATCGTCGCACACGACGGGGCGGTGTATTCGGTCCCGGCCCGGCCGGAGATATGCTCTACCTGGTACATCGTCATCGAGAGGTCGAAGTCGGGTGCCCTCTGGAAGACTTCGACGATCTGGGTCGTCGACAGCCCGATGTTGTGGAGGAAGGCGGTGAGGGCGAACCTGCCGACATGGGGGAGGTTGGTACCGGCGGTGACCGCCTTGATGAGGGTCGCAATGCAGGGCGGGAAAGAGGACTCGTCCACCTCACCGAACTCATCGAGGGCGCGCTGCTGGAGAGCCGCGGCGATCTCATCGGTATAGGGCCGTAAAATTCTGCAGACTTCCTCGGGGACGATGAGCGGAAGCCTCTCCCTGATGATCGCACGGATCCGCTCCTCGACCAGTTCCTGCATCTCCTCGGGCAGGAGAGAGACATGGCCGTTTTCGACTCGCCGGTTGACGAGACGCCAGCGCTCGTCATTGAGCGGGCCGATCAGCCCGACATAGGCAACCACCGGCAGGGTGGGCCGCTCAAGGTCGATCCCGACCCTTTCGGCGATACGGACCATCCGCTCCCTGTCCTCCCGCACGAACCAGGAGTATGCGCGCCGCGCCTCGAACTGCGAGAGCCTTTCGATGAGCATCCTGTCGTTGATGCAGGAGACGAGCATCCGTGCGAGGACATAGGTGAAGATGTCTTCCTTTGCGTCCCTGCCATAGACCCCGCACTCTTCGGGATTTTTCTGGGCAAGCGTGTCCCTGACCCGCCGGGAGGCGTGTTCAAGGAGGGACTTGCCCAGTTCAGACCTGAGGATCAGATCGAGGGTGCCGGACTCGTTCCTGACGTAGTCCTGTGCCTCCTCTAAAAAGGGATATCTGGCCAGGTCCTGGACATCGACCATGTTCAGTCAGCTTCGATGCGCGGCGCGAGCAGGTACTCGACATGCCCCTTCCCGCCGGCGAGGTCAAAGGCTACCTTCACCGGGTGGTCGATGCCCAGGGCGACGCGGACTTTCTCTGAGCGGCCCATGACCTTGCCCATATCCTTGAGATAGTCGAGGGAGAAGAGCGAGCGCGCTTCGGCAGGCTGAAGAGAGATGAGCTGATCGCGCCCGAGTTCGAGCTTGATGTGGTCGGTGTCGCCTTCAGCCATCATGTAAAATATCTCGGCCTTCGGGTCGATGCCAAGGGCGATCTTGTCTGAAATGACGTCCGCGGCCTTGATCGCGGTGGAGAGCGCGCTGCCGGTGAGTTCGACCTTGCCGGGGAGTTCGATGGCGGGGGGGTTCGGGTCTTTCCGGATTGTATTGATGTCAAGGAGCGTGACAGAATACTGGTAGCTCCCGAACGCGAGTTCCAGCCGGCGGCTGCCCTCAGGGAGGTTCAGAGATAAAATATCGCCTTTCCCCATCATCCCGAGGATATTTTTCATCTTTGCAATATCGATCCCGAGTTCGTCGGGAGTCGCCTCGTAGGTCTCGAAAGCGTCCTTGCCAAGGTCCAGAGAGACCATGGCGACATTCGCGGTGTCGACGGCGCAGGTTTTCACCCCGTTTCCATCGACGTGGAGCCGGCATTCGGTCACCAGCGCGGCCAGGGCGTCGATCGACTCCCGGAAGGTATCTGCATCAATCGTTGCTTTTAACATTACAAACCCCTTATAAGACTCTATTATACATTATATCATGATATTTTTTATTCTATCCGGTATCCCAACAGAGCCCTGAGGAGACGAGGCGAAAAAATCATGACATCACAATGGACACGGGACAAATACTATACCCGGGCAATGAGGGAGGGTTTCCGGGCACGGGCCGCCTACAAATTGCTGGAGATACAGAAGAGGCACACGGTGATCAGGGACGACGACAACGTCGTCGACCTCGGCGCCGCGCCGGGCAGCTGGCTGCAGGTCCTCAAGACCTTTACCCAGGGGACGATCATCGGCGTCGACCTCAACGCGATCGCCCCGATGGAGGGCGTGAAGACGATTGTCGGAGACTTCACGACGCCGGAGGTGCAGGAAGAGGTGCGCGGCCTCGCCAGCGGGATTGTCTCGGTCGTGACCTGCGATGCCTCTCCGAAGCTTTCCGGGGCGACGAGTTACGACCAGGCGCGGGCGATCGCCCTCGGTGAGGATGCCCTCGCCTTTGCGGTCACGATCCTGAAAGACGGGGGGAACTTCATCTGCAAGTCCTTCCAGGGTGAAGACTTCCCCGAACTCTATGCCGAGGTGAAGAAGCACTTCCTCTCCGTGCGCACCTTCAGGCCGCTGGCATCCCGGCGCGGGAGCAAGGAGATCTACATCGTCGCCAAGAATTTCCGGAGGCAGAAGGATGGTGCTGAAGGATAACTTCGGCCGCCCGGTAACAAACCTGCGGATCAGCCTCACGCCGCGCTGCAACCTCAACTGCATTTACTGCCATGCCGAGGGCGAGGTGAAGCCGCGCGAGGAACTGAGCCTTGAGGAGATCAAGGAGATCCTCAGGGTCGCGGAGAAGATCGGGATCAAGAGCGTGAAGTTCACGGGGGGCGAGCCCCTCCTCAGGAAGGATATTCTCGATATCGTCCGGGCCGTGCCGCGCGGGATCGAGTCGTCGATGACGACAAACGGCACCCTCCTCCCCGGCCTTGCCCATGACCTGAAGGCGGCGGGGCTCGCAAGGGTGAATGTGAGCCTTGACACCCTCAGGCACGACAGGTACCTCCAGATCACGAAAAAAGACCTCCTTGACCATGTACTCGATGGGATCCGCGAGGCCGTCGACGCCGGCCTGACGCCGGTGAAGTTGAACACCGTCATCCTGAAGGGGTTGAACGAGGACGAGGTCCCGGACTTCCTCGCCTTCGTCAGGGACAGCGACGCACTCATCCTCCAGATCATCGAATTGATGGAGTTCAACAACTGCACGATGCACGGCGACGTGGACCGTCTGGAGAAAGAGATCGCTGAAAATTCGACCGAGGTCCTCACCCGGCGCATGCACCACCGGAAGAAGTACTGCGTGGACGGCGCCGAGGTCGAGGTGGTGCGGCCTCTCCACAACACCGAGTTCTGCGCTTTCTGCAACCGCCTGCGCGTGACGTCCGATGGCTACCTCAAGCCCTGTCTCCTGCGGACCGACAACCACGTCGATATCAGGGGAAAGAAGGGGGAGGAACTGGAGGCCCTCTTCGAGAAGGCCGTCCAGAACAGGGAACCTTTCTTTAAATAATTCCTGTTCTATGGGGTCGGTGGTGGGGGGACCGACGGCAGCGCCCGAAGACTTCCATTCTAGAGCGTTCTATAGATCTGGAAAGAATGCGATCTCTTCTGCACGAAAGATCGGTTTTTCGAATCCCTGTCCTGAAAGACCCTGGCGGGGGGCGGCCGCTCAAAAACCCACAGTTTTCTCATGCTTGCTTCTTTCTTACCCTGCTATTAGGGGCCATTAGGATAGGGAGGTGACAATCTCCCTCCTCAGGATCTCTGCTCTGTATTCCCCTGAACAACACCGGGCGATTTCGAGAAGACGGGGTCTTCGAGGTGCGACCGAAGGGAGCATAAGAACATTTTTGATTTTCGGGGTGACGCCCGAAAGGAGTCGAGAAGATCGAAGACCTTCTCTGTAGTCCCCCGGCACAGACATGCTCGATCAGAAATTCTCCCGACCTCATGACCTTTTTTCGGGAGTGCCTCGAAAAACAGGGGCACATAGAGACAGATGCTAGAATACAATGGTTTTTAGTGTGGACAGGCAAACTGCTCTGTATGATGAATGAACTTCTGGAAGACGAGCACTTCAGGGCCCTGCTAAAGTATTATGAGAAGTCCCTCATCCTTGAGGAACCGAGCGACTTCCACCCGACCCTGTCCTTCTACCTCATGGACGCCCTGGCGCATATCGAGTACACCCTGAGCACCTATGTCTTCAACACCCAGTCGCCGAAGAACATGATGCACCGTGAGTACCTCCGCTGGCGGCTTGACGAGGAGAAAAAGGACGAGCGCGCCCTCTTCCCGGGATTTATCATGTGGCTGAAGGAAAACCAGCCTGAGAAATTCGCAAAGCTCCCGATGGTCTGGAAGGGCGTGTACGACAGGGCAAACCCAGCCACCTACCAGAGTTTCAGGATTGTCCTTGACCCGGAGAGCAAAAAACCGGTGCCCGCGGCGTTCTTCTCCGACGCCATCGACGAGTTCTTCTCCAGACCGTTCTTCAACAGCATCTACAACGGCGGTTCACTGGCGACCCTCTTCGAGGAGTACAAAAAAAGCGTGAGCGCCTGAGACCATGGACGTTTCCGCTCTCTGCAGGGACCTCGTCAGGATCCGGAGCGAGAACCCTCCCGGCGACACCCGCGATGTCGCTGAGTACATCCATGCCTTTCTGCTGGAGAGCGGGATCGAGAGTGTCGTCGTCTCCCGGGATGGGCGGCGCTGCAACCTGATTGCACCCGGCCATAACCCGGGCCTCCTCCTTGTCGGCCACCTCGACGTTGTCCCGGCCATCCCGACAGGGTGGCGCCACCCCCCCTTCGAGGGCGTCGAGGAGGAGGGGTATATCTGGGGGCGGGGATCGAGCGACATGAAAGGGGGATGCGCGGCCCTTCTCACCGCCCTACGGCGTGTCGCCGGCGAAGGGGACGCACCCTCCTGTCAGGTCGTCTTTGTCTGCGACGAGGAGACCGGCGGGTGTCATGGCATGGAATATCTCCTTGCAAAGGACGTGCTTCGGCCCTGCGACACCCTCATCGCCGAACCAACGCCCCGCCTCTCCCCCTGCATCGGGCAGAAGGGACTGGCGCGGCTCTCCCTCTCCTTTTCCGGCGAACCCGGCCACAGTTCCCTGTACCCGGAGATCGGGCGGAGCGCGATCATGGAGGCGCACGCGCTCATCTCTTTTCTCCAGGAAATCCATGAACGAGAGTACCCGGTGAGCGGCGAGATGGAGGAGATCATCGCCCGGTCGTCCGGGGTGCTCGAAGGGATCTTCGGGACACAGGGACTCGACCGTGTCCTGCGCCGCGTGATGTTCAACCCCGGCGTCATCTCCGGTGGGGAGAAGGCAAATATCGTTGCCGAGCGCTGCGACCTCGACCTCGACCTGCGCATCCCGTGGGGGTGCACGACCGGGGAGGTCGTCTCAGAGATCGCGTCGCATGCGCCCTCAGCGAGGATGAAGGCGACCTCGACCTCCGAACCCTCCTTTACGCCGCCGTCTGCCACGATTGCCACGCGCATCTCTTCAGAGATCGGGCGCGTGTACGGGGAAGAGGCCGTCCCTATCTTCCAGTGGGCGGCGAGCGATGCCAGGCACCTGAGAAAGGCCGGGTTCCCGACAGTGGAGTACGGCCCGGGAGAGATAAAAACGATACATGGCATCGACGAGCGGGTTTCTATTCCTTCGCTCAAGTGCGCCGAAGAGATCTACAGAGGTCTCATTCTCTCGTATTGTTGATTTCATCCGGGTTGAGAAGTGAAGACGTTTTATATAGTACGAATTTTGATACCTGTTCTCGTAGATATAGGATCGTCCGGGACAACCTTATAAACCCATATATACCGGGAGCAAGTACTCGTATTTGATGAAGTCCCTCCACATGCTGCTCGCCCTCCTTGTCTGTGCCGCCCTCCTGGTGGCGGGATGTACCACCGCGGCCGGGGATGGGTCACAGGAAAAACCGTTCTGGGCGAAGGATACGCCCGCCCCCACGTCGACCACACCAACCCCGACTGTGGACAGCGAATATGTCAGTCCTGCGACGCCATATCCCACGACGACCAACCGCCCGAGTCCGCCGGCACAGCAGAACCCCACTGTCACGCCGGCAGCGTCCTCATATCTGGAAGTGATCCACGAGAAGGTTGTGCTGGACTATGGTCATCCCGCGGCTGCATGGGCAATCAATGTGACACAGGCACCCCTTGTTGTGAACTTCTCCGTTCAGCCGAAGATGACCACCCGGACGGTCGTCTATGAGAGCAGTTATGGAAGCCATAAGGAAGAGAAAAAGACGGTGACCACCATCAGCGACAGAAGTCGGCTTGAGGTGACCGTGCGCGACGGGGACGGGAATATTGTGGCACAGGACGGTTTTGCCGGCCTGTACTCCGTGGACGAATCAAAGAAAATCCTCGTCATGAGCCCGGGAAAATACCATCTGGACATCCGGGGCACAGATGTCACCGTCGATCTCTCCGCGATGATCGGGCAGACCGGGCAGACCACAGGGGAGGTCTGACCCCACTCCTGTCTGCGGGAGGGGAATGAATATATGGGAGAACTACCAATTTTATAGAGCACATCTGCAGTGTCCCGGTAGGGTAGTGGACATCCTAGAAGCCTGCGGAGCTTTTGACCCGGGTTCAAATCCCGGCCGGGGCGTTTTTTCTTTTTTCTCACATCACATCCCGACCGTCAGGTTTCTTCTACTCGGGAACTTTCTCTATCCCTCTGTCCGGGGAGAGATCGCAACCACACATTCATATGCACACATGTTCATATGATCATGCATGGATGACGACCTCTGCACGGTCAGGTGCATCCACCAGGATGCCGTCGAGGAGGCAAGGGAGCACCTCATCGACGACCAGACCAGCCAGGCCGTCGCCGGGATCTTCAAGCTCTTCGGTGACCCCACCAGGGTCAGGATCCTCTCGGCCCTGAACGGCAGGGAAATCTGCGTCTGCGATCTCTCGGCCCTGCTCGGGATGAGTCAGTCGGCGGTCTCCCATCAACTCCGCCTGCTGCGCGGGGCAAAGGTGGTGACCTTCAGGAGGGAGGGGAAGGTGGCCTACTATGCCCTTGCTGACGACCACGTGACCGACCTGCTCAGGGCGGGGGCCGCACATGCACAGGAGTGAGGGCGGCGGCTGCAGCTGTGCGGCCTGCGGCCATGCCCACCATGACGGGAAGGCAGCTGCCCCGTCCGGCAGCTGCAGAGACTGCTGAAAACCAGAAAAAACCTTTAGCCTTTCACCATGAGAATACGCTTTGAACGTCCCGACCCTGCCGCGATCAGGGAGAGGGGATACACCCCCGCGGACCTCCATGTCCACTCCTCGTACTCGGACGCACCAACGCCTGTGCGGGCACTCCTCGCACAGGCAGAAAGACTTGACATCGGCCTCGCCATCACCGACCACAACGAGGTCCGCGGCGTCGCGGAGGCGCTGGAGCGGCGGCCAGAGGCCCTCGTCGTACCCGGCATGGAGGTCAGCACCGCGGACGGGCCGCACATCCTCCTCTACTTCCCGATGCTCTCCGGCCTGCAGGACTTCTATGCCCGCGAGATCAGGGAGAGGAAGGGGAAGAGTCCGTACCTCGCGGTGCGCCTGACCGCGGAGGAACTGGTGGAGAGAGGAAAAAACTATGACTGCCTCATCACCGCGGCACATCCCTTCGGCTATTTTTTCCTCGACAAGGGCCTCCTGAAGTGCACGGCAAAGCATGCCATCGACCCCGCGGTGGCCGGGCAGGTCGACGCCCTCGAAGTGATCTGCGGGGGCATGGGTAGGGCCCTGAACAGGCAGGCGGCCGACGAGGCGGTCCGCACAGGCCAGGGGATGACCGGCGGTACCGATTCCCACCTCCTCGGCCACCTCGGCGGGGTTGTCACCTGCTGCCAGGCCGACACGGCCGAAGAGTTCATCGAAGAGATCAGGCGGAAGAGGAGCCATGTCATCGGCGAGGAGACAGGCGCGTTCGGCAAGGTCCTCACCGGCGGCGCGATCCTGGGAGAGTTCCTGCCGTACGCGGTCCCCTCCCTCCAGGTCCACTACGAGCAGAACATGCCCAGGCTGAAGCGCTATTTTACACGCCGGCGTGAATAGGGGTCAGAGGAGAGGCGAGAAGAGGCGGGAGACCGACTCCTTCACCTTGATGACCCGTCCGCGGGCTGCATAGACAGCAGAGGTGAGTTCGCTGCAGTTCCGGATGTCCGCAAGAAAGATCTCGTGGAGGCGCCCGGCCACCGCGGGGTCGTAGACGAAGGCGTTTGTCTCGAAGTTCAACCTGAAACTCCGTTCATCCCAGTTCGCGCTCCCCACTGAGGCCGCAAGGCCGTCGACGACGATCGTCTTTGCATGGATGAAGCCGCGCTCATAGGTGTACGCCCGCACCCCGGCCTCCAGCAGTTCCCCGATACACGAGTAACTCGCCCAGTACACGAAGGGGTGGTCTGGTTTGCAGGGGATCATGACCCGCACGTCCACACCGGAGAGGGCGGCGATCCGCAGGGCGTCGGCGACGCTCCCGTCGGGCACGAAGTACGGAGTCTGGAGATAGACCGACCTCTGTGCCGAGTTGATCAGTTTGAGATAGGCCCCCTTCCCCAGGTACTCGTCCCCGATATTGAAGCCGCCGACAAAGCCCACCCTGCCGTCGATGACCGCGATTTTCCTGTGGTTGCGGCAGTTCATCCTGGGGTTCAGGTACGGGACGACCGAGGGGAAGAAACGGGCGAGACGGCCGCCGGCACCGACAAAGGCGTCGAAGAAGTCGCGGGGCAGTCGCGCGCACCCCGGGCCGTCGACGAGGAGGCGGACCTCGACGCCCTGCTGCGCCTTCTCCGTGAGGGCGGCGCCGACGACCCGGCGCCCGAGGGCGTCGTCCCTGATGATGTAGTACTCGATATGGACGAAGTCCCGCACCCCGGCGATGGCATCGAGGAGGGCGGCAAATTTCTCCTCGCCGTCCGTGTAGACGGTCACCCTGTTGTTGACCGTGAGAAAGGCCCAGTTGTTCCGCATCAGCATCAGGACCATGCCCAGGTAGGTCTTCAGACGGGGATCCCTGAAGGAGATCTCCCCTTCGGCAAGGCTCTTCATCTGCGCGGCGATCAGGGCCTGGACACGGGCGTCGTCCTCAGCCTTCGCCTTGAAGAGGCGTTCCCGGTGATAATTGTGGCCGAGGAAGAGGACAGGGACAAAGAAGAGATCATAAAAGACGAGCATATCCCAAAACTCTCGTTCACTCCCTCCATCCGTGCATGGGAACTCGGGAGAAAAGATCCTGATCGGGTCGATGTCTTCCCGAATTTCATGAAGAATCGTGCGAAACCACCGCCTTCCCCCAGATCTCTGCCGGGGGACCGACGCCCCCGGACCCCCGAAACAGGATAGGGTCGGGGAAGAGAGACCCTGATGAAGGAGATTACCATCCACCCCCTATCGCAATGAGGGGGGGGATCGGGGGGTGAAACCCCCAGGACAAGACGCCAGAACAGGATTTTTCAGAACCGAATGTGCGTCCTTTCATCGGCGTGCATGAAGGTTCGGATCCGTTTTGGGATGACCGCGATGTCTATCATACTCCTCACCTCGCGCGATGCCGGGCTGTCATGCTCATGATTTCATCGGCCACCCGTGCCATTTGCTTCAAGCACCTCCCCCTATATTTGCTGGCCGGAGTATCAAGGGAGAGATACACGCATCATAATATAGACATACCGTTCCCCCTCTCTTCCTTCGGGCCGTCACGTCATGGCAGGGGGAGAGAACAGGAGCGGCGATATATA